>NZ_JAMYSY010000001.1:0-361204 GCF_040322175.1 Mesorhizobium sp. M0185 | reverse complement strand
CTTCAACAGCCGCAATCCTTCAAAACAGAAGCGTCATCCGCAAACCCACGCACCAAATGACGCGTCAGCGGCTTCGTTCAATCCCTCGCGATTCAAACTGAACGTCCGACGCTTCTAATCAAGGCGCTTCGACAGCGCCACTATAGATGGCGAACGGTTAGCGAGCCGCCCCATTTCTCATTCAAGTATTCGCAAACCAATCTGCGGTGGCAATGATGCGGAGTGGCCTCGGAGCACAGGAGACATGTCCCATGAAACAGGTCCGGCTTAAGGCGTTTTTCAATCTGTCTTTCTGATATGAGTTTCAGAAATAATCTCTCATATTCAGACCAATCACCCTTATCTTTCTTGTAGGCTTTGAGTATGTTGTCGGTTGGTGCCAGCATCGGTACATGAACATATTCGGCATGACAAACTTCTTTCAAAAAATATGAAAGATCATCTGCCTTCGCAAACCCAGAAAGCTGTGATGTATTATGAAGGCGTACGTCAATTACCTTCTTTATACCGGATTTTTTCAATCTTTCGAAGAAATTTTTCGCTGTCGATTTTGTAAAACCGATCGTCGAGACTTCTATATTATCCAATATATTACTCCGCAGCCAAGGATTTCCCTGAGACTAGCTTTGTATCAACATATGCAACCTTCATAGCCCTTTGCCTGTACGCGAACGCGAGTCGTTTGTGGCTCGGATCAAAAAGATCGTCATCTGTCGCTCCTGCGAGTTCCAGCAACTTGGATTCAATATCGGATTGGCCGATAATTTGTCCGTTGGAAAGGATGTGTCTGACGGCTAAGCCTCGGTCGTTCAATGCTCGGCCAACCAGCAAGCATCGGTGGCAATCAAGCGGATCATGCTCCGAGCACATCATCGCAATGCGATGCTTCTTTGCCCCTTCAGCTATGAGCGCTAATCCCCGTTCAAAGTTCGGCGCTTTTGCCATCTTCTCATAGTCAGCAACGCCTTCACAAAAGAATCCTGTATTTGTCGGTCTACCTCCGAGCGCTTCGCCCACGAACCTGTATTCTATCTGGTCCAGAGCCAACTCTTTTCTAAGAGAGTCACGATTAAAGTGAGGGAAATGGCGAGAGTACGGCGCAGACCTCACGTCGGCAACCGCCGTTACCGACGCTTGCCGCAATAGGTGAAGCAGCCGCTCATAAGTCAGTGTCGAATGCCCAATCGTAAGCACCTCTAGTTGGTCAGTCATCAGATCGCTTCTTTTTCAGATGCCTTCACATTACCGAATGGATTCAGCCGGTGCCGTTCCCGCACAGGCACCAGACTCTTACAGGAAATATAGGCCATTGACCTGTGAATAGCACGAGTTTGGCATCGCTGCGAAAGGCCGTGACAATCCAACCCGCACATGAATGCGCATGCTGGCCTGAGCATCGGCTTGCAAACCGGCTAAGCCTTGACCCTGCCAGCGGCTTTTGGCGGCGTCAGCAGGCACTGAAAGATCATACAGGTTGTTTCCAACGGTAATCCTAGATCGCAGCTGCGGCTTTGCAGGATCAAACGACTGGACATAAAACTGAATTTGGTTAGGTGCTATTTCAATCGCTCCTAGGGACCGCCCGTTGTAACCGATGGGTACGTGCGCCTTATTGGACGCGGCCCTTATCAAGCCGTTGTTAAAGGCGGCTTCGAGCGTCGGCGATATTCCTCCTGCTACGGCTTGAGCGGTTTGGGCCACCGTTTGTTGCCCCACCAACATAATTGGTTGTCCTGCGACTAAAATTCGGTCTTCCGTCGCATGTGGGAATTGAAAATTGGCAGCTGGCGCGTTTGCGTCAAACCTTACGATATTGCCTACCGCAAACGTTCTATTAGGTCCCGCATGTTGCCCGTCCCAAAACCTTGAAGGCTCATTCGCGGCGATAGCACCGGATGGTTCGGGTCGGATCATGCCGCCTCTGATCCGATCCCAGCCAGCGACGCAGTAGAGCGTACCATAGCGAGTTACATCAGTCACAATGATCTCATAAGTAGTCATTATCCCCTCCCGCGGAAAATACTACCTCTTCCTAACAGAGTTAAAGTCCATGAGGCTACGCTTCTTTGGTTCCCCTTCCTATTATCAACCGTTCTATTTTTTAGACGCGGGCCGTACAAGTCCGGCGTCACCAACCGGCTTTTTCACGATTTTTCCTTGGAAGATTTCTGCGCGCGCCTTCGACGATCAGCCAGCCGACGGCGATGCGGCCGCGCTCGGTCTCGATCAGCCGCCGCTCCTGGGCGCGCAACAGCACCACGGTCGAGGCCACGGAAAGCGCCAGGCCAAGACCAGTCCCGCACCGATCGACCATCCGAGCATCCAGGCAAGGCCGGCGCCGAGGGCTGTCGCGAAGCCGATCTGCACAATGGCGCCGGACACGGCGATGGCGCGGACCGACAACAGGTCCCTCAGCGAGAAATGCAGGCCGACGCCGAACATCAGCAGGATGACGCCGATCTCGGCAAGTTCATTGGCGAGGCCGGCATCGGCGACGAAACCCGGCGTGTTCGGTCCAACCAGAACGCCGGCGATGAGATAGCCTACCAGCGGCGGCACGCGAAAACGGTTGGCAAGTGCGCCGAAGACGAAAGCCAGCCCCAGACCGGCGACGATGGTGGCGATAAGGGGCGTGTCATGCGGCATTGTCTATGGAGCGCCTTCAGGAATCGCGATGTCGGACATGCGCCGTCCAAAAGCCGCCGCCGTGGCAGTATGGAGGCTGCGACAGTCGCGAGACAACCCCGCATTCCTCATGAAATCGATGACAAAGCAGCAAAAGACGGAGAGCCGGCAAGCGTTGCCACCCGGCGCGGCCTGCTCCAAGCAGGCGCTTGCTACGGAAACGAAAGTTGCGCGCCGCCGATGCCGATCAGGTCGCCTGCAGCAGGCTCTCGATATCGGGTATGCTGTGGTTGGTCAGCGTCTTTGGAATTTCGGCCGTTATCTTGTCGGTGACCTCCTTGTGCAGCTTCCTGCGCATGTCGCCCAGCACCGGCGGCGGCGCGATCAGCACGATCTCCTTGAAGCTGCCGCGATGCGCGAGCTTGTAGAGCCTGTCGGCAATCTCTTCGGCAAAACGCTCCTTGCCGAGACGGTGCCAGTCGGTGTCCTCGACCGCACTGCGGTGGACGGAAGGGCCGTCGCTGTAGCGGCCGGGGCGGTCCGTGCCTTGTTCTCGGGTTGCCGGATTTTCCTGCTCCATCTCGTGCACGACCTGAAGGTCGGGATATTGGACGTCTCCACGGTTCTCGAGGAACAGCGCCTTTTCGCCATCTGCCACCACGATCCACAGTCCGCGTTTCAGTCTGACGTTGCTCATGGGGCGCTCCTTTTTTGTTTTTTCGAACCCATCGCCGGGCCTTTGCCGCAGAGGTGTGACCGGGCCTGGGTCCATAGGGCAAACGCGTGCCGAGGCGGGAATGTTCCGGCACTCGGACCCGGTGCTCCGACAGGGGGTCGGCGAGAGCGCGGGGCTGCCGTCGATCGCTCGGTCAGCATCTGGCGGCTTAATCTACTAAATTGATAGAATTTAGAAAAATCTGTTTTGTGGTTAGCTCCTCCGGTCGCTAAAAAGGCAGCGGATCAAGGGCTGCAACAGCAGCTTCAATCTGCTCCGCATTTGAATGTGGAATATTTTTCTCTTGGCCTTCATGCTTGCAGAAAAGAGATTGCCTGCTACGAAGCGATGCGCGAGTGGGTGCCTTCTGGTTTTTCGCGCCCCCGCGTAGAACTGACAAACGGTTCCAGGATTCCGCTCGTCATGCCGCAAGCCACGCCCAAGCTCAATGCCTTTCCCGTCTTCATGCGGGTCAAGGGCGAAGCCATAGCCATCGTCGGCGGCGCAGAGGAAGCGCTGGCCAAGGCGCGGCTGCTCGCGCAGTCGAGCGCTGTGCTGCGCATCGTCAGCGATGAAACAAGCCCGGAGCTGCTGGCCTTTATCGCCGAGACGCGGGCCGCCCACATCGCCGACGCCTATGATGCAGCACATCTCAATGGCGCGGTGATGGTGTTTGCCGCCAGCGGCGACGAGGCCCTCGATCGCCGCGTTGCCGGGGATGCGCGCCGGCTGGGCATTCCGGTCAATGCCGTCGACCGGCCGGAGCTATGCGATTTCTTCACGCCGGCACTGGTCAACCGCGCGCCGGTCGCCATTGCCATCGGCACGGAAGGTGCCGGCCCGGTGCTGGCGCAGATGCTGCGTAGCCGCATCGACCGCATGCTGGCGCCCTCGCTCGGTCCGCTCGCGGCGCTCGCCGCGTCGTTTCGCGACACCGCCGAAAGACTGCTGCCGAAGGGCAATGCCCGCCGCCGCTTCTGGAGCGATTTCTTTGGCGGCGCGCCGGCCCGCGCTGTCGAGGCCGGCGAGCTTTCGCAGGCGCATGATGCGGCCGTCGGCCTGCTGCTTTCGAAAGAACCGGCATCGGGCCATATCGCGCTTGTAGGCGCCGGTCCAGGCGCCGAGGACCTTTTGACGCTGCGCGCCCATCGCCTGCTGATGGAAGCCGACGTGATCGTCCATGACGCGCTGGTGCCGGAGGCGATCGTCGCCATGGGCCGCCGCGATGCCGAGCGCCTGCCGGTCGGCAAGCGCAAGGGCTGCCATTCCAAGAGCCAGGCCGAGATCAATGCGCTGCTGGTCGAGCTTGGCCACGCCGGCAAGCGTGTCGTGCGGCTGAAGTCCGGCGACCCGCTGGTGTTCGGCCGGGCCGGCGAGGAGATGGCGGCACTTCGCGATGCCGGCGTCGCCTACGAAGTGGTTCCGGGCGTCACCGCGGCCTTCGCGGCCGCCGCCGATTTCGAACTGCCGCTGACGCTGCGCGGCGTGTCGTCGTCCATGGTGTTCACCACCGGCCACGACCTCAAGGGAAATTCGCTGCCAGACTGGGCAAAGCTCGCCATTTCCGGCGCGACGGTCGCCGTCTATATGGGGCGCTCGGTCGCCGCCGAGGTCGCCGGCCGGCTGATCGAAGCCGGCCTGTCGCCGGATACGGCCGTCGCCGTGGTCGAGAATGCCAGCCTTGCCAACCGCCGCCGCTTCCACGGCACGCTCGCCGACCTGCCGTCGCTGGAGGCGCGTGCCGACCTCAGCGGCCCGGTGATGACCATCATTGGCGACGCCGTCGCCGGCGCCAACTTCGAACGGTCCGAGCCGCTGGCGGCACACAGGCAGGAAAGCATGGCCCGTGCTGCCGCGCAAGGAGTGAACCAATGAAGGTCCTGACCGCGAACCGCCTCGCCGACGGCATAGCCGTCTGGTACGCCAATGGCGGCTGGGCCGAGACCATCGACCATGCCGACATCGCCCATGACAAGGCGGCCGAGGACCGGCTGGAGGCGATCGGCGCCAAGGCCTCCGCCAACAACGAAGTGGTCGACGTCAACCTGATAGACGTGACCGTGGCCAACGGCATGGTCGAAGCGGTCCGGCTGCGTGAAAAGATTCGTGCCGCCGGCCCGACCACCCGCAACGACCTGGGCAAGCAGGCCCGTCCGCAAGCCCGCGCGGCGTAAACGACCACACACTGATGAAACGGGCGGACGCGCCCGGAAAGACCTGAATATGTACCGTTACGATGAGTTCGACCACGATTTCGTCAAGGCCCGCGTCGCCGAGTTCAGCGATCAGGTCGCGCGGCGGCTTGCCGGCGAGATCACCGAGGACCAGTTCCGGCCGCTGCGGCTGATGAACGGCGTCTATCTGCAGCTGCATGCCTATATGCTGCGCATCGCGGTGCCCTACGGCACGCTAAACAGCAAGCAGCTGCGCATGCTTGGCCACATCGCCCGCAAATACGACAAAGGTTATGGGCATTTCACGACGCGCCAGAACATCCAGTTCAACTGGCCGGCGCTGTCGGACATCCCGGCGATCCTGGCGGATCTGGCAAGCGTCGAGATGCACGCCATCCAGACCAGCGGCAATTGCATCCGCAATGTCACCGCCGACCACTTCGCCGGCGCCGCCGCTGACGAGGTTGCCGATCCGCGCCCCTATGCCGAAATCCTGCGTCAATGGTCGTCGGTGCATCCGGAATTCTCGTTCCTGCCGCGAAAATTCAAGATCGCGGTGACCGGCGCCGAGCGCGACCGCGCCGCCATCCAGACGCACGACATCGGCCTGCATCTGAAGAAGAACGCTGCCGGCGAGCTCGGTTTCGCCGTCTATGTCGGCGGCGGTCAGGGCCGCACGCCGATGGTCGCCAAGAAGATCCGCGATTTCCTGCCCGAAGCGGATCTGTTGTCCTACTGCACGGCGATCCTGCGCGTTTACAACCTCTACGGCCGTCGTGACAACAAGTTCAAGGCGCGCATCAAGATCCTGGTCCATGAGACCGGCGTCGAGGAGATCACCCGCCAGGTCGAGGCCGAATGGCAGGAGTTGAAGGACGCCGAGCTGAGGCTGCCGGAAGAAGACATCCGCGCCATCGATGCCTATTTCGCGCCGCCGGCGCTTGTCGACCGGCCGGAAGGCGACGAGGCGGTCAAGCTTGCCCGCCTCGACTCGAAGAGCTTTTCCGAATGGCTGGACCAGAATGTGGTCACCCATCGCCATCCCGACTACGCGGCGGTGACCATCTCGCTCAAGGGCATCGGCGAGACGCCGGGCGATGCCTCCGACAGCCAGATGGAAGCGGTCGCCGACATTGCCGAAAAATATTCATTCGACGAGCTGCGCGTCAGTCACGAGCAGAACCTGATCCTGCCGCATGTGGCGCGGGCCGACCTCAAGGCGGTCTATGACGCGCTTGTCGATATCGGGCTGGCGACGGCCAATTCCAACCTGATCAGCGACATCATCTCCTGCCCCGGCCTTGACTATTGCGCGCTGGCAACGGCGCGTTCCATCCCCGTGGCGCAGGAAATCTCGCGGCGCTTTGCTTCGCTGGAGCGCCAGCGCGAGATCGGCGAATTGAAGCTGAAGATTTCCGGCTGCATCAATGCCTGCGGCCATCACCATGTCGGCCATATAGGCATCCTCGGCGTCGAGAAGAAAGGCGCCGAGCTCTACCAGGTGACGCTCGGCGGCTCGGCCGACGAGAACACCTCGGTCGGCGAGATCATCGGCCGCGGCTTCAGTTCAGAAGAGATCACCGACGCCATCGAGCAGATCGTCGAGACCTATCTCGGGCTTCGGCTGGACAGAAACGAAAGATTCATCGACGCCTACCGCCGAGTCGGTCCCGCGCCGTTCAAGGAGGCGCTCTATGCTGGCGAAGCCAAGGCCGCTTGACCGGATCGTCGATGTCGAGGCCGGCATTGCCGCCCAAGCGGCGGGTCTCGACGCGCTCTACGGCCATCTGAAGCCGCTGGAGATCATCGAGCGGTCGACCCGGGAGTTCTTTCACGGCGAAATCGCCGCCGTCTCGTCCTTCGGCGCGGATTCGGCGGTGCTGCTGCACATGATCGCCGAGATCGACCGCACGCTGCCGGTGATCTTTCTCGACACCGGCAAGCATTTCGAGGAGACGCTCGGCTATCGTGACGCGCTGGCCGCCGATTTCGGGCTGAGCGATATCCGGGTGATCAGGCCCGACGATGCGGCGCTGGCAAGGATCGACCCGACCGGCAATCTGAACGAGACCGACACCGACGCCTGCTGCGACGTCCGCAAGGTCGAGCCGCTGGCGCGCGGCGTCGAGCCGTTCCGCGCCTGGTTCACCGGCCGCAAGCGCTTCCAGGCAGCGACCCGGGCAGCGCTGCCGGTGTTCGAGGCGGTCGGCTCGCGCATCCGCATCAATCCGCTGGCGCACTGGACGACATCGGACCAGGCCGGCTACATGCGCGCACATGCGCTGCGTGAAAACCCGCTGGTCGCCTATGGCTATCTGTCGATCGGCTGCTTCCCATGCACGCAGCCGGTGCAGCCGGGCGACGACGCGCGCAGCGGCCGCTGGGCCGGGCACGCCAAGACCGAATGCGGCATCCACTTGTCGGGGCTGGAAAGGTCGCTGACCGACGCCTCGCTTTAGGATATGTTGATATTCAGCCGGCCTGCAAACGGCGGCTTCCGGTGCTCACGTACCCAACAGTACGCTCCGCTCCGGTTGTCGGAAGCCACCCAGTTTGGTCGCTTCGCGCCCGCCGTCGGCTTCGGCTCGGCCTGACCTGAATCTCGACACACCCTGGGGTGTTTTGAATTTGAGAATATTGTGGACTTGGGAATTTTCTTGATGAGCGACTTGATAGCCGAAAACGCCATGAGGCTGTGGACACCGGATGGGTTCCGCGAGGACGAGTGGGTTCATGCCGAAAGTGCCGAGGCGCTGGTCGGCAATGGCCGTTTCATCCTGCCGTTGCAGGCGTTTCTCGGCCTCGATCCGGAGGTGCGGCGGTCGGCGAAGGAGCGCATCGGTGTGCTGCTGCAGCCCGGCGATCAGCTCGAAAAGATCGCAGGCCTGCTCGATCAGCTGTCGCTGGTGGCGCTGGCGTTTCCGGCGTTCAATGACGGCCGCTCGTTCTCCAAGGGCGAATTGCTGCGCAGCCGTTATCATTTTGCAGGCGCTATGCGCGCCACCGGGCAGGTGCTGATCGATCAGCTGCCGCATATGCTGCGCCTCGGCTTCGATGAATTCGAGATATCACACCCGGTGCTGCTGAAGCGGCTCGAGCAAGGCCGCACAGGCGGACTGCCGCTGTTCTATCAGCCGGCGGTGAAGCCGGAGGCCAAAGGCCCGAAATATTCCTGGCGGCGGGTGCGCGCCGGCTGATCCGCTCCAGGGGACCAGAAGCCCTATCTGGTCGGACCACATTCCCGATTCAGCCTTTTATTTTGCGCCTCTCCGCCTTAGGATAGGCCCATTATTTCGCGATCCGAATAAATGTGGCCACAAGGGAGGAACCGGGTATGGCTGGCAAGAAGATATTGATGCTCGTTGGCGAGTTCAGCGAGGAGTACGAGATTTTCGTCTTTGAACAGGCCATGCATGCGGTGGGCCACACCGTCCATGTCGTTTGCCCCGACAAGAAGGCCGGCGATATCCTGAAGACCTCGCTGCACGACTTCGAGGGCCACCAGACCTATACGGAAAAGCTCGGCCACGACTACATCCTCAACAAGACGTTTTCTGAGGTCAATCCGGCCGACTACGATGCCGTCTACGCGGCGGGCGGGCGCGGGCCGGAATATATCCGCATCGACAAGCGCGTGCAGGCGCTGGTGCGGCATTTCCATGAGACGGGAAAACCGATCTTCACCATCTGCCACGGCGTGCAGATCCTGATCGCGGTCGACGGCGTGGTGCGCGGCCGCGAAGTCGCGGCGCTGCAATATTGCGAGCCGGAAGTCACGCTGGCCGGCGGCATCTATATCGATGTTACGCCGACCGGCGCCCATGTCGACGGCAATCTGGTGTCGGCCAAGGGCTGGCCGGGCCTTGCCGCGTTCATGCGCGAATGCCTGAAAGTGCTGGGCACCGAGATCCGCCAAGGCGAGATCCTGATGCGCGACCAGCGCCAGGCGGCTTAAGTTCGGAATGTGGAGCCCGCCGCACCCCTAACGCATGTCGCGCAAAAGTGTTCAGCGGTTTTGCGATAACGGCATGCATAAACAAGAACCTAAAGCGCGTCGCATGAGGCCGGTCGAGCGCGACGCGCTTTAGGTGCGGCGGTGCGTCTACACGGCCATCCGCGCTTCGCGGAACGATACCAGCTTGCTGCGGCTCTCGTCCCACAGCGCCAGCTTGACGCAGCGCAGGCTGTCGAGGAGTGTGACGCGGCCGATCTCACGCAGCTCCGGATAGTCCCTCAGCACTTCCGGAAGCCGGTAGCATGGCACCTTGGCCGAGAGGTGGTGCACGTGGTGGACGCCGATATTGCCGGTGATCCAGTTCAGCACCGGCGGCAGGTCGTAATAGGACGAACCGTGCAGGGCAGCGTGCTGGAATTCCCACTCGGAGTCCTTTGTCCACTCCGTCTCTTCGAACTGATGCTGGACATAAAACAGCCAGATGCCGGCCGATCCGGCGAGGATGACGATCGGCAAATGCACGACCAGAAACGCGCCGGGGCCAACGAACCAGATGAGCAGCGCGGCGATGACCGCGATGGCGAGGTTGGTCGACATCGACGACACCCAGGGGGTGAAACCGCCCCGCATCATGCCCAAGGGCAGTCTCTGCTCGAAAATGAAGATCCATATCGGGCCAAGGCCGAACATCACCAGCGGATGGCGATAAAGGCGATAGGCGAGCCGGCCTCGCCATGACAGTTGCCGATATTCAGCGACGGTCAGTGTCTTGATGTCGCCGGTGCCGCGCTCGTCGAGGTTGCCTGCGCTGGCGTGATGGGTTGCGTGGGCGCGGCGCCAGCAATCGTAGGGCGTCAGCGTCAGCACGCCAAGGACGCGGCCGATCCAGTCGTCGGCATAGCGATTGGCAAAAAAGGAGCCGTGGCCGCAATCGTGCTGGATCATGAAGATCCGCACCAGAAAGCCGGCGGCCGGAAGGATGAGGACCAGACCCCACCAATGGCCATAGGCATAAGCGGCCGAGGACAATGCCCACAGCGTGGCGAAAGGAATGAGGGTGATGGCGAGTTCGACGGCGCTGCGACGCCTGTCGGGCTTTTTATAGCGCGACAGGATTTTCAACCAGGCGCGCTTGCTGTTTGCCACAGCTTCGGGGGAAATCATGTTCATTATGAAACATAGGCGGAGCAGGGCGCTGCCGCAAGGCGGCGATCACGCAAAGTTACTGCGGGTAAATGTCGCGCGATGGCGAGGAATTGGTGGCCGCAGTCGCCGGGCGCGTCGCCGGCAACGGCGCCTACCGACGGCGCCCGCCTGCGACCACCTTGGCTTCGACGCCGTCCAGGCGGTCGAGCAATTCCTTCAGACGGTCGGGAATATCGGACTCCGTGCGGAAGGCCGGCAAGGTGCGCAGAAAGCGCTTGGTCGCCTCGGTGCCGAGCTGGCGCCGGATATCGCCGGCGAGCCCGTCGCGTTTTTCGCCATTCCTGCGGGGCATCATCCAAAATCCTGTGTCGGCTTCGAAACTCTTCCAAGGGAGGAATGGTTCCCGCATTGTAGTGTCCCGGCAAGCAAAGCCGTCGGGTACGGTAAAGTTTGAATTAAAATCGAGAGGTCTGCGCCGTCCGCCATCAAGCGGCGACAGCGGCTGCAGTATCGCTTGCCCCTTGATTTTTGGCCGCTAAACCTCGATATCGGGCGCAAATCCACACCATTCGAAAATGACGGGAAACGGCGATGAGCGACCAGGCAAAAGACGAACGCGCGCCCGATGAAGCCGAGAAGACCGAGGCTGCCGCGGAGCCAAGGGAAGGTGGCGTCGACGGCGACTATGAAGCGCTTGTCCGGCTTCTGAAGGAAAACGAAGAGCTGAAGGATCGCGCACTGCGCGTCGCGGCCGACATGGAGAATTTGCGCCGCCGCACTGCCCGCGACGTCCACGACGCGCGCGCCTATGCGGTTGCCAATTTTGCCCGCGACATGCTTTCGGTGTCGGACAATCTGCGCCGTGCGCTGGATGCCATCCCGGAGGAGGCCAAGGCTTCGGGCGATGCCGGCTTCAAGGCGCTGATCGACGGCGTCGAGATCACCGAGCGCGCCATGCTGTCGGCGCTGGAGCGGCACGGCGTGAAGAAGCTCGAGCCCGAGGGCGAGAAATTCGATCCGAATTTCCACCAGGCCATGTTCGAGGTGCCCAATCCCGACGTACCGGCAAATACGGTCGTGCAGGTCGTGCAGCCCGGCTATTCGATCGGCGAGCGTGTTCTGCGGCCGGCCATGGTCGGCGTCGCCAAGGGCGGCCCCAAGCATGTGGCAAGCGAAGCGCCGGTGGAGCCGGGGCCGGTCAACGAGCAGGCTGAGAAGGATGCGTGAACTGGGAATAGTGCACCGTTCGGCAGCAACCGCCACCAAAGCGTGAGGGATGATCGACCGCCCCCCAACCTGTCCGAGTTCAGGGGGCGATCAAACAGGTCGCCGTGCAGGGCTTTCCTGCCCTCAGCCCAGCAGTTCACACCCATAGTGGCGGACCACGTCGGGGAATGTCTTCATGTCCGGCATTCCTTCGCCGTCCGGAGGGATGCGCCTGTCTCCGGCAGGCACACTGGTCGCTTCTAAAAGCTCCTCGAACCCACCGGGCGTGAAGAGGAACAGCATCCGGGCCGGCCCACGCTTGACCGTATAGCGGTGCGGCACATCGCGTGGCCCAAAGAGAAACGAACCGGGTCCAGCCATAATCGCCTTACCGCCGATCTCGAACTCGATCTCGCCTTCCATCACCAGGAATGACTCGTCCTCGCGATGATGGACGTGCAGCGGCGCCTCACCTTCGCTCTCGAGGACTTCAACCAGCGTGAACTGGCCCGCCGTCTGGGCTGCTGTCGCCTTGATCACCGCCAGCGAGCCAAGCCACCAGCGCGCCTCTCCATCCAAGGCGTGACTGCAAAAGGCGTGGGGAATGCTCCTGCCAGCTCCGCCGCTAGCCACAGCCGCCACAGAATGGTAGCCGACCTTGATCGAGGCGGAATTCACCATCGAGCAATAGTTTTTGATGCCGGGCAGGGTGGACCAGACCTCGCCAGCCGACTTGGCGCTGTCAATGTCCGCCCATTCGAGTATCTCCGTCCAGCCTCCCTCGGATTTAAGGAGGCGACGATTGATGAAACCCTTGAGCTTCCGCACCTCGTCATTCACTTCATCTCTGGTCTGCAGGAACATCTGCTCGGTGAATCCGGGCTTCAATGCAAATTCGGTGATTTCAACGACATTCGTGTCCATGACTTCCTCCCTTTGCTACCTGACCTTTGTTTCGCCTCCCGCATTCTGTTCGCTCAAGACGTGCTCGTTCGGCCTTGGCCTTTGAGCCAGCAGAGCGCCATTTCTGTTGCCGTTTCGACTGCGAGGTCCACCGTCATGCCGCGTATCCGCATCGCGTTGAACGTCGGAAAGTCGAATAGAAAGCTGATTGCCTGCACGACATCATCGCCGGGACCGTCGTTGGCCAGGGCCTCGCGCACGAATCCGGCCACCATGTGTCGCAGGTATTCCTCCCATTCCCGCATGGCTGGAAGCTCGCGCTCGCGCAGGTCGCTTTCGAGATGCCGTCCGCCACGGTGGTAGAAGGCGAACAGCTCGTTGGCGACCCGGCGCAACCGTTCTTTAGGGTGCGTCGCCCCGCCGATTATCTCAGTCACCGATTCGGGCGACGGAGGACGCAGACGCTCCATCAGCACTTCGCCGCACGCCGGCACCAGGTCATCCAGAGTAGGAAAATGCTTGTAGACGGTGCCAACGGCGACATCGGCTTCCGTAGCGATGTCCTTCCAAGTCGTGCCAAAGATGCCGTTCTGGGTGTGCAGCTTGATTGTCGCGTCGAGAATGCGCTGCCTCGTCTTGGCGAAGGCGGCAGTCCGGGAACCCATGCTGTAGCGGCGAGGGGACATAGACGTCCACTTAAATAATTGAATGAACAATTCAATCATTTAATTTATCTGGAATCAATCCAGATTCGCAGGAGCCACTCGCTATTCCCCACTCGCTATTTCATTATTCACCCCATGAACCCGATCGAGCTTCTCGACTATGCCGGCGTCGCCGTCTTCGCGGCGACCGGTGCGCTGGCCGCCTCGCGCAAACAGCTCGACATTATCGGTTACCTGTTTCTGGCTAGCGTTGCCGGCATCGGGGGCGGAACGTTTCGCGACGTCATCCTCAACGTGCCCGTGTTCTGGGTGGGAAACCGCGACTATGTGCTAATCTGTGCAGCGGTGGCGGTCGTCGTCTTCTTCAGCGCACATCGTTTGGAGTCCCGCTACAAATTGCTGCTCTGGCTCGACGCCATAGGTCTTGCCGCATTTTCGGTGATGGGCGCGGCCAAGGGGCTGACGATCACCGGGTCACCTGCAGTTTCGATCGTCACCGGCATGCTCACCGCAACCCTTGGCGGCATTCTGCGCGATCTATTGACAGGCGAGCCTTCGGTGCTCCTGCGACCGGAGATCTACGTTACCGCAGCGCTTGCCGGCGCCGGCCTCTACACACTTGGCGATTTCGCCGGACTGCCGCCGCTTGCGTCGGGCCTGGCAGGTTTCATGGCGGCTTTCTGCGTACGCGGCGGCGCGCTGAAATTCGGCTGGGCCTTTCCGTCCTACAAAAGCAAGCCTGGCCGGCGTCCGGAAGATATTCCCTGATTTAAGGTGTCAGGCCGCAAACCGCTGCGCTTCTCCGCCATAATAATTGACGTAGCGGGCGCCGATCTCCTTGACCGGCATCACCACGAACACGTCGACCGTCGAGAATTCACGGTCGATGACGCAGCCGTCGCCGATGCGCGCGCCGACGCGCAGATAGCCCTTGACCAGCGGCGGCATCGCGGCGATCGCCGCCTTGGTATTGACGGCCTCGATCGGCATCAGATCCATGGAACAATAGCGCCCGGCGACGGCGCGCACGTCCCAGGATGAATTCGTCCGGCAGTGGTGGGCAAGATAGGTCAGCGCCTCCGCATGTGCCGCCGGCACGGTGCCGTGGAACGACGCGCAGCCGGTCATCACGCCGATGCCGTAATGGTTGATGTAGGCCCAGATGCCTTGCCACAGCGCCTCGATGGTGCGCTTCGAGCGGTATTCCGGCAGAACGCAGGAGCGGCCGAGCTCGAGGAAGCGCTGGCCGGGATGCCGCGCGATCAGCTTGGTCAGCTCGAATTCACCTTCGGAATAGAAGCCGCCGGCGGCCGCGGCAATCTCCTGCCGCAGCAGGCGGTAGGTGCCGACGATGCGGCGATGCTCGGGGCCGGAAAGCGAAGTATCGAAGACCAGCAGATGATCGCAGAGGGGATCGAAGCGATCGGTATCGCGGCGGTCCTGCATCTGGAACAGGTCCTTCCTGGCACCAAGCTCGTCGTAGAACACCCGGTAGCGCACTTCCTGCGCGGCAGCGATCTCGGCCTCGTTGCGGGCGAGCCGCACTTCGAGATTGCCGATGCGGCCGAGCGATGCGCCTTTTATGACGGCATCGGCGTTCCGGCCGACGAGCAAAGGCCCGCTGGCGTTCGGCCGAGCATCACATTCCGGCATGACTGTATGCACGAGTGATTCTCCTTCGAGCCATCCCTCTTGGCACGGGGATACGGTGTAGGTGCAACAGGATTGTGACAGTACCGTGATACGCCTCTGCGGGCAATACTTCGTCGGCTGGGTAATCTATCAACCGTCTATGTTGTGCCTCAGGCGGCCGCTTGCCCTTCGACCGCATGAACCAGGGCATCGGGGTCGAGCGGCTTGGTGACGAAGCCGCTGGCACCGTGAGCGAGCACGGCGTGGCGGGTCTTTTCCTGGCTGTCGGCCGACAGCACCATGATCGGCACCGGCGGCACCGCGGTCTCCTCCTCATGGCGGCGGATGGCGGCGATGGCGTCCAGACCGTCCATGACAGGCATGTGCAAGTCCATCAGCACCACGTCGTAGCGGTGCTTGTGGCCGGTGCTGATGACCGCCTCGACCGCGGCCTTGCCGTTGCCGACCACTTTCACGCGATGCCCGGCCTTCAGCAGCGTGGCGCGGGCCAGCATGGCGTTGATGTCGTTGTCCTCGGCGATCAGCACCGACAGGCCCTGCTGGCGGGCGCCAATGGCGTGCCCCGCCTGCGCGCCGCGCCTTTGCAGTTGCGGCTCGGCGATGACCGGTGCATGGCTGGTCAAAAGCACGCGCAGCAGTGTCTCGCCGCGCACCGGCCTCGCCAGGAAGGTGGCGTAACCGTTGGCACGGAACTCGCCAAGCATGCCGCGGTCGGTCGGCGCGATCAGCGTCACTGCCTCGCAATCGGCAAATCCGCTCTGGCGCAGGCGCCTGAGCAGCCTGCCGTCGCTTTGCTCCATGGCAGCATCGATCAGAAGCACGTCACAGCCCTCGGCGAAAGCGGTGGCCTGGGCGGCGGCGGTGGCCAGATCGACCGTGCCGCCATTGGCGCGAATGGTGCGGGCGAGGGCTTCGGCCTCGACCAGGTTCTTCGACACGATCACCGCATGCCGGCCCGACAGCGCGTCCTGGCGGATCTGCGGCGCCTCGACGGCGGAAATAGCGGGAATATCGAAGACGAATTCGGACCCCTGGCCAAGCCGGCTCGACACCGAGATAGCGCCGCCCATGGCGGTCACCAGGCGCTTGGAAATGGCGAGACCGAGGCCGGCACCGCCATGCGCACGGGTCGAGGTGCCGTCAGCCTGTTCGAAGTCCTCGAATATGCGCTCCATGTCCTCCTCGCGCAGGCCGGGGCCGGTGTCGGTGATGGTGAAGCGGATGCGGTCGGTGGTTTCGGTGCGGACGCGAGCGATGCTTGCCAGGACGCCGCCGCTGTCGGTGAACTTGACGGCGTTGCCGATGAGATTGAGCAGCACCTGCCTGACCCTGCCGGGGTCGGCGGTGATCAGCTGCGGCACGTCGGGTTCGACATGACAGCCGAGGCCGATATCCTTGGCAAAAGCCCGCGCCGCCAAAAGCTCGATGACATTGTCGGCGATCTCGCGCACCGACATTGGCTGCGGTTCGGGATCGAAGCGGCCGGCCTCGATCTTGGAGTAGTCGAGCAGGTCCTCGATCAGCGCCAGCAGCGCGCTGGCCGAGGTCGAGATGGCGCCGACATAGGTCCGCTGCTCGGGCGAAAGGCTGGTGTCGGCGAGAAGCCGGGCCATGCCCATGATGCCGTTCATCGGCGTGCGGATCTCGTGGCTGACGGTGGCGAGGAAGCGCGATTTGGCCTGGCTCGCATATTCGGCCCGCTCGCGGGCGGTGATCAGCGAGGATTCGGCGCGCTTGCGAGCGGTGATGTCGCGGGCGATGGCGCGATGCGAAACGGCGCCGCTGTCCTTGTCGCGCACCGACAGCTCGATCCAAGAGAACCAGCGTGGGCCGTCCGGCGTGCGAATGGCGACGTCGGTGGAACTCAGGCATTCATGGTCGGAAAACGCGGCGTCGGGGACGATGCCGACATCGATGCCTAGTTCGGCCAGGGTCTTGCCGGCAAGGTCGCGCTGGTCGGTTTCGACAAGGTCGGCGAAAACCTTGTTGGCGTAGACAATGTGGCCGTCGCGGTCACGATGGACGACGAGATCGCCGAGTGCATCGATCAGCCCGCGAAAGCGCTCCTCGCTCTCCTGCATCTCCCACATGCGGTCGGCCAGCGTCTCGATTTCGGCGCGGCTGCGGGCGGTCGTGGCATCGAGCAGGGCCACCGCGCGGCGCTCGGTGCGCCTGTTGCGCAGATGCATGGCGAGCCCGGCGATGGCTGTCGCCAAAAGGCCGATGGTGATGAAGATCGGCGCCCCGGTCAGATGCGAAAAGCCTGCCAGCACGACGATGGCGACGAGCGTCAGGAAGGGCAGGCCTTCGCGGTTGGAGGCCGGCAGTTCCGGCGCCAGCGGTGGCGCGGCGACAAGCTGCCGTCCTGGCGCCGCGGGGGCCGTCCCATCGGCCCGTTCGGCTGGTTCCGCCTCTCTGAAGCCGGGTTCCGCAATCATACGGAAATCCTGCCAGACAGAGCTTATCGAAGGTTGTGGTTGATCGCTCGAATTTTAGCGGTCGCGCTCTTTTTGTCCCTTGGGGGCTCACATATCCACCACCACGCGGCCGCGGATCTTACCCTCGACGATGTCATGCGCGGCGCCGATGATGCCGTCGAAGCCGATGCTCGTCGACAGGTTGGCAAGCTTTGCGTGGTCGAGATCGGCGCCGATGCGGCGCCAGGCCTCGAGGCGGACCGCCTTCGGCGCCATCACCGAATCGATGCCGAGCAGCGAGACGCCGCGCAGGATGAAGGGGGCGACGCTTGCCGGCAGGTCCATGCCGCCGGCGAGGCCGCAAGCGGCGACGGCGCCGCCATAGGAGGTCATCGACAGAACGTTGGCCAGCGTGTGACTGCCGACCGCATCGACGCCGCCGGCCCAGCGTTCCTTGGCGAGCGGTTTTGCCGGCTGGGCGAGCTCGTCGCGTGAAATCACTTCCGCGGCGCCAAGGTCGATCAGATAGGGGCTTTCGGCAGCGCGGCCGGTCGAGGCGATGACGTGATAGCCGAGGCTGGACAGGATCGAGACCGCGACCGAGCCGACGCCACCGGCAGCGCCGGTCACCACCACCGGGCCGCGGTCGGGCACGATGCCGTGCCGCTCCAATGCGATGACGCAAAGCATGGCGGTGTAGCCGGCGGTGCCGACCGCCATCGCATCATGCGGGCTCATGCCGTCCGGCAGCGGCACCAGCCAGTCGCCCTTGACGCGGGCGCGCCCTGCAAAGGCGCCGAAATGCGTCTCGCCGACGCCCCAGCCGTTCAATATGACCTTGTCACCCTTGCGCCAGCCAGGATTGGAAGACGAGATGACGGTGCCGGCGAAATCGATGCCCGGCACCAGCGGCCAGCGGCGGATTACCGGCGCCTTGCCGGCAATCGCAAGGCCGTCCTTGTAGTTGACAGTCGTCGCCTCGACCGCGACGGTGACGTCGCCCTCCATCAGGTCTGCCTCGGTAAGCTCGGTCACCGCGACCGACTGGTTTTTCTCGGCGTCGCGCGAAACGAGGATGGCTTTGAAGGTTTCGGGCATTTTTTCTCCTCGGGCTTGCAGATCAGAATGTGCGGCGCCAGGCGAGTGAGGTCAATCGCTCGACGCTCCGCGCCGCCAGCCAATGAGCTCATCGAAGACGACCAGCACGGCACCGACCGAAATGAAGGCATCGGCGAGGTTGAAGATCGCGAAGGACCAGACCGGCGTGTGAAACAGAATATAGTCGATGACATGACCGTAGATAGCGCGGTCGATCAGATTGCCGAGCGCGCCGCCGACGATCAGCGCGAAGCCGATGCGGGCAAGCAGGTGGCCCGGCGGCGTGCGGGCCGCAAGATAGAGCACGAAAGCGACCACCACAACCGCGACGACCACCAGGCCGGTGTCGCCGAAGGACGAAAACAGCGAGAACGCGATGCCGGTGTTGTAGGTGCGGTACAGCGCCAGGAACGGAAGCAGGTCGAGCCGTTCCTGAAAGGCAAGACCGGTTTCGACTAGGTATTTCACCCACTGGTCGAGCGCTATCGCGGCGACGACCAGAAGAGCATACGGCCTCCAGGAGTTCATGGTTTGCAGTTTCACGGTTTGAGATGTCACGATCTGGCGTCCTCCGGGCCGAGCTTCAGCGCGCCGCGCCGGATCTCGAACAGCATGACGCCGGTGGCCACCGCAAGGTTGAGCGAATCGGCGCGGCCGGCCTGCGGTATCCGCAGCAGTTTGTCGCAGCTTGCGGCAAGCTCGTCAGGCAGGCCTTGCTGCTCGTTACCCATCATCAAAAGCACCGGGCCTTTTGAAAAATCGACCGAGCGGTAGTCGACCGCACCCTTCAGATGGGTGCCGGCGACGAGGCCGGGAAAGCTCGTTCGCCAGGCGAGAAAAGCTTCGGGCGACGCCTTGGCCACCTGCACGGCGAAAATCGAGCCCATGGTGGCGCGCACCGTTTCGACCGAAAAGGGATCGGTGGTCTCGCCGACCAAGATGACGCCCCTGGCCCCGACAGCGTCGACCGTGCGGATGACGGTGCCGAGATTGCCGGGGTCGCGGACGCGGTCGAGCGCCACCCACACGTCGCCGTCACGGGCGCGGATGTCCTTCAACGGCAGGAATTTCTGCGAGAACACGCCGACGACCATTTGCGGATTGTCGCGGCGGGTGATGGCGACCAGCACTTTTTCCGAAACTTCAAGGACGGTGCCGCCGGCGGCGACCGTGCGCGCCGCGATCTTTTCAACCGCCGTATTGCCACGTCCGGCCTTGGCGAAGACCAATGTCCTGATCGACCAGCCGAGATCGAGCGCGTCGATGACCAGCTTCAGGCCTTCGGCCATGAAGGCATTCTGCTGGTCACGGAATTTCTTCAGCGCGAGCGCCTTGATGTCCTTGACCAGCGGGTTGGCGAGGCTGGTGACTTCCTTCACCTGCCCTGGCGCGCCCGCGTGCCGTTCGTACGCACTCATTTAGGCCACCCAGCGTGAGAACAGCGAGGTCGAAAGCGCCCGACCGGCAGATTTCTCGCGGATGATCAATTCACCCGACTCGACCGTGCCGCCCATGCCGGCGAAGGTGTCGCGCATCAGGGCATGGATAGCGAAAAAAGAGGCGCGGATCGAATAGGCGGTCAGTACCACGGCGAGCGGCTTCGGCGTCAGGATCGCGCGGCAGATATCGGTCAGCGCCGGCAGGTCCTCGAACAGCTGCCAGACCTCGCCCTTCGGTCCGCGGCCATAGGCGGGCGGGTCGAACAGGATGATGTCGTAGCGGCTGCCGCGGCGCTCCTCGCGCTCGGCGAATTTCACGGCATCGTCGACGATCCAGCGGATCGGCTTTTGCGACAAGCCCGCCATTTCCTGGTTTTCGCGCGCCCAGCCGATCGCCTTCTTGGAAGCATCGACGTGGGTGACCTCGGCGCCGGCACGCGCCGCCACCAAGGAGGCAAGGCCGGTGTAACCGAACAGGTTCAACACCTTCACCGGCCGTTTTGCCGCCGCGATCAGTCCGGCCATGTGGTCCCAGTGCGAGGCCTGCTCGGGAAAGACGCCGACATGGCGAAACGAAGTGAAGCGGCCGAGATAATCTATGCCGTCATGCTTCATCGGCCAGGTCTCGCCGAGCGGCGTCTTGGGGAAGCGCCAGCGGCCGATGCCTTCCTCGTCGGTATCGCCGGTGAAAATGGCGTCGGCGCGCTCCCAGTCCCTGGCCGGCAAAGCCTTTTGCCAGATCGCCTGGCCCTCCGGCCGTACGATGCGGTAGGGGCCGTATTGCTCGAGTTTTTCTCCGGCGCCGCTGTCGAGCAGCGCGTAGTCCTGATTGGGGCCGACCTCGAGGATCAGCGGCAGATGTTCGGCAGGCAGCGCGCCATCGCGGCGGGATAGAGGGCGCGGCGCGGCTTTCGGCTCGGACCGGTCCTGCAGTTTAGGCTCCGAACCGGCGGTCAGGCCGGCGTCGCGCCGCCGCGGCTGCTCCGCCCCGCCCTTCGCGGGCGGGCGGCTGTCGCGGCGTTTGTCGCGAAAAGGTTTCAAGAAGGCGCATCTCCGGAAGGCGGCTCGCCGCTTCTGCCACAGCACATTGACCGGCGCAACAAAAGGGCTGCCGACGTGTGCAACCGGATCAGCCGCGCCTGATCGACAGCAGGCCGACTGCGAGCGTTATGAAACCAACGGCCTTGAAGCCGGTGACGACCATATGGCCGGTTTCCCAGCGGCTCCGGATACTTTCGAAATTGTCCGGGATCGGTCCAGGCACCCAGGTGGCCAGGACATCGTTTGCCGGTTTGACCAGGGTAAACCACGCCACGAGGGCCATCAGATAAAGCACGGTGGCGGCCAAAATCCACCAGAATGCCGGGCGGTCGCTGCGCAGCATCCAGGCGAGAAGCCCCGGACAGGCGATCGCGGCCACGTCCAGCGGTGCGCCGACAATCGCGAAGAATTGGAACTGAGCGTTGAAGACAGTGGTTTCACGCCAGAGCGAAGGCGGCCATCTGGTCAGCCGCGGCACCGATTCCAGCACATGGGCGAAGGATGGTCCGAGGCTGAGCGCAGCGACGATTGCGGTCAAAACCGACCAGAACAACAGGAACCCGCGTATATCCATAATGGCGAGACAACGGCGTCGGGGCGCAGACGTTCCCGTCCGCCACCATGTCGCTTGCCGCCGAAAGTGCTGGGGCTCTATCGTGATTGAAACTAGGTCATGATTCATGTCCCGTGCTGAACGCCTGCTCGACCTGATCCAGATCCTGCGCCGGCATCGCCGGCCGGTCAGCGGCCGCAGCCTTGCGGGCGAAATGGGTGTGTCGATCCGCACGCTCTATCGCGATATCGCCACGCTGCAGGGGCAGGGCGCGCCGATCGAGGGCGAGGCGGGGTTGGGTTACGTGCTCAGGCCCGGTTTCATGTTGCCGCCCTTGATGTTCACCGATGAGGAGATCGAGGCGATCGTGCTCGGTTCGCGCTGGGTGGCCAAGCAGCCGGACTGGCGGCTTGCGAACGCCGCCACCGACGCGCTGGCCAAGATCGCGGCGGTGCTGCCGGACGATTTGCGCGAAGAGCTCGATGCCTCGACGCTGCTGGTCGGGTCGCGCACCGAGGTCACCGAAGGCATCGATCTCGGCGTGGTGCGGCAGGCCATCCGCGAGGAGCGCAAGCTGAGCTTTGTCTATCGCGACGCCGGCGGCGCTGCCTCCGAGCGCACCGTCTGGCCGTTCGCACTCGGCTTCTTCGACAAGGTGCGCGTCGTCGCGGCCTGGTGCGAGATGCGCCAGGATTTCAGGCACTTTCGCGCCGACCGGATATCCGGCCTCAATGCCACCGAGATGCGCTATCCGCGCCGCCGTCAGGTGCTGCTCAAAGAATGGCGGGCGACGCTCGACACGCTAAGCTAAGGCTGCTGCTCAGTTGAGACTGCTGCCAGAATCTGGCAGTGGCATACGCTATGCTCCTCCAGTCGAAACCATCTGGAGAGCAATTCATGACACCGCCCAATTTCGTCATCCTCTATGTCGACAAGCCTGAGCAAAGCGGCGCCTTCTACAGCGCGCTGCTTGGGCGGCAACCGGTCGAGACCTCGCCGACCTTCGTGCTGTTCGTGCTCGACAACGACTTCAAGCTCGGCCTCTGGTCGCGTCACACCGTGGAACCGGCCGCCGCGGCAGCAGGCGGTGGCGCCGAGATCGTCTTTGCGCTGGATACGCCTGGCGCCGTCGACGCCACCCATGCCGAGTGGTCCGGCCGCGGGCTGAAAATTCTGCAGACGCCGACCGACATGGATTTCGGCCGCACCTTCGTCGCGCTCGATCCGGACAACCACCGGCTGCGGGTTTATTGGCAAAGGGAGTAAGGCAGTAAGGCAGTAGGGCAGTAGGGCAGTACGTGACAGGAAATATAGCTGGCGCGGCGCCGCACGATCAGTACAGTTTCCAACTGCCCAACTGCCCAACTGCCCAACTGCCCAACTGCCCAACTGCCCAACTGCCCAACTGCCCAACTGCCCTACTGCCCTACGCTTGCGCGATACACGGCAATGCCGGCGGCGAGGTCCTCGAGGGCTGCGCCGACCGACTTGAACAGCGTGATCTCGTCGTCGTTCTGCCGGCCTTTTTTCTGGCCGCGCGTGAGTTCATAAAGGTCGGCGACGATGGCTTCCGGCTTCAACACGCCGGAGGCCAGCGGCTGGACGATGTCACCGGCTTCCTTGGTGGCGCCGGCGCGGGTGTCGACATAGACGCGGGCGCGTACGATCGCGTCGTCGTCGCTTTCGCGCATCGCCGGCGTGAAGCCGCCGACCAGATCGACATGGGCTCCGGGCTTCAAGAGGGCGCCCCTGATCAGTGGCGTGGTGGTGATGGTCGCCGACGATACGATATCGGCCTTTCCGAGTTCGGCGTCGAGATCGCCTGCGGCTTCGGCTGCAAAACCCTCGGCACGCAATTTTGCCGCGACCTTTTCGGCATTCGCCGGCGTGCGGTTCCAGATGCGGATGTTCTTGATCGGACGCACCGCCGAATGCGCCTTTGCAAGGAATGGCGACAGCGCGCCGGCGCCGACCACCAGCAGCCGCGATGCGTCCTCGCGGGCCAGATAGGAGGCGGCCAGCGCCGAGGCACAGGCAGTGCGCCACTGTGTCAGCCGCTGGCCATCGATCAATGCCTGCGGTTCGCCGGTGGTGCCGTCGAGCAAGAGGTAAAGCCCCATCACCGCGGGCTTGCCGACGGCATTGTTGTCGGGCGACACGGTGACGATCTTGACGCCGATATGGCCATCGGCCGAGGTGCCGGCTGCGTTGAAGTCCGTCCAGGCCGGCATCAAAAGCAGCGTCGAGGCGGCGCCATCGGGCCGCTCGACCGTGTGATGGTGCCTGACCGGCTGCACGGCGCCATCGCGAAAGGCGGCGCGCAACGTCTCGACCAGCCCGGAAAAGGTCAGCGCGCGGTCGACCTCGGCGGCGGAAATGGTCAGCATGAAAGGCTCCGTGGAGAACTGGGCCGGTTGTGCTTCAGGCCCGAGCCGCGGCTCAGTTCGTCGGCTTCGGCAAGGCTGGGCTCTGCGACGCGGCAGGCGCGCGGCTGACCGCCTGGCGCAGGTTCTCGGCCTCGGCGCCGCGCTGGCGCGCCAGCTTGCGGTAGCGGCCCTGCTTGATCCAGGTCGCCAGGCTGCCGACGATCATGCCGATGGCCAGCGCCAGGAACAGGAAAATGAAGAGCGGCATGGTCAGCGTCAGCGCCGGATTGCCGGGATTGAACGGATCGAGTGTGAAGGCCACCGGTTCGCGGTTGGCGACGGCCAGCGCAATCAGGATGACGGCCAGCGGCACGAAAACCACGATGAGAATGAAGCGATTGAACATGTTTTTCCGTTCGGAAGCAAAGGCACCAGCGGTGGCGGGCGCCGCGCCTATTTGCCTCCGTTCAGCCTTTCACGCAATTCCTTGCCGGTCTTGAAGAACGGTACCCATTTCTCCTCGACCTCTACGGATTCGCCGGTGCGCGGGTTGCGGCCGGTGCGGGCAGGACGATTTTTCACCGAAAACGCGCCGAAGCCGCGCAACTCGACCCGGTTGCCCTCGGCAAGCGCGTCGGTGATTTCATCGAAGATGGCGCTGACAATGTTTTCGACGTCGCGCAGGAAAAGATGCGGATTACGCGTGGCGATGATCTGCACAAGTTCGGATTTGATCATGAAAAGGCTCCCCGTAAAAGCAGTGCCGCCGAAATTATCAGAATGATTTTATTTGGTTTTTCACTCGTCCCAAGCGGTTCCTCAAGGGTGCCAGACGGAAACGAGACCGTCAAGAAACAAGCGGTCCGCTCCAATTTCGTGAAGGACGTCGCCGTCATGGCCGGCCAGGCCAAGCGCAGCACCGACGGTCTGCGCCATCGCTTTGGAGAACAGGAAACCGCCGCGTTTTTCCGTGTCCTTCCATTCCACCACCTTGAGCTTGGCATCGACACCCTTGCCTGCAAGCCAGTCGATTGCTTCGGCCTCGCCGCCGACCGCGTCGATCAATCTGTTGGTGACCGCCTGCCGGCCGGTGAAGATCGACCCGTCTGCGAGCGCCAGCACCTCCGGCTTGGTCATGTTGCGGCGCTCGGCGACGATGCCGACGAACCAGTCGTAGCTGTCGAGGATGAGCTTGCGGACCATGGCGCGCTCATCGTC
The DNA here is from genome assembly GCF_040322175.1 of Mesorhizobium sp. M0185. Classification (NCBI taxonomy): domain Bacteria; kingdom Pseudomonadati; phylum Pseudomonadota; class Alphaproteobacteria; order Hyphomicrobiales; family Phyllobacteriaceae; genus Mesorhizobium; species Mesorhizobium sp. M0185. The sequence continues at coordinate 336,030 of NZ_JAMYSY010000001.1, read as the reverse complement.
ATTGGTCGGCTTGAAGGGAGAAGGCGAGGCCTTCAAGGGCGAGGATTTCACCTCCTCCAGCTTGACGCCGAGCTTGTCCATGAGGCCGCTGACATCCGGGTACTGGATCAGCACGCCGATCGAGCCGACGATCGACGATTTGCGTGCGACAATATGGTCGGCCGCAGTGGCGATCATGTAGCCCGCCGAAGCCGCGAGCGTGCCGACCTCGGCCACCACCGGCTTGTCGGCGGCGAGCTTGCGCACTGCCTCATAGATCGATTCGCCACCGACGGTGGTGCCGCCGGGTGAATCGATCGACAGGATCACAGCCTTGACGCGCGGCGACTGACGGATTGCCTCCAGCCGCTTGACCAGTTCTTCGTCTTCGGTGATGGTACCTTCGATCTTGACCTTGGCGATGTGGTCGACAGCCGCGCCGGTGAAGTCGTCACCATAGATCCATGCCGAGAAGGCGATCAGTCCCGCTGCTGCGACGATAATCGCCGCAACACGCCAGAATGTCAGCTTGCGGCGCAAGCGGCGGCGGTCGATCAGGTCGTCGGCTCTCAATGCCATGGTCAGCCTCGTAGTCGGTGGGAGCAGATGCTTTTAAAGCAACCATTCGCGCCCGGCTACCGTTTCCTGACGGCCTTGCGCCAAAGGCCGTTAGGCATTCGCGGCAAACCTCAACCTGTCACGTTCCACGGGCTCTAACACTGTGCGCCCATATCTGGTATGAGGTACAGGCTGCGCTGGGGCCATTTTCATTGTACAGGGGCGGCTGTCACATTTTTGCGGTTTTCCTCGGCTTGTGCTTGCTTGAGGGCGCCGGCACCCCACCTATAGGGCGGCCTGGCGGGCAGGGGTTTAGAAGAAGCAGTCATGTTAGCGGGACCAATCGAACCGACCAACACCGAGACGGAGTTGGCTCCCAAGGCCGCAGGCCGGGCGCGGGTCGACGCGTTTGACGTTGCACAGCGTCATTCGCGCCGGGTCCGTGTCCTCAAGCTGGCCGTTCCGCTGGTCGCTGCCGTGATTGCGGTCGCGTTTCCTGTCTATTCCTATCTCATGGCTCCCGCTGCAATCGAGGTGCAGGCCGACGGCGGCGCCTTTGCCGATGGCAAGCTGGTGATGGCCAACCCCAAGCTCAACGGCTTCACCAAACAGAACCTGCCCTATTCGATGACAGCCCTGCGCGCCATACAGGATGTCAGCAAACAAGGCATCATCGATCTGGAGGGCATCAAGGCCAAGCTGCCGATTGCGGCCGACAACACGGCCGCCATCGATGCCACGCACGGCACCTATGATCGCGACGGCAACACGCTCAGCCTGACCAGCGATGTGACCGTGTCGACCACGGATGGTGTGGTGGCAAAATTCAAATCAGTCTATCTCGACATGGGCGAAGGCACTATGAAGACAAGCGAGCCCGTCGATGTCAGCCGCGGCGGGTCGCGGATCAGGGCGGATTCGATGTCGGTCCAGGACAATGGCAAGGTCCTGGTTTTCGAGAACAAGGTGCGCGTCGACATCGATCCCGCCAGTTTGAAGGCGGCAGAGGCAAAGAGCGGAGAGACCAATGCGGTTCAGTAGTTCGGCACGGCGCCTCGCCGCGATTTCGGCGTTGACGCTTGGGTTGCCCTTGGGGCTGACCTTCGGGACGGCGCCGTCGCTGGCGCAATCCAGTGCCACCAGCCAAATGTCCGGCCTCAGGCTGTCGGGCGACAAGCCTATCCAGATCGAAAGCGACAAGCTCGAGGTGCGCCAGGCGGAAAGCGTCGCCGTCTTCACCGGCAACGTCAACGTCGTCCAGGGTCCAACCGTGCTCAAGGCCGGCAAAATGACGGTCTATTACGTCAGGGATGCAGGCGCCGCTAAAGGCGCCCAGCCCGCGGGTGCCGCGGCAATGACCGGATCCGCCAACATCGACCATCTCGAGGTCGACGATAAGGTCTACATCAAATCGGACAATCAGGTTGCTACCGGCGACCGCGGCACCTTCGACATGAAGACCGAAGTGCTGGTGCTTTCGGGCAGCAAGGTCGTGCTCTCGCAAGGCGACAACGTGCTTGTCGGCTGCAAGCTTACCGTGCAGATGAAGAGCGGCCTTGCCCAGGTCGACGCTTGCGGCGGCCGCGTCATGATGTCGATCACGCCGCCGGCGAAGTCTGGAGCAGCGAAACCCTGATGACCGGTATATCGTCGCTGCTGGCGCGTCTTCCAGGGCGCGCCGCCAGCAAACTTGCGGCACCGGCCAGGGTCACCGTCGAAGCGGCAAAGTTCAAGGGAACCTTGATCGCCAAGGGGCTGACCAAAAGCTACAAGGGTCGCAAAGTCGTCAGCGGCGTGACGCTGGGCGTGCGCGCCGGCGAGGCGGTTGGGCTGCTCGGCCCCAACGGCGCCGGCAAGACGACCTGTTTCTACATGGTAACCGGCCTGGTGCCGGTCGATGAAGGCACGATCGAAATCGACGGTTTCGACGTCACGTCGATGCCGATGTATCGCCGCGCCCGTCTCGGCATCGGCTATCTGCCGCAGGAAGCCTCGATTTTTCGCGGCCTGAATGTCGAACAAAACATCCGGGCCGTGCTCGAAGTGGTCGAAAAGAGCCGCAAGGAGCGTGAGCGCCTGCTCGACGAATTGCTCGAGGAATTTCACATCAGCCATCTGCGCAAGGCTCCGTCGCTGTCACTCTCCGGCGGTGAGCGGCGACGCCTCGAAATTGCCCGCGCCTTGGCAACCCGCCCCGCCTACATGTTGCTCGACGAACCGTTCGCCGGCATCGACCCGATCGCCGTCGCCGACATCCAGCAGCTCGTGCGCCACTTGACGGCACGTGGCATCGGCGTGCTGATCACCGACCACAATGTCCGCGAGACACTTGGCCTGATCGACCGCGCCTACATCATCCATGCCGGCCAGGTGCTGACCCATGGTCGAGCCGACGAAGTGGTCGCAAATGCCGATGTGCGGCGGCTTTATCTCGGCGAGGGATTTACACTCTAAGTGCGAAATTCCGGCTCGAGCGGGATTTCCGGCGTAGTCCAGCAGCTTTTTCTTCAATTTTCTGCCTGAAAAGGCGCCGGCAGGCGAGTTTTACCGCTCCTCGCCTTGACAAGCAAAAGCCGGGCCAGTTTCTATGCTGGCCTGGAAAATTCCTTCCAGCAGTGCGGGTGCGTAGACGGAGCGTTTGAAACCGAACCATGGCGTTGGCGGCAAAACTACAGCTACGACAGTCGCAGTCGCTGGTGATGACGCCGCAGCTGATGCAGTCGATCCGCCTGCTGCAGTTCACCCATCTCGAGCTGGAACGCTTCATCGACGACGAGATCGAACGCAATCCCCTGCTGGAACGCGCCGAACCGCAGGAGGACGCCGCCAGCGACCAGGCGCAGAAGGGCGACGCCGCATCGGAACCGGCTGCCGACGGTGACTGGTTCGAGGCGGAAACGGCGTGGAGCGCCGAGGCGATCTCGGAAAAGCTCGATACGTCGCTGGAAAACCTGTTTCCTGACGATCCTGGTACGAGCGAGCGGCTCGGGCCCGACCTGACGGCACAATGGAAATCGGCGTCCGGCAACGGTTCCACCTCTTCCTCCGACGGCTTCGACGTCGCGGATATGGCGGCGGCGGCCATCACGCTGCGCGACCATGTCGGCGAGCAGGTGGCGCTCGCCTTTGCCGATCCGGCGGCGCGCCTGATCGCCGGCGAGCTTGCCGACGGCCTCGACGAGGCCGGCTACATGCGTGCCGACATGGCCGAGATCGCCGCCCGCCTCGGCACGGACGCCACGGCGGTGGCAACGGTCCTGGCGGTCTGCCAGACATTCGAGCCCGCCGGCATCTTCGCCCGCGACCTCGCCGAATGCCTGTTGCTGCAGCTTGCCGTGCGTGACCGGCTCGATCCGGCGATGAAGGCGCTGATCGCCAATCTCGAACTCCTGGCACGGCGCGATTTCCAGACGCTGAAGCGGATTTGCGGCGTCGACGAGGAGGATCTGCTCGACATGCTGGCCGAGATCCGGGCGCTCGACCCGCGGCCGGGAATGGCGTTTTCGCGCGGTGCCAGCGATGCGATCGTGGCCGACGTCGAGGTGCGTGCAGCCAATGACGGCAGCTGGACGGTCGAGCTCAATGCCGAGACGCTGCCGCGCGTGCTGGTCGATCACATCTATTTCGCCCAGGTCACGCCACATGCGAAAAACCAGGCGGAAAAGGATTTCCTTGCCGAATGCCTGCAGAACGCCAACTGGCTCACGCGCAGCCTCGACCAGCGGGCGAAGACCATTCTCAAGGTGGCCTCTGAGATCGTGCGCCAGCAGGACGCTTTTCTCGTCCACGGCGTGCGGCACCTGAAGCCGCTCAACCTGCGCACGGTGGCGGACGCCATCGGCATGCACGAATCAACGGTCAGCCGGGTCACGGCAAACAAATACATGCTGACGCCGCGCGGTGTGTTCGAGCTGCGCTATTTCTTCACCGCCTCGATCGCTTCGTCAGGTGGCGGCGATGCGCATTCGTCGGAAGCGGTGCGCGACCGCATAAAGCAGCTGATCGACGAGGAGAAAGCCATCGATGTGCTTTCCGACGATGCCATCGTGGACATGCTGCGGGAAAGCGGCGTCGACATCGCCAGGCGCACGGTGGCCAAATACCGGGAAGGCATGAACATACCCTCTTCGGTGCAGCGGCGGCGCGAAAAACGCGCTTTGGCCAGCGCCGGCCGTTGATCTCCGGCGGAATTTCCACAGCTTTCGCCCTTCATTGACAAGCGGCGACGAAGTGGCTAGAAGCCCGCCCGCATGAGACGGGCTGGCGAGTGGATTTGAGTTCGCCGATGCCCGCACGAGAGATGGTCCGTCACGACGTAGGCCACGGGACGGCCAAGAAGGCGGCTTGTGATCAACCGGAAAGTTCGGATCTAAAATCGGCGCAAGTGACGCCGCAAAAGCTTGTGCGCGCGGACCACGAGTATAAACTCGGGACAGTTTGAAGCCTGAGCAAGGAAGGTCAGTTTTCAGATGACACTGCGCATATCGGGAAAACACATGGATATCGGCGATGCGTTCCGTACGCGCATCAACGACCGTGTCGGGGAAGTGATCGGGAAATATTTCGATCGGGGCTTTTCAGGGCAAATCGTAGTCGTCAAATCGGGGTCGCGCTACACGGCCGATTGCATGATCCGGCTGGACTCCGGTGCTTCGCTGCAGGCGACCGGCGATGCCCAGGATCCAACGCTTGCCTTCGATACCGCGGCAGACCGTCTGGAAACGCGCCTCAGGCGCTACAAGCGCCGGCTGAAGTCGCACAATTCGGGCAATAGCAACGGCGAGCTCACCGACGTCGCCTATACGGTGATGGCGCCGCTTGCCGACGACGAGGAGGACATACCGGAGAATTTCGCGCCGGCCATCGTCGCCGAATCGACCATGACGCTGCGGACCATGTCGGTGGCGTCAGCGGTGATCGAACTCGACACCAAGGACAGCCCGGTCCTGGTCTTCCGCAATGCCGGAAACGACCATCTCAACATCGTCTATCGCCGGCCGGACGGGAATATCGGCTGGATCGACCCGTCCACGGCCAAGGTCGCGCAGGGGTAAAGACCAGCCGCACGCGAGCGTGGGGACTGGCGACGGCAGGCGAACAAGGGATTTCAAGCATGGATCTGAGCGATCTCGTCAGCGTTCCGGCAATCATGCCGGCGTTGAAGGCGAACTCCAAAAAGCAGCTGCTGCAATTGCTGTCCGAAAGGGCGGCGGCGATTTCCGGGATTCCGGAGCGAGAGGTGTTCGACACCATCCTGCAACGCGAGCGGCTCGGCTCCACCGGCGTCGGCAACGGCATCGCCATTCCGCACGGCAAGCTGGCTGGGGTGAAGCGGATTGCCGGCGTTTTTGCCCGGCTGGAGACACCGGTGGACTTCGAGGCCCTCGATGATCAGCCGGTCGACCTGGTGTTTCTGCTTTTGGCTCCCGAAGGTGCCGGCGCCGACCACCTCAAGGCGCTGTCGCGCATCGCGCGGGTGCTGCGCGACGCCGACACGGTTGCCAAGATCAGGGGCACGCGCGACGCCGTGGCCATCCATGCGCTGCTGTCGGACACGCAGGCCTCGCACGCCGCTTGAGGTTTTGATTAAATCCGTTGAAGGGCCGCCGTGAGCGGCCCTGTCTGTTTCCAGCCAGATCGCTGCGCCATATTTGTCAGTTGATGGCGCCAATGTTGGTGGATAGCGACGTTAGTGGATAGCGACCGGGGTCAGATCGTTTTCCAGCGCGCCAGCCAGTGCCCGGTCGCGAGCGTCCGAAAGCAGGATCGGCTGGCCATTAGCGGCAAACAGGGCCCACAGTTCCAGACCCGGCGCGATTTCGCCGAGGCCCGGGAAACGGCCGCGCAGATCGTCGCTCGACACTTTCCTGAGATAGGCGACCGAACCTTCGCCGAGATGGGCGAATTCGCCGCTGGTCATGATGATGTTCTCGTTAGTTCTGGTCATTTCAAGCCTCCTTGCCGCGAGACGCCGCTCAAGGCCATCCCGCATGAGAGCTATCGGCAAAAATCAGTCTTTCACCGATATGTTTATTTTTCGTACCAGCCGTTCGGATTCCGGCCGATCGAGATCGATCGACAGAAGGCCATTCTTCAATTCCGCCGCAATCACCCGCATGCCGTCGGCCAGCACGAAACAGCGCTGGAACTGGCGCGCGGCGATGCCGCGGTGGAGAAATTCGCGCTCGGTGTCGTCGTTCTGACGGCCCCGCACGACCAACTGGTTCTCCTCCGTTGTGACATCGAGATCGTTTTCCGCGAAACCGGCGACGGCGAGCGTGATACGCAGCCTTTCGGTTTTGCCGTCGGCACCGCTGAGGCGCTCGATGTTGTAGGGAGGATAGCTGTCACCGGACTTTGCCAAGCGCTCCAGCGTCTTTTCCATGGAATCAAAACCGAGGAGAAGCGGGCTGGAAAAAGGCGTCATTCGGCTCATGTTACAGTGTCCTCTCAAGAGCGACATAAAGTGGAAAAACCCGGATGGCATTTTTCCCGATGGTCTTGATATGGTCCGCCGCCCGGCAGACTTCAAGCCGTCACACGTCCCGCCCAAAAAGACTTGCCAAAACAAGGAATTGAAATGCCCCAATCCCGCAGGATCATCATCGACACTGACCCCGGCCAGGACGATGCCGTCGCCATATTGCTGGCGCTCGGCAGCGCCGAGCTGGAGATCGTCGGCATCACCGCGGTGGCCGGCAACGTGCCGTTGAAACTTACCGAAAAAAACGCCCGCAAGATCTGCGAGCTGGCCGGCCGGCCGGACGTCAAGGTCTATGCAGGCGCCATCCGGCCGCTGGCGCGCGAACTGGTCACCGCCGAGGAAGTGCATGGCAAGACCGGCCTCAACGGGCCGCAACTGCCCGAACCAAAGATGAAACTGCAGGAAGAGTATGGGGTCGATTTCATCGTCGAGACGCTGATGAGGGAGGAGAGCGGCACGATCACGCTTTGCGCGCTCGGGCCGCTCACCAACGTTGCGCTGGCGCTGATCCGCGAGCCGAAAATCGCGCCGCGCATCAAGGAAATCGTGCTGATGGGCGGCGGCTTCTTCGAGGGCGGCAACGTCACGCCGACCGCCGAGTTCAACATCTATGTCGACCCGCATGCTGCCGATGTCGTGTTCAAATCCGGCATTCCGATCGTGATGATGCCGCTCGACGTTACCCACAAGGCGCTGACCACCGCCAAGCGCACGAAGGCCTTCCGTAAGCTCGGCACCAGGGTCGGCACGGCCACCGCGGACATGCTGGAATTCTTCGAACGTTTCGACGAGGAGAAATACGGTACCGACGGCGGCCCGCTGCACGATCCTTGCGTGATCGCGTATCTGCTGAAGCCGAAGCTGTTCAAGGGTCGCAACTGCAATGTCAGCGTGGAAACCGCCTCGGAGCTCACCATGGGCATGACGGTGATCGACTGGTGGGGGGTGACCAAACGGCCGAAGAACGCCATGGTGATGCGCGACATCGACCATGATGCGTTTTTCGCGCTGTTGCTGGAAAGGCTGGGGCGGCTTTAGCGCCGTCTTTCATTCCCGAAGCAGACGATACGTTTCGGTGTCGTTCATGCGACGCTGTCGCTCGATCAATACTTGCGAGCCGATGGCGCGCGGCGCGCGCGGGTCGCCATACACGAACACCAGGAGGTTACTTTCTTCGAGACGGATTCCATAGAGATAGCGGAATCCGTCACCGACCGCCCCTTCAGCATTGAGGACGTTAACCACCGTGCCTGTCACGCGCTCCACATCGACGATGGGGCTGCTCCGCCTTGCAATCAGTGCACCGATTGCCAAAATGCAGACGCCCACCACAAGGCTGGTGATAATGACGCCCCGGAGGTTTTCCCGCAGCATCAACAAGGTGAAGGCCAGCCGCGCTCTTGGCATGGTTCAATTTGCAAACCGGTAAAAGACGAAGCCATTGTCGCGCGTGACGCGCTCGATGCCGACGCGCGAGCCGATCAGATGCGGGAGGTCGTCGTAAACCAGGACCGTCGAACCGTTCTCAAGGACCAGCAGATGTTGGATATTCCGCCCTTTACCCTGTCCACTTTTGATCGTTGCATCGACCGGATCAACCGACCGGATCGGACTTGCGTCATTCGCCCATTTGTTCAGAGCCGACGGAAACATAACCGCGAACAAACCAATGAGCAGGATCACGCCAAACGCGTTCCTTTTCAAATCCGCGTAAGTCCACGGCATAGACATGAATCCCCAACTGTTGATCCATGTGGTGGCCTGAAGGCCGACTTTCAATCGGCCTTCCTATTCCAGGATGTTGCTGTTGGCGTCGCCGGGCTCGCGGCCGTTACTTCGCCTTGGAAAAGGCCAGCCACAGGCCGCCGCCGACCAGGAAGCTGCCGCTGATCCTCGACAAGAGCTTGACGCGGCCGGCCGACAGCAGACGCCCTGCGCGGCCAGCGGCCAGCGCGTAGGTCGAATCCGAGACGGCGGCGAAGATCATCGCGGTGAGACCCATGACGCCGATCTGTAACGCGTAATTGCCTTCAGGCGCGATGAACTGCGGAAAGAAGGCGCCGAAGAACACTAGCGTCTTTGGATTGCTGATCGCCACCAGCAGGCCCTGCAGGAAGAAGCCGCCACGCGGCTTTTTTGCCGATCCGTCGGCGTTAAGCTTGCCTTTCGAGCGGAACATCTGCACGCCCATCCAGATCAGGTAAGCGGCGCCGATCAGCCGGACCCATTCGAACCAGTGGCCCATGCCGGCGATCAGCGAGGTCAGCCCGATGCCGACAATGGCGATCATGATGGCTAGCCCGGCCTGGGTGCCAGCGACATTGGCGAGACCGGCGCGCGAGCCGTGGCGGATGCTGTTGGCGATGATCAGCGTCACCGTCGGCCCCGGCACCAGGATGATGACGATGCAGGCGACGACGTAGGTGGCGTAGAGTTCCAGCGACATTTTTCCCTCCACAGAATGCCGCTCGTGCGGCGCGCTGTCGCGATCAATGCATGACGATGAGTTGCGTGCAAGTCGGCGAGGCGCCGACAATACGGAGCTGATTTCAGCAGGCGCCGGCCTGCCATGGCAGCGTGGCCTCATACGCGGCAGCCGCCCTCAGCACGGATAGGTCACCGCGCGGCCGCCCGATCAATTGCATGCCCATTGGCCTGCCCCTGGCGTCGAAGCCCGCCGGTACGTTGACCGCCGGGCAGCCGCCCAGCGTGGCGAGCGCTGAGACCTGCATCCAGCGGTGATAGCTGTCCATGGCACGCCCGGCCACTTCCCTTGGCCAGTGGGTGACGACATCGAAGGGAAAGACCTGTGCGGCTGGCAGCGCAATCAGGTCGAAACGCTCGAAGAGCGACAGCAGCATTCGATGCCAGGACGAGCGCCTCACCGTGGCGGCGTGGATCTGCGGCGCGGTGAGGCGCAGTGCATGTTCCACCTCCCAAACGGCCTCCGGCTTCAGCAGACTTCGTTTCAGGAGATCGTCGTAATGCGCCTTGAGTGCACAACCGCTGCTCGCCTGGCGAAGCGTTACAAAGGCTTGCCACAGCGCTTCGAAGTCGAATTCCGGCATCAGCGGCTCGGCCTCGAAGGATACATCCGCGAACCGGCCGAGTGCTGCCTCGCAAAGCTGTAGAACGCCTGCTTCAACCGGCAGATGGCCTTCGAGATCGCCGAGCCAGGCGATGCGCCCGCCGGCCGCCGGTGCTTCCAGCCCTTCGAGGAACGAGCCTGGCTTATCATGCGACAGCGGCGCGCGAGGATGATAGCCGGCCTGAACGTCGAGCAGCAACGCCATGTCACGCACGTTACGCCCCATCGGCCCTTCGACGCCCATTTGCGCAAGAAACACATCAAGGTCAGGGCCGGCCGGCACCAATCCCTGCGATGGACGGAAGCCATAGACATTGTTGTAGGCAGCGGGATTGCGCAGGGAACCGCCAAAATCGCTGCCATCGGCAACGGGAACCATGTCGAGCGCCAGCGCGACCGCCGCACCGCCGCTCGAGCCGCCGGCGGTCAGCGCCGGGTCAAATGCGTTGAGCGTCTGTCCGAACACGGTGTTGTAGGTGTTGGAGCCGAGCCCGAATTCGGGAACGTTGGTCTTGCCGATGATGATCGCGCCGGCCTTGCGGACGCGCTCGACGAAGAAGTCGTCTTCCTCAGGCACAAAATCGGCGAAGATCGGCGAGCCGAAGGCGGTTCTCAGGCCTTTTGTCAGCGCAAGATCCTTGATCGCGATCGGCAGGCCGAACAGCGATCCGGTATCTCCTCCTCGCGCCAGATGAGCGTCAGCGCTGTCGGCCTCGCGCAGGATGTCGGCACGCTCACGCAATGAAACGATAGCGTTGACCAGCGGGTTCACCGCCTCGATCCTGTCGAGGAATGCCGCGACCACTTCGCGCACCGAAAGCTGCCGGCGCCTGATCTTCCCGGCAAGCTCCACGGCAGACAGGCGGCAGATGTCGCCGGCGGGCGGCACCGCGTGCTTCGTCGTCGGGCGCATGGCTGTCATCCCGCTTTAGCCTGCAGATTTCTGCAGGGCGGCATCGACGTCCCTGGCCAGCGGGATGGCCGGCTGTGCACCGGCCTTCAGGCAGGCCAGCGAACCGGCTGCGGCAGCGCGGGCAAGCGCCTGGTCGAGCGGCAGGCCGGCTGCCAGCCCGGCTGCAAAATAGCCGCAGAACGTGTCGCCGGCGCCGACCGTATCGAGCGGACTGATCTTCAGCGCCGGAACCATCAGGAGATCGTCCGGCGTTGCCGCCAGAACGCCGTCCGAGCCAAGCGTGACGACGATGGTGCGGCCGGTTCTCGCGGCATAGTCGCGCATCCGTGCCGGGCGGTCGCGGCCATTCAACGACAGCGCCTCGCCGTAGAGGTCGAACTCGGTTTCGTTGGCGACGAGATAGTCGGCCTTGCCGAGGAAGCCGGCCGCGTCGCCATGGAAAGGTGCGGTGTTGAGCACTGTGATCGCGCCGGCTGTCCTTGCCGCGTCGAGTGCTGCCTCGACGGTCTGCAGCGGGATCTCCAATTGCAGCAGCACGATGTCGCCGTTTTTCAGGAAGGCCTTGGAAAGGTCACCCGGCACGACCGAATCATTGGCGCCCGGCACAACGGCGATCACGTTCTCGCCGTCGGCGCCGACCATGATCAACGCGGTACCGGTCGAGGCAAAGGTCTCGCCGACGCCGGACAGGTCGATCTTGCCGTCGCGCAGCAGCGCCAGAGCGTCGCTGGCGAAGCTGTCCTTGCCGACCGCGCCGACCATGCGCACCTTGGCGCCGGCGCGGGCGGCGGCCAGCGCCTGGTTGGCGCCCTTGCCGCCGGGGGCAGTAGCGAAACCGGAGCCGCGCACGGTCTCGCCGGGACCGGGCAAGCGGTCGACACTTGCGATGAGATCGAGATTGATGGAGCCGATGACGACGATCAAGAAATGCCTCCCGCTAGCGCATACCACTCTAATTGCGCGGGAAGCTACTCCGTAAGATCGCTGCTTGTCACCCTAGCGGTCCTTGCGTCGCTCGTGTCGTTTCCATTCGTTGGCTATTCAAGAGACCTGTCCCGCCTCCCAGCCGAGGATGGCGCGTTTTCGGGTCAGGCCCCAATGGTAGCCGGTGAGTGCGCCGGACTTGCCGAGAGCCCGGTGGCACGGCACGACGAAGGACATCGGATTGGCACCGACCGCGGCACCGACAGCCCGGCTGGCGCTCGGTGCGCCGATGCGCGCGGCGATCGAGGAATAGGTGCAGGCCTGGCCCATCGGAATACGCAGCAAGGCCTCCCAGACACGGACCTGGAAGTCTGTGCCGATCATGACGACGCGCAGCGGCTGGTCGGCGCGCCACAGCGACGGATCGAAGATGCGCGCGGCATAGGGCGCCGTCGCCGCCATATCCTCGACATAGGTCGCATTCGGCCAGCGGCTGGACATGTCGGCAAAGGCCGCACGCTCGCCGCCTGGGTCGTTGAAGGCGAGGCCGGCAAGGCCGCGGTCAGTCACCATGATCAGCGCGATGCCGAAAGGCGAGATATGATAGCCGTAGCGGATGGTGAGCCCTGCGCCGCGGGTTTTGTAATCCCCCGGCGACATCGCTTCGTGGGTGACGAACAGATCATGCAGCCGGCCTGGGCCGGACATGCCGAGTTCGAACGAGGTTTCAAGCAGCGGCATGCCGGCATCGAGCAGCTTGCGCGCATGATCGAGGGTGACGGCCTGCAGAAAAGCCTTGGGCGACAGGCCGGCCCAGCGGGTGAACAGCTTCTGCAGCCCGGTCGGCGTCTCGCCGACCTCCTCGGCCAGCACTTCCAACGAAGGCTGGTCGCGATAGTCGAGGCTGATCTTTTCGATGGCACGACGGACGATTTCGTAGTCACCACCTTCAGGCGTGATGTCTTTCTGAAGGATTGCTGTCGTTTTGAGAGGCATTTGGGCGTTCATGGCAGTATCTCCTTGAATGCGAATATCGTCCTTCGCGGCGCCGATCACCACCCGAAACTTGCTTTCCCGCGGCATGTGCCCAGATAGAGCTGGGCTTTGAATGGGGAGGACGGTCGTGGCTGGTGAAAAAGTAAACCTGACCGGGGCAAAGGAGACTTTGCTTTTGACACTTTACGGCAAGGCGCTGGAGAGCCGGCTGCCCAATTCGCTGCTCAGGGACTACTTTGCCGACGAGGCGGTGCGCAACATCGACTATGATTTCTCACGGCTCAAGGTCGACAACAATCTCGGCATCGGTCTAGCAATCAGGGCAAAGACGCTGGACGTCTGCGTTCAGGACTTTCTCGCCCGAAATCCTGACGCCATCGTACTGCATCTCGGGTGTGGGCTCGATACGCGCATATTCCGTATCGACCCGCCAGCCGGCGTGGACTGGTTCGACGTCGACTATCCCGAAGTCATCGACCTCAGGCGCAAGCTCTATCCAGTGCGGGATCACTACCACCTGATCGCTTCGTCGGTCACCGAACCGGGATGGCTGAACGAAGTACCTCGGGATCGCCCGGCCATAGTCGTGGCGGAAGGCCTGACTCCCTACCTGGGCGCCGAGGAGGGGCAGCAACTGTTTTCTCGTTTGGTGGGACATCTTTCGAGCGGCGAACTGGTTTTCGATGCCTATAGTCGCCTGGGCCTGAAGATCATTCGCCTCAATTCCTCCTTCCGCGCCACCGGTGCCGAGGTCCACTGGAGCATCGAGAACCCGCATGAATTGGAGCGAGCCGTTCCGAAGCTGCGGTTCGTCGAGGACATCCCTGCCTATAAGCCGGAACATGCCGCTCGCATGCGCTGGTTCGCGAAACTGTTCGTTCGCCTTTGGAAATACATTCCAGCATTGCGCAAGATCGGCAGGCTGTTGCGCTATCGGTTCTGAAACGCTGGCTCAGCGCGTCTTGGCGGTCGCCAGAGCGCGCGAAAATGCGGTGGCAAAACTTTCGCGGTCGTCAGGGTTGAGGAAGCCGCCGATCGAGACGGTTCTTCCTTGCGCCTCGACCGCCATTCTGGTGATGCCGATCTCGGCGTGGCGGGCGATCGAAAAGCGCGCCCAGAACGGATTGAAGCGGTGTGCTTCCGATTTGCCTGACGGGGCAGTCTTGCGGATGTCGAGGCTGGTGCGCGACACCGATACCTCCTCGCGAGCCCGGGCGGCACGATAATTGGCGCGGAAGGCGATGTAGACGGCGATCACGTCGAGGCCGAAGAAGCCGAACACCGGCCAGGCGCCGCGCGACAGAAAAAAAGCTCCGGTCACCAGCCAGCCGAACAGCAGGGCGCCCATCAGGATGGCAAAGCCGGTCTTGCTCAGCGACCGGTGCGGTGTCAGCAGCGCCTGGAAAAATGGCTCGTCGGCCTGAAATGAGGCGTTTGTGTCGCTCATTGGGGAATATTATAGGAAGGCAATGACAAGCCCCAAGCCCAAAAACTCTTCTGCGCTAAAAAAAGACCTGTTGCCCGGCCGCCGCGACGGCTCGAACGTCAAGCCGCGTCCGCGGTCGGCGAGATCGCGGGTGCTTTACAGCGCGGCCGAGGTGCATGAGATTTTCCGGCGCTTTTCCGTTCAGCGGCCGGAACCGAGGGGCGAGCTCGAACATATCAACGCCTTCACGCTGTTGGTGGCGGTGGTGCTTTCGGCTCAGGCGACGGACGCCGGCGTCAACAAGGCGACGCGGGCGCTGTTCAAAATTGCCGACACGCCGCAAAAGATGCTGGCGCTGGGCGAGGTCAGGCTCGGCGACCATATCCGCACCATCGGGCTATGGCGCAACAAGGCCAAGAACGTCATCGCGCTGTCGGAGGCGCTGATCCGCGACCATGGCGGCGAGGTGCCTGAAGATCGCGATCAGCTGGTCGAGCTGCCGGGTGTCGGCCGCAAGACCGCCAACGTCGTGCTCAACGTGGCATTCGGCCAGCATACGATGGCGGTCGACACGCACATCTTCCGCATCGGTAACAGGCTCGGCCTGGCGCCGGGCAAGACGCCGGAACAGGTCGAGCAAGGTTTCCTGAAGATCATTCCGGATGAATATATGCGGCACGCGCATCATTGGCTGATCCTGCACGGCCGCTATGTCTGCAAGGCGCGCAAGCCGGATTGCCCGGCCTGCGTCATCGCCGATATCTGCAAGGCCAAGGAAAAGACGACCAGCGTGCCTGCACCGCTGGTCGAGATCGCGCCGCTCGGGCCAGTAGAAGCGGCTACTGAGTCAGTGCCCGGCAAGTGACTGTGAAGTTCCTCGTATGTGGCGCCGTCCACGTTCAGGAACTCTCCTCGACGAACACCTCCTCGCGCTTCTTCCTGACCGCGGGGAGAAACACGATGACGAGCACGGCAAGCGCGATGAGGAGCAGGCTGGCGCTGATCGGCCGCGTCACGAAGGTGCTCGGATCGCCGCGCGAGAGGATCATGGCGCGGCGCAGGTTTTCCTCGAGCAGCGGGCCGAGCACGAAGCCGAGCAGCAGCGGCGCAGGTTCGCAGCGCAGCTTGGTCAGGAGATAGCCAAGCAAGCCGAAAAGGGCGACGGCATAGAGGTCGTAGACGTTGGTGTTGACGCTGTAAACGCCGATCGAGCAGAACGCCATGATGATCGGGAAGAGCACGTAATACGGGATCGTAAGCAGTTTCACCCAAAGCCCGATCAGCGGCAGGTTCAAGACGATCAGCATCAGATTGCCGATCCACATCGAGGTGATGATACCCCAAAACAGCGCAGGCTGTTCGATGGCGACATTGGGGCCGGGCACGATGCCCTGGATGATCATCGCGCCGATCATCAGCGCCATTACCGGGTTGGCCGGAATGCCGAGCGTCAGCATCGGGATAAAGGAGGTTTGTGCGCCGGCATTGTTGGCCGATTCCGGTCCGGCGACGCCTTCGATTGCGCCCTTGCCGAATTCCCCGGGATTTTTCGAGACACGTTTTTCGACGGTGTAGGAGGCAAAGGCGGCAAGGATCGCGCCGCCTCCCGGCAGGATGCCGAGCGCGGAACCGATGATTGTCCCGCGCACGATGGGAGCCGCCATGCGCCGAAAATCTTCGCGGGTCGGCATAAGGCCGGAGATCTTTCGGATCAGCACGGAACGCTCATGCTCGTTTTCGAGGTTGCGCAGTATCTCGGCGACGCCGAAGACACCGACCGCCACTGCGACGAAATTCAGCCCGTCGGCATATTCGCGGATGCCGAGCGTGAAACGGGGTGTACCGGTGTAGATATCTGTGCCGACAAGGCCGAGCAGCAGGCCGAGCACGACCATGGCCAGCGCCTTGACGATCGAGCCGTGGGCGAGCGCGACGGACGAGACCAGACCGACAATCATCAGCGAAAAATACTCGGCAGCACCGAATTTCAACGCTATGGCCGTCAGCGGCGGGGCAAAGATGGCGACGAGGAAGGTCGACACCGTGCCGGCAAAGAACGAGCCTATCGCCGCGGTCGCCAGTGCCGCCCCGGCGCGGCCGTTCCTGGCCATCTGGTACCCGTCGATGGCGGTGACGGCCGACGAGGATTCGCCGGGCATGTTGATGAGAATAGCGGTAGTCGAGCCGCCATACTGCGCGCCGTAATAGATGCCGGCGAGCATGATCAGGGAGGAAACCGGATCGCCGATCTGGAAGGTGATCGGCAACAGCATGGCGATGGTCGCGGTGGCGCCGATGCCGGGCAGGACACCAATCAGCGTGCCGAGAAGGACGCCGATCAGGCAGAATCCGAGGTTTGCCAATGATGTGGCGGTCGAAAAGCCGAGTGCGAGGTTGTTGAGGAGTTCCATTTCATCTCCTCACAACGATAGGGGCAACCACGGGCCGAAACGCCGAAACGGCAGGCCGAGTGCGTAGCTGAAGACGACGAACGCGAACAGCGTCAGGCCGGCCGACAGCACGAGCGCGGTCAGCGGCTTCATGCGGCCGCTGGCAAACGATGCGATCAGCGCCGTCAGGAAGATCGACGGGATGAAGCCGAGGCCGCGCACCGTCAGGCCGAAGAAGATCGGAGCAGGCAGGATGAACAGCATGCCGCGCCACGCAATGTAACCGATCGGCTCGCTCTCGAAGCGCACTGCCTCGACCAGGATGATGGCGCCGAGCAGAATGAGCACGATCGCCAGAACCAAGGGGAAATAGCCCGGTCCCATGCGGAATGCGGTGCCGATTTCGAGACCGAGCGACTGCAGCGCAAAAAAGGCGCCGAGAAAGATGAACAGCGCGGCGCATATGCCGTTGGTTCTGTCGATTGCGAAAGGTTTCATGGCGTCCTCCCGGCCCGCCTCACGGGCGTGCCGATGCCGGTGTAAAAACGGGGCGCTGGCGGCGCCCCGTTAAAAACCTTTAGTCGGCGTACTGGCCGGCCGCTTCGATGATCGGCTTCCAGCGCGCAATCTCACTTTCCAGCTTGGCCTTGAGCGCGGCCGGCGTGGCATCGGCCTCGGGCGACGGCTTGGTGCCGAGTTCGGCAAATCGGGCGACGACGTTCTGGTCCTTCAGCGCCACCTGCAGAGATTTCGACAGGCGTTCGGTGATCTCGGCCGGCGTGCCCTTGGGTGCATAGATGCCGTGCCAGATGCCGACCTGCACCTGGGGAAGACCGGCCTCTACCGTCGTCGGAACGTCCGGCAGCACGTCTAGCCGTTGCGGCGAGGTTACGGCATAAGCCTTGATCGTGCCGCCCTGGATCTGCTTGGTGGTATTGGTCGTCTGGTCGCACATGATGTCGACCTGGCCGCCGAGAAGATCGGTCATGGCCGGGCCGGTGCCCTTATAGGGTACGGTGACCAGCGGCGTGCCGATGGCGCTCATAAACAGCATGCCGCACAGATGCGAGGCGGCACCGATCCCGGCATTGGCAACGGTGATGCTGTCCTTGTTGGCCTTGGCGTAGTCGACCAGCCCCTTCAGATCGGTCGGCTCGAGGTCCTTGCGGCCGACGATGGTCATCGGCACCTCGGTGACGAGGCCGACATATTCGAATGCGTTCAGCGTGTCGTAGGCGAGCTTTCTGTAGAGCGTAGCACTTGTCGCCATGCCGATGTGATGGAGGAGCAGCGTGTAGCCGTCAGGCTCGGCATTTGCGACGCGGCCCGCGCCGAGCGTGCCGCCGGCGCCGCCGACATTCTCGACGATGACCTGCTGGCCGAGGTCCTTCGACATGGCTTCCGCGACAAGACGCGTGACGGTGTCAGTAGGGCCGCCGGCCGAAAACGGCACGACAATGGTGATGGTGCGTTCGGGGTAGGTCTGCGCGCCAGCGGCCGGTGGGTAAAGCATGGCGGCCGCAGCGACAGCTAGCGCGGCGACGAATTTTCTCATCGTGATTCCTCCCAGGATATGATTGCCAACCGCTGCGCGGAGTTCCTCTCAAAACCGAATGTAGATGGAGCAATAACTAGCGCAACCCGACAAATGACAATCGGGCTCAAACGGCAAACTGCACGTCTATCCGCGCAAATGAGTGGGAAGGCTGGGCCGTGCGATGCCCTTCCTCCAACCTATGCTAGTAGCCATAGCCGCGCGCCATCGCCGCCGCGAACACCGGGATCAATCGGAAGATCAATGCCTCGGTGCGGACATAGGTGCGAACGGACGTTAGCTCCGCCGCAGGCACCTGGAAGCCGGGATTGGCGACTACCTTCCTGTTCCAGGACAGGAAACGGATGGTCGGGATAATCGACAACAGGCCGACAATGGCGAAAGCGGCCATCTTTGCCCAGAACATCCAATTGTAGACGTAGAATTCCCAGCCCTTCAGACCATAGACGACGCGGCCGATGCCGGCGACGATGATCAGCATGGCGATGATGCCGTAGTGGCGATCGATGCCGACAAGCCGCTTCAGCGTCGCGGCGGACAAGTCGCTGCGGATCAGGACGAACTCGGCGCCGATGATGCCTGCCAGCGAAAACACCAGCAGATGATGGAAGATGGCAAGCACAAGGTCGGTGGTGTCCATGCTGTTCCCCTCTGTCGGACGGCAGCGCCGAAACCCAACGCGCCTGAACCAGTACTGGAGAAAAACTAACACCGCCTGGCAGGATTCACATCAGCCTGGAAGATGATCTACACAGCCTTGGCTCTTGTTTTTCGCAACGGATTTGGATTTCCCGTCTCGGGCGTGTCGCTGTCCCCACTTTTGGAAGACCTGCATTAGGCACCGGCAACACAACCGAGACATGATCATGGCCAGTCCGCATACAATTGTCGCCCCAGTGATTGAGACCTCGCGCACGGTCCTGCGGCCGCACCGGCTTGACGATTTCGACGCCTATGTCGCAATGTGGGCCGATCCCGTCGTCACCCGCTTTATCGGCGGCAAGCCGCGCACGCGGGAGGAAAGCTGGATGCGCTTCCTGCGGCATGCCGGCCTGTGGTCGCTTCTGGGCTACGGCTTCTGGGCGATCGAGGAAAAGGCGACCGGCCGCTTCATCGGCGAGGCCGGCTTTCACGATCTGAAACGCGACATGACGCCGTCGATCGAGGGCATTCCGGAGGCCGGCTGGGCTCTGGTTTCGGGCGTGCATGGCCAGGGGTTGGCCAGCGAAGTCGTCGCACGGGTGCTTGCCTGGGGCGACGAGACGTTCGGCGCCGCGAAGACCGTCTGCATCATCGATCCGGAAAACACCGGATCGCTGAACGTCGCGGCAAAACGTGGTTATGGCGAAGTGCTGCGAACCGTCTACCAAGGCAAGCCGACCATCCTGCTGGAGCGGCAACCCTGACGGATGCTGTTTGGCACTGCCTGCCACGTCGTCTTCGGGCGTCCGGTTCGCCAGCCTGAAAATCGCGCAGGCCGATTGCCGCATGCGGAGTGTTCTGTCTTTGACAGGAGGACGCAAACTCTGCATGAATTTTATCGAGCGGGTCTGAAGTCAGGCCACGTTTCTGGCAGGCACCGGAGGAGGTGTCGCGATTTGGAGGAATCCCATGCTGAACAGACGCCGATTCTTGATGAGCACCGCGGCAGCAGGTGCTGCCGGACTCGCGCAATCGCATTTTATCCCCGCCTTCGCGCAGGACGCGCCGCAGCTGCAGATTTTCGTGCCAGCGGCGCCAGGCGGCGGCTGGGACCAGACGGCGCGCGCCATGGACCAGGTGCTGCGCAGCGAAAAACTGATCTCCGGCTCGCAGATCACCAATGTCGGCGGCGCCGGCGGTACTGTCGGCCTGCCGCAATTCGTCAACCAGTGGAAGGGCAAGGGCAATGCGCTGATGGTGGCTGGCATGGTCATGGTCGGCGCGATCATCGCCAACAAGGCGGCTAACAACCTTACCGAGGTCACGCCAATCGCCCGCCTTACTGGCGAGTTTGAGGCGCTTGTGGTGCCGGCCGCCTCGCCATTCAAGACTGCGGCCGACTTTGTTGCCGCCCTCAAAGCCGACCCGACGCAGGTTCCGGTCGCCGGCGGTTCGGCTGGCGGCTCGGACCACATCTTGTTCGGCCTCATCGCCAAGACCGTCGGTGTTCCGGCCACCAATCTCTCCTATGTGCCGTTTGCCGGCGGTGGCGAGGCGCTCTCGGCGCTGCTCGGCAACCAGGTCGCGGCCGGCATCTCCGGCTATGGCGAGTTCGCCGAACAGGTCAAGGCGGGTGCGCTGCGGCTGCTGGCCATCTCCGCAGATAAACGCCAGGAGGGAATCGATGCGCCGACGATGAAGGAAGCCGGCATCGATGTCGAGCTGTTCAACTGGCGCGGCGTCTTCGCACCGCCCGGCGTCTCGGACGCCGACAAGGCAGCAATGATCAAGCTGATCGAGACCATGGCCAAGAGCGACGCCTGGGCCACCGAATGCAAGAACCGCAACTGGACGCAGATCCTGCTCACCGGTGACGATTATACGAAATTCGTCGCCGAAGACACGGCCCGCATCGGGACGATACTCAAGGACCTCGGCCTGGCGTGATGCTCTCGGCAAGGGGCGGCCTGCGCCAACCCTTGCCGACTTTCGCCAGCCGCATGGACATACGCGGCGCCGGAGGTGAAACTACGCCGAGATCGGCCGAGTGAGACCGGTCTAAGGAGAACCGGCCCCAAGGGACCGACATTGGGAGGACGATGATGAGCACCAGCGACCAGCCGGCGCCGCCGCGCCTTGCAGTGCCCGAACTGCTGATCGGCGTCGGGCTCCTCGCCTGTGCCGGTGCGGTTGCCTGGCAGACGCTGGCAATCCCGGTGTCGCCGCTCTATTCCAAGGTCGGTCCGACCGTCTTTCCCTACATCACCATGACCGGGATGGTGATCCTGTCGCTGCTGCTCATCATTGCCGCCTTGCGGGGCGGCTGGCAGCCGGAGGACGAAAAGGAGACGCCGACCGACTGGAAGGCGATGGGCATCGCTGCCCTCGGACTGATCGCCAACCTCGTGCTGATCCAGCCGCTCGGCTTTACCGCTGCATCTGTCGTCATGTTCGTTCTCATCTGCCACGGTTTCGGCAGCCGGCGTCCGCTGCGTGACGTGCTGCTCGGGCTGATCCTGGCGCTGGCCGCCTATTTCGGCTTTGCCAGGGCGCTTGGCGTCAATATCGGCGCCGGCTTCATCGAAAACCAGCTGAACGCGATCGTCGATTCGGTCGTTGCCATGCTGAGGGGCTGACGCCATGGAAACGCTCGGCCATCTCGCGCACGGATTTTCGGTCGCCTTCTCGCCGATCAATCTCATATGGTGCCTGGTCGGCACCACGCTGGGGACTGCGATCGGCGTGCTGCCCGGCCTCGGGCCGGCACTGACCATCGCGCTGCTGTTGCCGATCACCTACCAGGTGGCACCGGAGGCGTCGTTCATCCTGTTTGCCGGCATCTACTACGGCGCCATGTATGGCGGCTCGACGACATCGATCCTGCTCAACACGCCTGGCGAAAGCGCCACCATCGTCACCGCGCTGGAAGGCAACCGGATGGCCCGCTCCGGCCGTGGCGGTGCGGCGCTGGCGACCTCGGCGATCGGCTCCTTCGTCGCCGGCACGCTGGGCACGATCGGCGTTGCCTTCCTGGCGCCGATCGTCGTCAAATTCGCGCTGGCCTTCGGCCCGGCCGAATATTTCTCGCTGATGGTGCTGGCCTTCATCACGGTTTCGGCGGTGCTCGGCTCGTCGTCGGTGCGCGGCCTGACCAGCCTGTTCGTCGGCTTCGTTGTTGGTATGATAGGCGTCGACCTGCAGACGGGGCAGCCGCGCTTCACCTTCGGCACGAGCGAATTGCTCGACGGCGTCGACGTCATCGTCGTCGCCGTTGGCCTGTTCGCCGTTGGCGAGACGCTTTACATGGCCTCGCGCCGCTATGCCGGCAAGGACGATATCGTGCCGTTGAAGGGCTCGCTCTACATGACCGCAGCCGAATGGGCGCGCTCGTGGAAGCCATGGCTGCGCGGTGCCCTGATCGGCTTCCCGATCGGTGCCATGCCGGCCGGCGGCGCCGAAATCCCGACCTTCCTGTCCTATGCGATCGAGAAGAAACTCTCCAGACACAAGGAGGAGTTCGGCACGGTCGGCGCCATCGAGGGCGTTGCCGGGCCGGAAGCGGCCAACAATGCATCCGCGGCCGGCGTGCTGGTGCCGATGCTGACGCTCGGCCTGCCGACCTCGGCGACGGCCGCGATCATGCTGTCGGCGTTTCAGAGCTACGGCATCAATCCGGGGCCGCTGCTGCTGACGACGCAGGCCGACCTGGTGTGGGGGCTGATCGCCAGCCTGTTCATCGCCAATGTCATCCTTGTCGTCCTCAACCTGCCGCTGATCGGGCTTTGGGTGCGATTGCTGAAGATCCCGGCGCCGCAGCTCTATGCCGGCATCCTGGTGTTCGCCACGGTCGGCACCTACGGCATCTCGCAATCGCCGATCGACCTCGCCATCCTCTATCTGCTCGGTGCCGCGGGCTTTCTGATGCGGCGTTTCGATTTCCCGACCGCGCCCGTCATCATCGGCATGATTCTCGGGCCGCTTGCGGAAACGCAGTTCCGCCGCGCGATGACCATCTCGAACGGCGATTGGACGGTGTTCTACAAGCATCCGCTGTCGCTGACGCTGCTGACGCTGGCCTTCATCGGGCTGGTTGGACCGCATATCTGGGCCTACATCGAGCACAGGCGCATGCGTGGACCGGAGCACGTGCCGGGCGATGCCTGAGCTGTTCGTGACGTCATGACAGACCTGCTTTCCGGCATCCGCGTTCTCGACCTGACCAATGTGCTGGCCGGCCCCTATTGCGCCTACCAGCTGGCGTTGCTCGGGGCCGACGTCATCAAGGTCGAGACGCCGCAAGGCGGTGATCTGGCGCGCCAGCTCGGCGCCTCTCCGGAGCTCAACCGGGCGGGCATGGGCGCTTCGTTCCTGGCGCAGAATGCCGGCAAACGCTCGGTGGCGCTCGATCTCAAGCAGGAGGCCGACCGCGAACGCTTCCTCGATCTGGTCGCTTCGGCCGACGCGCTGGTCGAGAATTTCCGCCCCGGCGTGATGAACCGGCTGGGGCTTGGCCATGCCAGGCTGAAGGAGGTCCGGCCAAGCCTTGTCTACTGTGCGATATCGGGCTTCGGCCAGACCGGGCCGATGCGCGACAATCCAGCCTACGACCAGATCATCCAGGGTCTTTCCGGCATCATGAGCATCACCGGTACACCGGAAACGGCGCCGCTGCGTGTCGGCTATCCCGTCGCCGATACGCTTGGTGGGCTGGTCGGAGCCTTCGCCATTACCGCCGCACTGGTCAAGCAGAAGACGACTGGCGAGGGCGCGTTCCTCGACGTGTCGATGCTCGAATGCACGCTTTCTGCGCTCGGCTGGCCGGTGTCGAACTATCTGACGGCGGACGTCGAGCCGCAGCCGATGGGCAATGAAAACATGACGGCCGCACCGTCTGGCGCGTTTCGCACCGGCGACGGCTTGCTCAACATCGCCGCTAACAAGCAGGAGCAGTTCGTCGCGCTCTGCCGATTGATCGGCCGGCCGGAGCTGGCCTCGGATGTCCGCTTTGCCGAGCGCGAAACGCGCAAGCAGAACCGGATCGCATTGAAAGCGCTGATCGAGGACGCCCTGGCGAGCGGCTCTGCCGCCGCCTGGGAGGAGACGTTCAATCGCGCCGGCGTGCCGGCCGGCCGGGTGCTGACGATCCCGCAGGTCCTGCAGGAGCAACAGGTGGTCGAGCGCGGCATGACGGCACGCTTCCAGGCTGTGTCCGGGATGGCCAGACCGCTGACCGTGGTGCGCGGCGGCTTCATGGTCGATGGCGAGGCACCTTTGCCGAGCAGGCCGCCGCCGGGGCTCGGCGAGCATATGGACGAGGTTTTTGCCGGCCTGCCGCCGCGTGCCAGGAAAAGAGCGAAGGCATGAGCGGAACGCAAAACAAGACTGGTCGCACACGCGGCGAGGAATGGTGGCAGACCGGCATCATCGAGATGCGCCCCGGCGTCATCCGGCTGCGCGGCTATGAAATCCAGGATCTGATCGGCCGCGTCAGCTTTCCGGCAATGATCTGGCTGATGCTGCGCGGCGAACTGCCAAGCGAGGAGCAGGCGGCGCTGCTTGGCATCGCGCTGGGTGCTGCCGTCGACCACGGGCCGCAGGCGCCGTCGATCGCCATCGCCCGTATGGCGATCACCTGCGGCGTCGGCATCAACAGCGCCATGGCATCAGCCGTCAACGTGCTTGGCGATGTGCATGGCGGCGCCGGCGAACAGGCGCTTTCCTTCTACGGAGACATCGCTGCCGAACTGGACGCCGGCATGCCGCTTGCGGACGCCGTGTCGGCGCGGCTCGATCGTTTCCTTGCCGGGGAAAACGGCTATGTGCCCGGGCTCGGCCATCGTTTCCATCCGGTCGACCCGCGGGCGCCCCGCCTCATCGAGCTAACCCACGACTTTGCCGCGCGCGGCATCGTCAGCGGGCGCTTCGCCGACATCGCCGAGGCGATCGAGGCCGAGGTGGCGCGGCGCAAGGGCAAAAAAATCCCCCTCAATATCGACGGCGCCACGGCCGTCATCTACGGCGAGCTCGGCTTTCCGCCGCCGCTGACGCGCGGCCTTTTCGTGCTGTCGCGCTCGGTCGGTATCCTCGCACATGCGTGGGAACAGTCGCAGGAAAGCGACCGCAACAAGGGGCCGCTGCCGCGCGAATGGCTGTGGGCCTATGCCGGCACGCCGGCGCGGCCTCTGCCCGAGGAAGACGATGGCAGTCAGTGAGGCATCGGTTCAAGAGACGGCGGCGGCGGGCGCTGGAATCAATTCCATCCCGACACAGTCGGGACAGGCCTCCATCTTCTATTGAGCGGGATCTTTTCCGAACGCCGGACTCTGCTTTTTGGGATTATGCTCCAGCTCGGCAATCCTGATGTTCCTCACCAGCGCCGAAAGATCCGGCTCGTCGATGAGCAACGCCGCGTCGGCTGGTGCCAGCCATGCCCGCTGCCGCCTCCTGGCTTCCTGCCAGTCGGCAAGTTCCTCGGTTACTTCCAGCAAATAGACGACGACGTCGACACGGACGAAGCGGTTTGCCAGCCGCTTCCAGTAGGAATAGGTGCCGGCCGGTTGTTTCAGTGTCTTGCCGAGAACGCCGGCTTCTTCCTGTGCTTCGATAGTGGCCGCCTTGCGGCCGCTCTTGCCCTTCATCGGCCAGCCCTTCGGCACGATGAAGCGCCTCGTCGTTCGCGATGTGACGAGCATCACCTCGACTCCGCCATGCCCATTCAGCCGAAAGGGGATCGCCGCGACCTGGCGAACCCCGTCGCCCTTCCTTGCCTTGCGTACAACCTTCTTCTTGCTGGCTGCCATTCGATAATCCAGTCGAATCGGTGCCCAGACGGCAAGGGCAGCGTTGCAAACTCGCCCGCTTTCAATGGGGCGCAGGCGGAGCGGTTTCCCCAGTATATAAGTCGGCTAAATAAATGAAAGGGACCGGTCGTCAGCGGCAAGAGCTGACAAAGCCGCTCCCCGACGGCAGCAACTGGCAAGTTGGCCTCATCTGCGGCACCTCCTGCCGTTGCGGTATTGGGATTTGGCGATCCTGGGCACGGTACTGCTGTTGCTGCTGCTGGTATTGCTGCCGACGCAGCCTGTTCTCCAACATCTGCAACTGGTCCTGCTGGATCAACACGTTGCGGTCGGCGGGACTGACGACCTGTGCCGATGCAGCAGGATTTACGCCCGACAGCATCGCCGCAGTCAGCATTGCCGACCCTAAAAACGTCAATAGACGAAGCCGTGACATCCATTCATTCCCGCACAAACCGATCTTCCCTTAATATAGGGCTTTTGTCCGGCGACACCATGGCCGCCGCTGATTTGAAGCGGATTGGAAGGGGCATTTCCGCTTCGGATGCTCGTCCCGTCAATCGACTTCGCGCAGCCGGTATCCGACGCCGGTCTCGGTCGTGATATAGCGGGGCTGGTCGGGCGTCTTCTCAATCTTTAGCCTGAGTTGCCGGACATAGACTCTGAGATATTGAACGTCGGTGGAATCGCCCCAGACCTGCTTCAGCAGGAACTGGTGGGTGAGAACCTTGCCGGCGTGCTGCACCAAGGTGCGAAGAATGTCGTATTCCTTCGGCGAGAGCTTTATCTCCTTGTCCTCGACCTTGACGATGCGCTTCACCAGATCGACGGAGAGGTCGCCGGTCTGGAACACCGGTCTCTCACCCTGCTGCTGGAACTTGTGGCGAAGCGCGACGCGGATGCGTGCGACAAGCTCGTTCATACCGAATGGCTTGGTGACATAATCGTCGGCGCCGAGTTCGAGGGCCGAGACGATGCCGGCCTCGTCGGTTCGGCTGGAAAGAATAACCACGGGAATGTCCAGGCCATCATCCCGCCATTTGCGGAGCAACTCATGCCCGCTCATGCCGGGCAGGCCGAGATCGAGCAGCACAAGGTCCGGCTTTTCCGTCGCGATGAGTTCAATCGCCGCCCTGGCGTTCGGCGCCTCGCTGATCGCATAGCCTTGGCTGCCAAGCCCGACGCGAAGCAGTTTCCGGATCGGCGGTTCGTCGTCCACCACCAATATCCTGACGTCCAGGCTCGTCATGCCAGATCGTCCATATTTTGATGGCCCGTCTCGGGTTCGCCGAGATTGGGCAGTTCCGCCGGCACCAGTTGCATCCTGATGGTGAAAACCGCCCCCGAGCGGTCGGACCTGTTTGCCGCCAAGAGCGTCCCGCCCATCGCTTCGATGAAGCCGCGGCAAATCGACAGGCCGAGCCCCGTGCCGGCACGCACCTGGTCACCCTTGCGCACACGGTAGAAAGTGTCGAAAACGCGCTCTAGATCCGCTGGCGGAATGCCTGGTCCCTCATCCATGATCTGCAGGATGACGAAGCCGTTGTCGGCCCAGGCTTGCAGGCGGATCGTCGAACCTGGCGGCGCGTATTTTGCAGCATTGTCGAGGAGGTTGAACAGCACCTGTTCGAACAGAACGGGGTCGACCCGCAACATCGGCAGATCCGATGGAATGTCGATCTCGGTCTTATGCTCGCCGACGATTTTGCGGGCCCGATACAGAGCTGAACCGACAATGTCGCCGAGATAGTGAAACGCATAGTTCGGCTCCATCGTGCCGGATTCGATCTTGGTCATATCGAGCAGATTGGCGATGAAGCGGTTAAGCCTCTCCGCTTCATCGAGCACGGTCGACAGCAGTTCCGCCCGGTCCTGCTCGGGAAGCGCGGCCTCGAAGTCCCTGAGTGTTCCGGCCGCGCCCATGATGGCGGCAAGCGGCGTTTTCAAATCGTGGGAAATGGAGGTGAGCAAGGCTGAGCGCAGACGGTCTGCCTCGGCCGCAAGCTTGGCCCGGTCAACATCGGCGACGAGCTGGATGCGCTCGATGGCGACCGCCGCCTGGTCGGCGAGCGCATCGAGCAGACGCTGCTGCTCGGGTGTCAGCAGCGGACCTTGCTTGTCGTTGTCGAGGCCGACAACGCCTACCGCCGTGCGTCCGGTCCGCAAGGGCAGATAGAGGCGCTTTGCTCCGGGCAGCGTGTCGGCGCCGCGCCCGGCGGCGCGGTTATGCTCCCAGGCCCAGCGGGCTGCTGCGATGTCGGCCTCGGCCAGCGTGTCGTCGGGTGGGTAGCCGGCTTTGACCGCAATTGTGCCGTTCTCCGGCAGAAGCAGCACCACGCGCAGCTTCAGCATCGAGGCGATCTGGAAGGCAGTCGCCCAGAGAACGTCATCAAGCGTCCCAGCGCCGGCGAGCTTCTTTGAGAAGAGATAAATATCTTCCGTGGCGCGTGCCCGCGAGCGCGCAGCGACCGCCTGACGCTGCACGCGCGCTGTTAGATTGCTGGCAATGACCGCAACAACCAGGAAGACAGCCAGCGCAACGATGCTCTCCGGATCCTCGATCGTCAGCGTGTAGCGTGGTTCCAGGAAGAAATAGTTGAAGGCAATGGCGCTGATGAGGCAGGCATACAAAGCCGGCCAGAGACCGCCGGTCACCGCCGACGTCAGGACCCCAATGAGAAAGATGATCGCGAGATTGCGGACGTCGAGAAACTGGTCGAGAAGGACGGCGAAGGCGAGCGAGCCAACAACATAGGCCGTGGCCATGAGATAGGGCCAGATCTCGAACTGCCACTGCTCGTCCGCCGCCTTGACGGTCCTCGACGTCGCCTCGGCGTTGCGTTCGCTTCCCGAAATGACATGGACGCTGATGTCGCCGGCATTGCGGATGAGATCGTAAGTGAGCGAGCCTTCGATCAATTCCCGCCAGCGCGATCGGGTCGGCCTGCCGATCACGATATGGGTGAAGTTGTTCGCCGTCGCATGCCGAACGATGTCTTGCGCGACGTTCTGACCCGGAATGGTCGTCACCTCGGCACCGAGCTGCTCGGCAAGGCGCAGCTGCGTCGCCAGCCGATCCTTGTCCTCCTCGGGCATGGCAGCTGAACGAGGGGTATCGACATGAAGCGCCGTCCAAGGGGCGCGGAGCCGGTCGGCCAACCTCCGCGCATAACGTACACGGGCCGCCCCGCCCGGACGCGCATCGACGCAGACGAGAACCCTTTCCCCCGCCGCCCAAGGCCCGGGTATCGCGTGGGCCTGCATGTGGGTCAGCAACTGCTCGTCGACCCGCTGGGCAGTGCGGCGGAGCGCCAATTCCCGGAGCGCCGTCAGATTGCCCGGCGAGAAATAGTTCTCGATGGCGCGCTGGGCGGTGCTGGGGATGTAGACCTTGCCTTCCTCAAGCCGTTTGATCAGATCGTCGGGGGTGAGGTCGATGATCTCGATGTCGTCGGCCTGGTCGATTATGGAGTCGGGGACAGTTTCCCGCACCCTGACGCGGGTGATCTGCGCCACGACATCGTTCAGGCTCTCGACGTGCTGGATATTCAGCGTCGTGTAGACATCGATGCCGTGCGTCAGGATTTCCTGGACGTCGAGATAGCGCTTGGGGTGACGGCTGCCGGCGACGTTGGTGTGGGCGAGTTCGTCGACCAGAACTAGCGCCGGGTGCCGGGCGAGGATGGCGTCGAGATTCATCTCCTCAAGGATCCGCCCCTTGTAATCGATCTCAAGGCGAGGAATGACCTCGTAGCCTTCGACCAGCGTCTGGGTTTCCTTGCGGCCGTGCGTCTCGACGATGCCGATCACCACGTCGACCCCGTCGGCCAGCCTGGCGCGGCCCGACATCAGCATCTCGTAGGTCTTGCCGACACCGGGGGCGGCGCCGAGAAATATCCTCAGGCGGCCGCGCTCCTCCCGCTCGGCATGCTCGAGCAGCGCGTCGGGAGAGGGCCTGGTTTCGGCGGTGCGTCTGTCGTCTGGCATACGGGTCAATCATGAACGGCGCCGGCTTCGGTGTCGATCCCGGCGCCGGTCCTTCACTGTTTCATGGCATCGTCCAGCGCAAGGTTGAGGGCCAGCACATTGACTACCGGCTCGCCGATGAATCCCAATTCGCGATCTTCGACATGGCTGTCGACAAGCGATTTGATCCTGGATTCATCGACGCCCCTGGCCTTGGCCACCCTGGCAACCTGAAAATAGGCCGCATCGGGGCTGATATGCGGATCGAGGCCGCTGCCGGACGTGGTGACCAGATTCATCGGTACCGGCTGGCTCGGGTTTTCGGCTCTCAGCTTTTCGGCGTCGCTCTTGATCCTGTCGATGAGCTTCGGGTTGGTCGGGCCGAGATTCGAGCCGCCCGAGGCGGCGGCATTGTAGCCGTCGCCGGCAGCCGACGGGCGGCCATGGAAGTAGCGGTCGCTTTCGAAAGCCTGGCCGATCAGCTCGGAACCGACGAGCTTGCCGTCCTTCTCGATCAGGCTGCCATTGGCCTGGCGCGAAAACAGCGCCTGGGCAATGCCGGTCATGCCGATCGGATAGACCAAACCCGTCAGAATGGTGAAGAAGACGATCATGACGATCGCGGGCCTGATTTGATTGAGCATCGACGTGGTTCCTTAGGCGAGACCGAGAGCGGTGATGGCCATGTCGATCATCTTGATGCCGACGAAGGGCACTACGACGCCGCCAAGGCCATAGACAATGAGATTGCGGCTGAGCAGCGCACCGGCGCCGACCGCGCGGTATTTGACGCCCCTCAGCGACAGCGGGATCAGCGCAATGATGATCAGCGCGTTGAAGATGATGGCCGAGAGGATAGCGCTCTGCGGCGTCGCCAGATGCATGACATTGAGCGCTTGCAGCGGCCCGGCGGTCTGGCCCGGGGCGATGTAGAAGACGGCGAATATTGCCGGGATGATGGCAAAATACTTGGCCACGTCGTTGGCGATGGAGAAGGTGGTCAGCGAGCCACGCGTCATCAGCAGCGCCTTGCCGATTTCGACGATCTCGATCAGCTTGGTCGGATCGCTGTCGAGATCGACCATGTTGCCGGCCTCGCGCGCCGCGACCGTGCCGGTGTTCATGGCAACGCCGACATCGGCCTGCGCAAGGGCCGGCGCATCGTTGGTGCCATCGCCGCACATCGCGACCAGTTTGCCTTTGGCCTGCTCGTCGCGGATCAGCTTCAACTTGTCCTCGGGCGTCGCCTGGGCAAGGAAGTCGTCGACGCCGGCTTCCGCCGCGATCGCCGCCGCGGTCATCGGATTATCGCCGGTGATCATCACCGTGCGGATGCCCATGCGGCGCAATTCGGCAAAGCGTTCTGCGATGCCACCCTTGACGATGTCCTTCAGATGGACGACGCCGAGCAGGCGCCCGTCGCGCTCGACCGCGAGTGGAGTGCCACCCGATTTGGCGATCTCGTCGGCGATCGCCTGAAGGTCGCGGACGGTGTCGCTGCTGGGGCGCGTACTGCCTGTGGCAACGGTCGAGAGGTTGACGTGGGCAAGTACCGCATCGACTGCGCCCTTGCGGACCGAGGAGCCTTCCAGATCGACACCGCTCATGCGGGTTTGCGCGGTGAAGGGCACGAAAGTCGCGTGCAGGCTTGCCATGTCGCGGGCGCGGATGGCGTATTTTTCCTTCGCCAGGACGACGATCGAGCGGCCTTCCGGCGTTTCGTCGGCAAGCGAGGCAAGCTGAGCCGCGTCGGCCAGTTCCTGTTCGGTGACGCCCTTGACCGGTCGAAATGCCGTCGCCTGACGGTTGCCCAGCGTGATGGTTCCGGTCTTGTCGAGCAGCAGCGTGTCGACATCGCCGGCCGCCTCGACGGCGCGGCCCGACATGGCGAGCACGTTGAAGCGCACCAGGCGGTCCATGCCGGCAATGCCGATAGCCGACAGCAGGGCGCCAATTGTGGTCGGGATCAGGGTAACGAACAGGGCGACCAGCACGGTCACCGAGATATAGCCGCCCGAATACGAGGCGAAGCTCGGGATCGTCGCCGTCGCCAGTACGAAGATCAGCGTCATGCCGACGAGCAGGATGTTGAGCGCGATCTCGTTGGGTGTCTTCTGGCGCTCGGCGCCCTCGACCAGCGAGATCATGCGGTCGAGGAACGTATGACCGGCAGCCGCAGTGATGCGCACGCGGATCCAGTCGGACAAGACCTGCGTGCCGCCGGTCACCGCCGAACGATCGCCTCCGGATTCGCGGATGACCGGTGCGGATTCGCCGGTGATGGCCGCCTCGTTGACCGACGCCACGCCTTCGACCACCTCGCCGTCCGAGGGGATGATGTCGCCGGCTTCGACAAGCACGATGTCGCCGACCTTCAGGCTGGTGCCGGGCACCAGTTTGAACTTGCTGCGGTCGCCACCGTTCAACAGCTTGGCCTGTGTCTCGGTTCGCGCCCGACGCAGCGAGTCAGCTTGCGCCTTGCCGCGGCCTTCGGCCACCGCTTCGGCGAAATTGGCGAAGAGCACGGTGAACCACAGCCAGATGATGATCTGCAGCGTGAAGCCAAGATCGCCGCCGCTGGTAACGAGATCCTTGACGAACAGCACGGTGGTGAGCGCCGAGACGACGGCGACGACAAACATCACCGGGTTTCGCATCAAGGTGCGCGGGTTCAGTTTTCTGAAGGAACCGCCGATAGCGGGCCACAGAATGCGGGTATCCATGATGCTCACGGATTTCGACGGGCTCATTTGGTAGCTCCAGTGTCGATGTTGTTGACCGGTCGATCGTGTGCCGAACGAAGGTGCGGCGGCCCGTAAGCCAGCAGCCAGATCATGATCAAGGCTGCCGCAATAGCGAGGAATGTGGACAGCGTCGGGAAAGGAGGGGGCGTTTTCTCCCCCTCCGGCTCGGGGCGATGCCGGACCTTTCGAGGTATGATCTTGAACCAGGGCATCGCCGTTTCAGAATGTCTGACCGTTGATCATCGCCAGGTGCTCGACGATCGGTCCGACCGCCAGGGCCGGGAAGAAGGTCAGGCCGCCGACGATCAGGATGACACCGGCCAGCAGCCCGACGAACAGCGGACCGTCGGTCGGGAAGGTGCCGGCGGAGGCAGGGACGGTCTTCTTCGCAACCAGCGAGCCAGCAATCGCCAACGCCGGAATAATGACCAGGAACCGGCCCATCAGCATGCCGATGCCGAGCGTTACGTTGTACCAGGGCGTGTTGCCGCTGAGGCCGCCAAAGGCGGAGCCATTGTTCGCCGCGGCCGAGGTGTAGGCATAGAGAACCTCGGAGAAGCCGTGCGGGCCGGCATTGGCGATGGAAGCAACGCCGGTCGGCAGCACCACCGCGATAGCGGTGAAGATCAGCATTGCAAGCGGCAGGCAGAGCACGGCCAGCATAGCCATCTTGACCTCCTTGGCCTCGATCTTCTTGCCGAGATATTCGGGCGTGCGTCCGACCATCAGCCCGGCGACGAAAACGGCAATGACGATGAACATCAGGATACCGTAGAAGCCGGCGCCGACGCCGCCGACAATGACCTCGCCGAGTTGCATGTTGATGATGGGGATCATGCCGCCGAGTGCGGTGAAGCTGTCATGCATGGCGTTGACCGCGCCGCAGGATGCGGCCGTGGTGATGACGGCAAACAGTGCCGACAGGGCGATGCCGAAGCGGCTCTCCTTGCCCTCCATGTTGCCGCCGTCGACGCCCAGCGCATGGACGAGCGGATTGCCGGCGGCTTCCGCCCAGTAGCAGACGGCAACGCCGGCGATGAACAGCACGCCCATAGCCGACAGAATTGCCCAGCCCTGGCGCTGGTTGCCTACCATGCGGCCGAAGACATTGGTCAACGCCGCGCCGAGGGCGAAGATCGTCACCATCTGGATCAGGTTGGAGATTGCATCGGGATTTTCGAAGGGATGCGCTGCATTGGCGTTGAAGAAACCGCCGCCATTGGTGCCGAGCATCTTGATGGCAACCTGGGAAGCGACCGGCCCGACCGCGATAGTCTGTTGCGCGCCTTCGAGCGTCGTCGCGTTGACGTAGGCAGCGAGCGTCTGCGGCATGCCGAGATAGACATAGACCAGAGTCAACACGATGCAAAAGGGCAAAAGCAGGTAGAGCGTGCCGCGGGTCATATCGACCCAGAAATTGCCGATCGATTTGCCTGAGGCTCTAGCAAAGCCGCGGATCAATGCGACCGCAATGGCGACGCCAG
Organism: Mesorhizobium sp. M0185; assembly: GCF_040322175.1. NCBI lineage: Bacteria > Pseudomonadati > Pseudomonadota > Alphaproteobacteria > Hyphomicrobiales > Phyllobacteriaceae > Mesorhizobium > Mesorhizobium sp. M0185. Next base: position 302,081 of record NZ_JAMYSY010000001.1, on the reverse strand, counting down.
TCGCCGCCGACAGAAAATTCTGCACGGTCAAGCCGGTCATCTGCACGAGATAGGACATCGTGCTTTCGCCGCCGTAGTTCTGCCAGTTGGTGTTGGTCATGAAGCTGGCGGCGGTGTTGAAGGCCAGCCCAGGTTCGACGGCGGTCATGCCGGCCGGATTGTAGGGCAGGCCGCCTTGCAGCCGTTGCAGCGAATAGAGCACCAGGAAGCCGGCCAGGTTAAAGAACAGCAGGGCCGCCGCATAGGAGGTCCAATGCTGCTCCTCGCGCTCGCTGGTCCCTGATATGCGGTAGAGCCCGCGCTCGAGCGGGGCCAGAATTGACGACAGGAATGTGCGCTCGCCGCTGAAAACGCGATGCATGTAGCCGCCGAGCGGCTTGGCCAGCAGAACGACGATCCCGCAATAGACGAGGATCTGCAGCCATCCGTTGATTGTCATGGGGTTGGCTCCTTGCCAGCGGAGATCAGAAGCGTTCCGGGCGAACGAGGGCGTATGTCAGGTAGGCGAGAAGAAACAAGGTCACGGCGCCGCCGAGGATATAGTCGAAAAGCATGTTACGATCCCCTAAACTTACAGCTTGTCGCAAGCTTTGATGTAGCCGAAGCATAGAGCAAAAAACGCGATTCCAGTCGCGACAACAACTATGTCCACCGCGCGTTTTCCTTATGTTGTATTTGTTTGTTTACTTTAACAAACTATCAAAACCCGTCGCCGCATCATATCGGCGGCTGGATACACCGCTCCTGTGAATATGGATCAAAGTGCCATAAAGGTTCGAGACGGGACGCGGAGCAAAGAAATCAAAATCCCATAAGGATTTCGCCGCCTCGGCGCTGGCCACAGCTTCAGGGGGGAGGTGCGCACCGGCGCGCGAAGCTGCCGGGGCTCAGTCCGCGCGGGTGTAGATCACCGCGTAATCGTCCGCATAGGCCCGCTTCCAGCCCAGTTGGTCGAAGAACGGAATGCGGCTGTCGTCGGCGGTCAACAATGCCCAGCCTATCGTATATTTGTCGAGTTGGGCTTTCAGGATCGGCTTGCCCCGGCTGTGCCCAGTCTGCTCATCCGTTTCCGTAAAGCCATTCAGGAAGAGCTGATCCGCGCGGCCGTCAATAAACGTCCTGATGCCATGAAAAATCAGCGTACCGCCGAAATCGTAGGAGTTCAGCAGATTGCCCGACAGATTATGGGTTTGGGCGAAGGCCAGTGCGTCCCTCGCCGAGGTCTTCTGGCTCGGCGCGACCGGATAGGTCGTGAAGGCGGCAGCCGCCAAAACCAGCAAAACGGCAAGTCCAGCGCAAATCCTGGAAAATTTCCGTGCGAAAAATTGTTCAAGTCCGTCGCGCTTTTCCGCCGCCCATTTCTCGGCTGAAAGCACTGGATATTGTTGCGCGACCTCGACGGTAAGGACCACCGGCACGAGAAGAAAGAACAGGTACATGAACCGTATGTGGGTGAGATAGACGTGCAACGTGAAGACAAGGAACAGCGCCTTGGCCCAGCCAATGCGCAATCTCGACACGAGCAGCCCGAAAAACGCCACCAGCAGGGCCAGCTCCTGGAGGGTGTGCCGCGAGGCGTCGAAGGGTTGCCACTCCGCAATGTAAGGCACCGCCTCATTGCCATAGGCCACGGTGAATGTGGCGAGTATGGCCTTGACGCCATAGGGATTGAGCAGGCTGACCAGCGGGCAAAGCAGCCCGAAAACGATCCACTTGGCCAGCAGCCGGGGGTTCGACAAGCGTGTGCGCATGACGAGATCGAGGCCGGCGAAGGCGGCGATGACGAAACCGAAGGTGAAGGTGGCATGGAGATTGGCCCACAGGCAAAGCAGCGCCAGCAGCCATAAGGGCGGTGCTTTCTCGTTGCGTGCGGCCTGGAAAAGACCGGCGGTCCAGACGACGATGATGGGCAAGGTAAAGATGTGCGGCCGGGCGACATAGATTGGCCCGATCACGAGCGCGAGCACCAGCGTCAGTCCTATCGCCAGCGTCGGCTTCAACCACGCGCTGAGATACCACGACGTCAAGAAGGCCGTCAGCGCGATTACCGCAGTCGCCAGCAGCACCACGCCGTTCCAACCGCCGGCTTCATAGGCAATTGCAAGGAGAACCTGGCTAAGCCATTCCTTGGCGATCCATGGCTGGCCGGCAAAAGTGTAGGAGTAAATGTCGATGGTCGGGAATGTGCGGCTTGCCAGCATATCAATGCCGACCTTAATGTGCCACCAGCTATCGGGATCCTGCAGGAGGGAGGTGGCAAAGGCGAGGAGCGCCGCCGCCATCACAACCGCGGCCAACAGGCAAAACACCAGCCTCACATGCTGCATGTCATCTATCGACGGCCTCGCCTCACCAGACATCCCGCGCATATGGCATCCCTGAGCCGCGATAGCGGAAGGCATAGGCCGAATTTGTTAGAAAACCGATAAGCCGCAGGATTGCGGCCCCTATGCCGCGCGTCCAATCGGCTCGGCGGCTTAGCCCTCGGCCTTGAAGTTCTTGGCTTCCTTCTCGACCTTCGGGTTGTCCTTGCCGTGCTTGCGCATCAGATCCTTCGCCTGCTTCGGCGAAACGTCGGTGGTTTCGGCCAGGTGCAGAGCCTCCTTTTCGTCCGGATCGCGCGTCTTGCGGTCGGCCATTGCGGTTTTCTTGTCAGCCATTACAACGCTCTTATGCTCTCGGCGATTTCGTTCAGCACCTTGCGGTCGGTGCCGTGGCGCTTGATCAGCGTACGGGCCTGATCCGGGGTAATGCCCGCTTCCTCGGCGAAATGATGTACCTCATAATCTTCGCCGCCGCCCGCCACTCGTGAGCGGTCGCGACTATCGGTCTTGGTTTTGTCGTCGGCCATGCCAGCTCTCCTCATCTCGACGAGAGCATAACGGGCAAGATTTCAGCGAGTTCCTTCGAGCGTGTCGCCCAATTGCCTGCCCTCGGGCATGACCCGGTATGCGCGGCGATTTTGCTCAAAACAAGGGCTTGGTGTCAGGCCGGCCTTCGCGCACAAAAAGGCTGGCCTCTTTGGCGGCCGCGGTGAATGCCCGTCGAGCGCTGCCAACCGCCCGCCGCTGCTCCAGGGCGTCCATCATTGCTTGCAAGGCCGAGCGGTATTTCGGCCCGCGCTTTTCGTTCGGCCACTTTTCGACCAGCAGTGATGCGGCCTCGACCGCCCGCGTCACCGTCAGGATGCGTCCGTTCCGCCCAGTTTCGATTGTCACGGGAACGTCGAATTGTTCATCACGCATGGCACCATTCCACAACTCAAGCGAGATAAGTTTTGCGGACTGAACGGTGCAGCCTGGTATTCGTTCCGGATTGCTAACGGGAGCGATGGTCGAACACGACCCCCATGGTCCTACCAACGGCCGTCATGACGATAAGCTCGACCAGATCGTCGTCACTGTCGCCGCAGGCTGGGGCCGTCCGGCGAAGGATGTCCAGCATCGCCCTCGTCGATATGGTGTCGCCGGCGCCGAATCTTGAAAGCGCAGATGAAACAAGCTCTTGGGCCGTCAAGTCGGCGACAGTCACCCTCTGCACCACGTTCATTGGCTTCCTCCCACCATGAACCCTCGCCCGGGAGAATGATACGCCGAACGTCGCGTTTCGCCAGCAAAATGGTGGTCCTACCAGCGTGCGGACGGCGACCGAAAATCATCGGTTTTGAGTGAGACAAGCCGGGCGAGGCGGCAGCGCTTTTGTGCCATGCGACTTCGCCACAGACCCAATCCCGGCGGCCGGGATGGGTCCCAATTTATTTACTTTGCAGTTTGATGGCTTGGCAGTCTGGTTTGCTCGGTTGCGGCTGAAGTCAGCGCAGCAAGACCGCGGTGCGGACAGGACTAGATCGGTTCGTCGTTTCACGGAAGCGCCGAACCGGTCTGTCTTTTTTGCTTGACGCAATGCCGGGCGGAAACCGTTCACATTTTTCCCGGAATTGCTTGTCTTATGACTCTAGGCGGCCAGATCGCCCGGAAGCTTGCCGCCATTCTCGGCCAGCTTTTTCATCAGTGCGTCGTGCAGCCACAGATTCATCGTTACAGTGTCGTTCATATCGCCGGTGTAGTTCAGCTCGTGGGCAAGCTCCTTGCGGGCGCCGAGGCTGCTGTCGATATTCAGAGCCTTCATCAGGTCGACGATCGAATTCTTCCAGTTGAGTTTCTGCCCCTTCGCGGCCACCGCCTTGTCGAGAATGGCAGCGATGTCTGGGGCGGAGGACGGCGCGGCCGGCGCGGCCGGAGCCGGGGTTGCAGCCGGGGCGGATCGGGTAGGCGCCGTCGGCTGCGTGGCCGTGCTCGGAGCCGGCGCGGCAGACGGTTGCGCCGACGGCGCTTCGGCCGCAACCGCGCTTCCGAAAATCGCACCTTTGATACTGTCGAAAATGCCCATTGGCTCGACGGTGTGTTGCCTTGACGGTCGGTGAGGCGACCGTTGCCGAATGCCGCATTGAGCGCCCTGGTTGTACCTGACCACGAACGCAACGCAGGGGCAACTCAAAACTGGCTAAAAGGTAAAGGCTTGGTTGCATTGGGGAATCGGCTCAGTGATCCGGCCCGAGAGTAGAATAGGTCGGATCGCGGCCCGACAAATCGTCACGCGCAATAGGCGAGGGAACGGTCAGCAGCCAGTTTTGCTGACGCAGACCAGAAAAATCATCTAGATTCGTGTTCGCAATTCGCTGAGAGGAACGAAGCCGTGACAGCAGTCGTCGCATCCGACAGGCTCGAACGTTCGCTGGTTTGGGCAGAGGACGATCCGTCGGTCAAATGGGCCGGCGCTTTCGCGGTTTGCGGCGGGCACGGCACCACCCAGTCCTCGGTCATTGTCTACGAGATCGAGCCCGGCAAGCGGCTCGGCTGGCACAGCGACGCCACCGAAGAGACGCAATACATCATCGCCGGCACCGGCGAGCTGCACATCGAGGGCGGCAGCACCCACCCGGTCGGGCCCGGCAGCGTCCTGGTACTTCCGACGCCGGTCCGGCACGACCTCGTCAACACCGGCACCGAAACCCTGCGCGCCGTCGCTTTCTTTGCGGCGGCGATGTTCACGCAGACATTCGACAACGTCATGCTGCCGCCGAAATCCCATGTCCTCGGAACGCCCAATCGTGCGGGCTGAATGCGTGCCGGCGAGAATCACCAGGCCTGCGGATTGCGGACTCGGAGCTGATATGAGCGCGCGCGCGGCCGGCAAGCGGTTTGGCGTCGTTACGCGCTCGCGTCATGGGCGGACCGGCTGATGGCGCCCGTCAAGGTCGACCCCGCCAAGGTGCGCGAGTTCAGGGATGCCGAAAGCTTCCATGCCTGGCTTGGCGAGCATCACGACAGCGAGGACGAAGTCTGGATCAAGATCCATAGGCTCGATTCGGGACTGCCGTCGATCACTCCGAAGCAAGCCATCGACGTGGCGTTGTGCTGGGGCTGGATCGATGCGGTGCGCAAGGCCTTGGACGGCAAAAGCTACCTGCAGCGCTACACCCCGCGCGGCAAGAAGAGCATCTGGAGCCAGATCAATGTCGACAATGTCGCTCGGCTGATCGAGGAGGGCCGGATGACCGAGCATGGGCTGAGGCAGGTCGAGGCAGCCAAGGCCGACGGCCGCTGGGCGCGCGCCTACAAGAGCGGCAAGGAGATGAAGATCCCCGACGACCTCCAGGCGGCAATAGACGCCGAGCCCATGGCGAAAGAGATGCTGGCAAAACTCAGCCAGCAAAACCGCTTCGCGCTCGCCTTCCGCATCCACAACATGAAAACCGAAGCCGGACGCAAGAAGAAGATCGCGGCTTTCGTGGAGATGCTGAAGCGCGGCGAGACGATCTATCCGCAACGAAATCGCGATTCTGGATGAGCATTTGGCCGCGCTTGCCTGCTGCGTCGTGTGCTCGCCCTGTCGGCGAGCCCCGAATGCGGCCGGATCGCAGCTCAAGCGCATTCCTGGCGATGTCGCCGACGATTTGTTTTCGACCAGCGTCGCCTGACATTTCGACTCCATTTCTCATTCGTTTAATCGATGTAGGAACAAAGCTCCGTCCCCACAGTCGGCATACGTATATTAGCAGGCGCTTCTATGACGTTTTTTGCCCATTCAGGAGCCGACTGGCACGTGGGCCGTGTTTGATGCGACGGTGGACGTGCCTGCGGACTTCGCTGGCAGTTGCCTTATCGGCTTGCCGCGGGAGCGGGCGGAGTGGCTCGCAGCAAGAGCCAATCGAGATGCTGCAAAAGGCACTTCGATTTGCCGGTTGTCAGTTGCCGGGCCAACACAAGCCGCGGTTCTTAGACTTAGACCGATAGGAGAGACTTCGATGATGCACGAACAGGTAATGGAAGCTGCGTTGGCAGCCAGGAACCAGGAAGTGGATATTTGTGGTGTCTTCGACATCACCAACAAAACCGATGCGCCAATTGGCTCTCGCCGATTGGGCGAGGCTATCCACTTTGTCGCCAATGCACCTATCGTTGGCTATGATGTTCACGCCGCCGTCATCAGATATGGCCCACTCGGAACCCCCAGCCTCAGAGCAACAGATTGCGAACAGCTGTGGGAGAAGTTTGGCGAGGCCCTGCTGCAACACTGACGGGCAGACCTTTGGCGCGTATGGGCACCACCATCGCGCAGGACAGTTCGCTAGCGAGAACGACATCGAAGCCTGGCCGGTGATGTTGCAATTAAATTAGCGTAAGCGCATATTTTTTGCAGGCTGGACTCGCAACCGGCCAGGCCCGGCGACCGGTCGCCAACGGGCTGTCAGGCCGGCAACACATGCTTCCGCAGGCCCGACGGTCCCTTGGCAAGATCGCCGGAACCACAGCATGATGCGGCGGCAAAACGGGTTTGGGAGAAATAGCATGCCTAAAGTTTCGGAGCTCTTTTTCAAGACAGCCATCGTCTTTCTTATTCTGGGAATTGCAGCTGGCCTGCAGATGGCAATTTCAGGCGATCACGGCGCGTTTCCGGCACACGCGCACATCAATCTGCTGGGGTGGGTCACCAGTGCAATATTCGGCGGCTATTATGCGCTGAATCCGGCGAAGGCTGCCCGCAGGAGCGCCATGATCCACTACGGCGTCTACAATCTCGGCCTGGTCGTGATGCTGCCGGCTCTTTACCTGATGCTGCAGGGAAACCCGGCGCTCGAGCCGATCGTCGCCACCGGCTCAATGATTGTCGCTGTCGCCGTGCTGATCTTTGCCTTCGTGGTTTTCTCCGCCGAAACAGAGCGCTCGGTCTCGGGAATACAAGCGGTCCCGCGCTAGACGGGGCGGCGATGGCGCCGAGTCGACCAAGCCCGTGCTTCTGGTGAAGCGCGGGCCGATTGGTTGTAGGCTGATCTGAGGTAAGGGTGCGGCGAAGATGAAAGCCGCTCCGTAGCCTTCGCGCCCCCTCTGCCTGCCCCAAGATACCTGCACCGCAGCGGCAGTAGCCATCCAGCGTCCCTTTAGGCTGGCGAACCGGTGAGATTTATCTGTCGGAGAGAGCGGCAGCCAGTCGGCTGTTCGTCTGCGGCCAATAGCGTCCAATAACGCTTTGAAATCAAGTTGTTAATTTTTCAGTTCGTCCAACGACATTCATTGCCGTCCAACAAAATCGCCGATACAATGTGGGTGAAAATGTGGGGTGGGGTGAGTTGGGCGGACGATGCAAAAATCGGGAAAGCACCCGGACAAGGCGCTAAGCGCGATCGAGGTGCGGCAGGCTAAGACTCCGGGACGATATGCCGATGGCAATGGCCTTTACCTCGTCGTGGACCCGTCGGGAGCGAAGCGTTGGCTCCTCCGGATCATCGTCCATGGCAGGCGTAGAGACATCGGATTGGGCGGCACGTCGATCATCCCGCTCGCCGATGCACGAGAAACCGCGCTAGCTTACCGCAAGAAGAGCCCAAATTTCGTGCGCGCAAACCGGATTCGATGACAAAATTTGCAGGCCGCGAACGCAAAATTCTACCCGCGCGAAGCACTATCAGAGGCAAAAATCAGCATGCAGAACAGCCAAAAATCGCTGCGCGGGCCCCAAGTGTCCCCTCTATTTGATCGTCAATCGACCGGTTAAATGCAACAATAGAAACAGCGCAAAGGACACAGTAACGGCAGCGAGAACTGCGATGCACGCCTTTCTTTCGGTCGGCTTGGCGTATCGCATCAGTATCAAGAGACCAAAAATGGAAGCCAGCGGAATCAGGTATTGCCTGACTAATTCGGGCTCCCCAATCCAAGCTCCGGGTACATCGTAGCGGAACATGTGCCAGATCAGTGAAGCAGTCAGTGCCGCATGCATCAATGCCAGCAGCCCAAGTACAGCGATGGCAATCCACTTCAGTATCGTCACCATCTTTCGCTCCCCACAGGATCGGGCGACAGGTCAAAATCAAAGCCTCTCCACACACCCGCCAACGTCGCCGTCGTCCCAGTAGTGACAGGACCATCCGGCCCCAGACTCACATAGTTGGAGGGGCGCTCAACTTCGCTCCACAATGAAGCGCTCTTGCTAGAGATAGCGTCCAGAGAAAGCCTGTGACAGCCATTTTAATCCACACAATTATGTGGGGCAAAAAGTGGGTCAAATACTGCGAGCCATGAAATTTATTAGGTATTTCAGCAATTTGGCGAGGCAACTGGCGGAGAGAGCGGGATTCGAACCCGCGTTACGGTTTCCCGTAAACACACTTTCCAGGCGTGCGCCTTCAACCACTCGGCCACCTCTCCGTCTTTTTAGCATTTTCGACGCGGCCGGTTTCGCCGCGCGGGTTGGGGAGATGCATCTCCTTTGGGATTCCGGCCGGAATTCCGGCCGTGGGCGCCGTCAACCAGCGGATACCCTTTCCCCGCACCCGAGCCGTCAAAGCAACAGGCGCGGGGCTCATCTAGTCGATCCGGTGCCGAATGCCAAGACATAACGGCAGTCTATTCGCTTTGCCGGATACGGATGCTCAGCCCATGTTATCGGAGCACCCGTTGGGAGCCTATCGAAAGGAGCGGCGGAGGTGTGCTTGCCGTCCCCGGCGCGCCGACGGTTTCGGCGAACCCGGCTGCCGTAGGTTCAACTTCGCGTGTCGCGATTGCGGATAAAGCACGCAGATCCTATTTAACAGTCCACACGACATTCTGATAAACTCCTGGGGAGGAAGGGTCCGGATGTTCCGCTTTATCTTCCGTCTTGCCGCAATGATTGCGCTTTCGGTTTCGGTCATCATGGCCGTGCTCGATGCGACCCGCTCGGTGGCGGCTTCGGCGCTGGTGATGACCCCGCTCAACACCAGCTGGCTCGCTGTCTCGCCGGATACGCGCAGCGCCTTCGAAAGCTTCGTCCGCGATAAGATCAACCCACTGCTGTGGGACGGTGCCATCGCCTGGGTGCTCAGCCAGCCCGGCTTTGCCGTGTTCGCGGTGCTGGCGTTCATTCTTTATGCCATCGGTTACAGGCGGCAGCGCCCCAGCGGGCGGTTCGCCGCAACCTGACATTTCCAGCCTGACCCGGTGTTCCCGTACCAGGAAGGCTCAACCAAGAAGAAAAGGAAGCCACACATGTTTCTCAGCGACATGCTGAACAAGAAGCTCAACCTGCCGAAACCCTCCGAGGCGTTGCCCGGCCGCGACCGGCCGATCCCGACCGCATCGAAGCACTTTGTCTCGAACAGGCCGCTCAAGGGTCCTTATCCCGAAGGGATGGAAACGGCGATGTTCGGCCTGGGCTGCTTCTGGGGCGCCGAGCGCCTGTTCTGGCAAGTCGAGGGCGTCTGGGTCACGGCGGCCGGCTATGCCGGCGGCGTCACGCCCAACCCGACCTATCAGGAAACCTGCACGGGGCTCACCGGCCATGCCGAAGTCGTGCTCGTCGTCTACGACCCCAAGATCGTGTCTTATGCCGAGCTCTTGAAGCTGTTCTGGGAAAGCCACGACCCGACGCAAGGCATGCGCCAGGGCAATGATGTCGGCACCACTTACCGCTCGGCGATCTATACGTTCAACGACGCTCAACACCAGGCTGCGATCGCCTCGCGCGACGCCTACGAGGCTTCGCTGCGCGGCGCCGGACGCGGCAAGATCACCACGGAGATCGCGCCGGCGCCGGAATTCTACTTCGCCGAGGAAGACCACCAGCAATATCTGGCGAAGAACCCCTACGGCTATTGCGGCCTGCAGGGAACCGGCGTCTCCTGCGCCATTCCGGCCGCCGTCTCCGCCTGATTTTATGCCCCTGACGCAAGGAATATGCTGTGGCGCCGCGATGCGGCGCCATGCTTTTCCAAAAGGTCAAAATTCCACGTGAATTTTGTTTCGGGCCGTGCCAGATTGACCCGAAGCGGGAGGAAGACACTCCTGCCCGACACCGCACGCCTGCCGGAGAACCGGGCCGGCATGCGATGCATAATGGACAAATAACCGACAGGGGTGTGGATCACATGAAACGTATCGTTCTCGGCCTCATGGCCGCAGCTGCAATGGTTCTTCCGGCCTTCGCCGCGGACATTCAACCCGCGATCCTCTATGATCTCGGCGGCAAGTTCGACAAGTCGTTCAACGAGGCGTCCTTCCACGGCGCTGAAAAGTTCAAGACCGAGACCGGCATCCCCTATGTGGAATTCGAGGTCAGCAACGCCACCCAGCGCGAGCAGGCGCTGCGCCGTTTCGCCGAGGACGGCCGCAACCCGATCGTCATGGCGGGCTTCTCGTGGGCTGACGCGCTTGACAAGATCGCCACCGAGTTCCCCGATACCAAATTCGCCATCATCGACATGGTCGTCGACAAGCCCAATGTCCGCTCGCTGGTCTATAAGGAGCAGGAAGGCTCCTACCTCGTCGGCGTGATGGCGGCGATGGCTTCCAAGACCAAGAAGGTCGGCTTCGTCGGCGGCATGGACATTCCGCTGATCCGCAGGTTTGGCTGCGGCTATGTCGGCGGCGCCAAGGCGGCCGGCGCCACCGACGTCATCCAGAACATGACCGGCGATACGCCAGCGGCCTGGAACGATCCGGCCAAGGGCGGCGAGATCGCCAAGACGCAGATCGACCAGGGCGCCGACGTGGTCTACGCGGCGGCAGGCGGCACCGGTGTCGGCGTGCTGCAGGCAGCGGCCGACGCCGGCAAGCTCGGCATCGGCGTCGATTCCAACCAGAACGGCCTGCAGCCCGGCAAGGTGCTGACCTCCATGGTCAAGCGCGTCGACGTTGCCGTCTACAACACCTTCATGGATGCCAAGGACGGCAAGTTCACGGCCGGCGTTAACGATCTCGGCCTCAAGGAAGGGGGCGTCGACTACGCCATGGACGACAACAACAAGGCGCTTGTCGACGATGCGATGAAGGCGGCGGTCGAAAAAGCCAAGGCCGACATCATCGCCGGCACCATCAAGGTGCACGACTACATGTCGGACAATGCCTGCCCGTATTGATCGATTGCCGTTATTGATCGACTGGCACTGCTGAACTGACGAGCCGCCGGGTGAAAGCCCGGCGGTTTTGTCTTGTCGGCCCGCTCACCAGTGCGGCGGCTTGGTCACCGGCACGTCGGGTGCGGCCTGTTCCTCCAGCGCCAGGAAGCGCTCGGCCAGCGCGTCGAGCTTGCGCTGCATGCGCTCGATCACCTTCCACTGCTCGGCGATCTGGCCGGACAGTTCCTCGATGGTCTTCTCCTGCTCGGCGGCGCGGATTTCCAGCGTCGTCAGCCGGTCCTCGGGCATGGTCATTTGAAATCCTCGATCAGGCGATTGTGCAGGCTGCGGCCACGTTGGAAATTGACAAGCATGGCGGGATTTGTCGAGAGTGAACCCTGCTCCGGCCAATTGGTACGGACCCAATTGGCACAGACTGGGCGTCATGCTAGGCGTTTGACCAAGCGGTAAAAAAATAACAGTGGGAACAGGCTGCATGGCGCAAGCCGCAATCGAGCTGATCGGCATCGACAAGAGCTTTGGCGCCGTGCGCGCCAACCGCGACATCAATCTGGAGATTATGCGCGGCACTATCCATGGCATCGTCGGCGAAAACGGCGCCGGCAAGTCGACGCTGATGTCGATCCTCTATGGTTTCTACCAGGCCGATTCCGGCGAGATCCGTGTCGGCGGCCAGCCGGCATCGATCAAGACACCGAACGATGCGATCGCGCTCGGCATCGGCATGGTGCATCAGCACTTCATGCTGGTCGACAATTTCTCGGTGCTGGAAAACGTCATTCTCGGCGCCGAAAGCGATGCGCTGCTGAAGAAGAGCATCGCCAAGGCGCGTTCCGAGCTGGAGCGGCTCGAGCGCGAATACGGGCTCGAAGTCGATCCCGACGCCATCATCGAGGAGTTGCCGGTCGGCCTGCAGCAACGCGTCGAAATCCTCAAGGCGCTCTATCGCGGCGCCGAGATCCTGATCCTCGACGAGCCGACAGGCGTGCTGACGCCGGCCGAGGCCGACCACCTGTTCCGCATCCTCAAGCAGTTGAAGGAGCAGGGCAAGACGATCGTGCTGATCACCCACAAGCTGCGCGAGATCATGGCGATCACCGACACCGTCTCGGTGATGCGCCAGGGCACGATGGTGGCGACCGGGGAGACCAAGAAGACTACGGTCGAGGAACTGGCCGAGCTGATGGTCGGCCGGCGCGTGCTGCTGCGCGTCGAGAAGGGCGAGGCGAAGGCCGGTGGCGTCAAGCTCGCGGTCAAGAACCTGACGGTCAAGGATTCCCGCGGCGTCACCATGGTCGACGACGTCTCCTTCGACGTCCATGCCGGCGAGATCGTCGGCATTGCCGGCGTCGCCGGCAACGGGCAGTCCGAATTGCTCGAGGCGATTTCCGGCATCAGGCATGCCGTTTCGGGCTCGGTCATGCTCGACGGCAAGCCGATCGACCTCACCGGCGCCGCCGACCCTGGCGAGCTGCGCGAGCGCGGCCTTGCCCATGTGCCGGAGGACCGCCATCATGTCGGCCTGGTGCTGGCCTTCGAGGAGAACGAGAATTCGATCCTCGGCTACCAGGACGACGAGCGCTATCTAAAGGGGCCGTTCCTCGACATCGACGCCATCCGTAACGATGCCAGGGACAAGATCGTCAAATACGACATCCGACCGGCGGACTGCCGCCTCAAGACCGCCAATTTCTCCGGCGGCAACCAGCAGAAGATCGTGCTGGCGCGGGAAATGGAACAGGATCCCGGCGTGTTGATCGTCGGCCAGCCGACCCGCGGCGTCGATGTCGGCGCCATCGAATTCATCCACAAGCGCCTCATCGCCATGCGCGTCCAGGGCAAGGCGGTGCTGGTGGTTTCGGTCGAGCTCGACGAGATCCGCTCGCTGTCCGACCGCATCCTGGTGATGTTTGCCGGCCGCATCGTCGGCGAACGCGGCCCCGACGCGACCGAGGGCGAGCTCGGCCTGCTGATGGCCGGCGTCGAGCAGCGCGAGGCGGCGGAATGAGCACTCCCTATGCCAAGCTGCCGGCCTGGGCCGACTACGTCCTGATCCCGCTGATCAACCTGTTCGTCGCCTTCGTCGTTGCCGGCTTCGTCGTCATATTGGTTGGCGAGAACCCACTGCGTGCGGCCGTCGTCCTGGTCGAGGGTGCCTTCGGCCGCGGCCAAGGCATCGCGTTCACGCTTTTCTATGCCACCACCTTCATCTTCAGCGGGCTTTCGGTAGCGGTTGCGGCGCATTGCGGCCTGTTCAACATCGGTGGCGAGGGCCAGGGCTATATCGCCGGTCTCGGCATTGGCATTGTTTGCCTGGCCTTCGACAGCGTGCTGCCTTGGTGGCTGACCTTCCCGATCGCCATTATCGCCGCCGCGGCGATGGGCGCGCTATGGGCGCTGATCCCGGCCTATCTGCAGGCCAAGCGCGGCTCGCACATCGTCATCACCACCATCATGTTCAATTTCATCGCCGCCAGCGTCATGGTCTATGCGCTGGTGGGGATGCTGAAGCCGCCCGGCTCGATGGCGCCGCAGACGCGCACCTTCCTCGAAGGCGCGCAATTGCCGAAGCTCAACTGGGTCATCGAATTGTTCGGCGCCAAAATCCGTTCGGCGCCATTCAACGTCAGTTCCCTGCTGGCGCTAGCCATGGCCTTTCTGGTGTGGGTGCTGATCTGGCGCACGAAGCTCGGCTACGAGATGCGCACCTATGGCCACAGCCCGAAAGCGGCGCGTTATGCCGGGATTTCGGAGATCCGCATCATCATCATCGCGATGATGATCTCGGGCGCGCTGGCCGGCATGATGGCGCTCAACCCGACGATGGGCGACCAGCACAATGTCGCGCTCGAATTCGTTTCGGGCGCCGGTTTCGTCGGCATCGCGGTGGCACTGATGGGACGCCTGCACCCGGTCGGCATCGTGCTGGCGGCGGTCCTGTTCGGCATGCTTTACCAGGGCGGCGCCGAGCTCGCCTTCGAGATGCCGGCGATCAGCCGCGACATGATCGTCATCATCCAGGGCCTCGTGATCCTGTTCGCCGGCGCGCTCGAGCATATGTTCCGGCCCTATGTCCAGGCGCTGTTCGCCTCGCTCAGCCCGAGATCAGTCGGCATGGAAGCGGTCAAGGGGAAGGGCGCCTGAGATGGATTTCTTCAACGCTATCGTGCAGGTCCTGGACTCGACCATCCGCCTTTCGGTCCCCTTGCTGCTCGCCTGCCTCGCCGGCCTCTATTCGGAGCGGGCCGGCGTCTTCGACATCGGGCTCGAGGGCAAGATGCTTGTCGGAGCCTTCGCCGGTGCGGCCGCCGCCTCGGTCTTTCACTCGGCCTTAATCGGCCTCGGCATGGCCATCCTCATCTCGGTCGCCTTCGCGCTGATCCACGGCTTTGCCTCGATCACCCATCGCGGCAACCAGATCGTTTCCGGCGTCGCGATCAATTTCATTGCCGCCGGATCGACGATTATGCTCGGCCAGGCCTGGTTCCAGCAAGGCGGGCGCACGCCGGCGCTCGCCGCCGGCGAGCGCTTCGAAGCAATCGTCTGGCCCGGCGCGGATGCGCTCAGGGGCGTTCCGATCCTCGGGCCGATCTATTCGGAACTCATCTCCGGCCACTCCGTGCTGGTCTATCTCGCCTTCCTGGCCGTGCCGTTCACCTGGTGGGTGCTGTTTCGCACCCGCTTCGGGCTCCGCCTGCGCGCCGTCGGCGAGAACCCGGCCGCGGTCGACACCGCCGGCATATCAGTCGCCTGGCTGCGCTATCGGGCGCTGATCTGCACCGGCGTGCTCACCGGCATTGCCGGAGCCTATCTGTCGATGGTGCAGAATGGCGGCTTCGTGAAGGACATGACCGCCGGCAAGGGCTATATCGCGCTGGCCGCGCTGATCTTCGCCAAATGGAAACCGGTCAACGCCATGTTCGCCTGCCTGCTGTTCGGCTTCCTCGACGCCGCGTCGATCCGCCTGCAAGGCACGCCGCTGCCGCTGATCGGCAAGGTGCCGGTGCAATTCATGCAGGCGCTGCCCTATGTGCTGACCGTCATCCTGCTTGCCGGCTTCATCGGCAAGGCAATCCCGCCGCGCGCCGGCGGCGTGCCTTATGTCAAGGAACGCTGATCTATCATGGCTCATGATCTGTTCGAAGCGGCGAAAGCCGCCATGGCCAAGGCCTATGCGCCCTATTCGAAATTTCCGGTCGGCGCGGCGTTGCGCACCGAGGACGGCCGTGTCTTCACCGGCGCCAATGTCGAGATCGCGTCCTATCCGGAGGGCTGGTGCGCCGAAACCACCGCACTTGCCAACTACATCATGGGCGGCGGCGGCAAAATCACGGAAATCGCCGTGATCGCCGAACGCGTGGCAAAATGCTCGCCCTGCGGCGGCTGCCGGCAGCGGCTGGCGGAATTCTGCCGGCCGGAGACGAAGTTCTATCTCTGCGATGATAGCGGCGTGGTCGAGACCGTGACCATGGGCGAGTTGCTGCCATACGGGTTTGAAGGCGATGTGCTGAAATGAAGGAAGCGCTCGATCACCTCGTCGAAAGGCTGGACGGGCTGGCGCCGACTACCGCCTTGGTGCTGGGGTCAGGGCTTGGCGGGCTTGTCGACCAAGTCGAGGATGCGGTGCGAATCTCCTACGCCGACTTGCCGGGGTTTCCCCGAAGCGGAGTCAGCGGCCATGCCGGCGAGGTGGTGGCGGGGCTCTTTGCCGGCACGCCGGTGCTGATGCTGTCCGGCCGGGCGCATTATTACGAGCACGGCAACGCGGCGGCGATGCGGCCGGCACTCGAGGTGCTCGCCGGCCTCGGCATCTCCAGGCTGATCCTCACCAACGCCGCCGGTTCGGTCGATCCCGGGATGGGCCCGGGCTCGGTGATGCTGATCACCGATCACATCAATTTCTCGGGCTCCAACCCGCTGATCGGCGAACCGAGCGACCGCCGTTTCGTCGGCCTGACCGAAGCCTACGACGCCGGTCTCCGCTCCGCCATCGAGCAGGCGGCGAAGGCCACCGGCACCACGCTGCACAAGGGCGTCTATATGTGGTTCTCCGGCCCATGCTTCGAGACGCCCGCCGAGATCCGCATGGCGCGCGTCATGGGCGCCAACGCGGTCGGCATGTCGACGGTGCCGGAGGTCATCCTCGCCCGCTTCCTTGGGCTGCGCGTCGCCGCGTGTTCGGTCGTGACCAACCTTGCCGCCGGCATGACCGGAGCCGAGCTGTCGCACCAGGAGACCAAGGACATGGCGCCGGTCGGCGGCGCGCGGCTGGCGACCATTCTGCAGCGTGTTTTTCAGGACGGGCTTCCGGAGCACAGGGTAGACGCCTGATGCTTCCCCAGGAAATCATCCGCCGCAAGCGCGACGGTCAAAAACTCTCGGCTGAGGAGATATCGGCTTTCATCGAGGGCCTGACCGCCGGCACCGTCACCGACGCTCAGGTCGGGGCGTTCGCCATGGCGGTATTCTTCAACGGCATGAGCCGCGACGAGGCGGTGGCGCTGACTATGGCGATGCGCGATTCCGGCGATGTGCTCGACTGGTCGGATCTGCCCGGCCCTGTCACCGACAAGCATTCGACGGGCGGCGTCGGCGACAATGTCTCCTTGATGCTGGCGCCGATCGTCGCTGCCTGTGGCGCCTATGTGCCGATGATTTCCGGCAGGGGTCTCGGCCATACCGGCGGCACGCTGGACAAGATGGATGCCATCCCCGGCTATATCAGCCAGCCGGATGTTGCGCGGTTCCGCAAGACCGTGCTCGAAACCGGCTGCGCCATCATCGGCCAGACCGCCGATCTCGCACCCGCCGACGCCAGGCTCTACGCCATCCGCGATGTGACAGGAACGGTGGAATCGGTGCCGCTGATCACCGCCTCGATCCTGTCGAAGAAGCTGGCGGCCGGCCTTGGTTCGCTGGTGCTCGATGTCAAGGTCGGCAACGGCGCCTTCATGGAGAAATCGCGCGACGCAACCGCACTGGCCAACAGCCTGGTCGACGTCGCCAATGGCGCCGGCCTTAAGGCCTCGGCGCTGGTCACCGGCATGAACGAGCCGCTGGCGTCCGCCGCCGGCAATGCGGTCGAGGTGCGCAACGCCGTCGATTTTCTCACCGGCCGCTTTCGCGACCGGCGGCTGGAGGACGTGACGCTGGCGCTGGCCGCCGAGATGCTACAATCGGCAGGCCTGGTATCGTCCAACCAGGACGGCCTGCGCCGCGCCGCCGAAACGCTGGCCGGCGGCCGCGCCGCTTCCATCTTCGCGCGCATGGTGGCGGCACTGGGTGGTCCCGTCGACTTTGTCGACAATCCGGAAAAATATCTGCCGAAAGCGGCAACGGAATTCGCGGTCAAGGCGAGCGCGAACGGCTTTGTCACCGGCATCGCGACCCGCGAGATCGGGCTTGCCGTGGTCGGGCTTGGCGGCGGGCGGACGCGGCCCGACGACAGGATCGATCACGCCGTCGGCATCACCAGGCTGTTGCCGGTCGGCGCTGAAGTGCGGGCCGGCGAAGCGCTGGCGCTGGTCCATGCCCGCAATAGCGAGGATGCCGAAGCGGCCGCGGCCGCCGTGCTTTCGGCCTATACCATCGGCACTTCCAAACCGGCCACGGAGAAAACCGTCATCCGGCGGATCCTGCCGCGCGGGTAGAGCCATTCCGATGGTATCGGATGGGCTCTATCTTTCTTTGGACCACGATCTTGTCCGAAAACCGGTCCCCACTTTTCGCTGGCGCGGACCTGCGGTTCGGGATCACGTTCTACTGAACCAGCAGCAGCTTGCCGTCTTCGACCTGGTATTTTTCGAGCCGCTGCAGAAAGCTCATGCCGATCAGGTTGGTGTGCAGCGCCCTGTCGTCGAGCACGACGGCCTCGACGCCCTCGACGGTGATCTTGCCGATCTGCAGGCGATCAATCGTCACTACGGCGGCCTTGATCGCACCATTGGCGGTGTTGACCTGATGGCTGAAGTCCGCCGAATTGAGCGAGATGCCGATCCTGCGCGCGGTCGAACTGTTGATGGCGACGAGCGTGGCACCGGTATCGATCATGCCGTCGATCTGGCGGCCGTTCGACTTGAAGACCGACATGAAATGCCCGCGCGAGTCCGCGGTGACCACGACCTTGCGGCCGAGCGGCTGCGGCGTTGTGGGCCTGTCCGGGACGGCGGCGAGATTCAGGTCGGTTTGGGTGTCGGCCGGCCTGGCTCCGATGGCGGATTTCAACAGCCGCTCGATTACCTGTGAATTGGACTGATAGACGATGGGCAGCGATGCCGACGTTCCGGCAAACACGCCAAGGATGAGGAGCTTGCGCAGCATGGACCGGCCTTTGTGGTTGCCGATCCTTAGTCCGACATGGTGATTGCGGCTTTAACGAGTGCGGAAACCAGTCGTTTGCGTAAACAATCGGTAAACAGATCTATTTGGTGCCGTACATGCGGTCGCCGGCATCGCCGAGACCCGGCATGATGTAGCCCTTTTCGTTGAGCTGGCGGTCGATGGAAGCGGTGAAGACGGGAACATCGGGATGTGCCTGGGTAAACCGCTCGAGGCCCTCTGGTGCCGCCAACAGGCAGAGGAAGCGGATGTTGGTGGCACCGCGGCCTTTCAGCTTGTCGATCGCCGCGATCGCCGAATTGGCGGTCGCCAGCATCGGATCGACGACGATCACCAGCCGGTCGGCGAGGTCGCCCGGCGCCTTGAAGAAATACTCGACCGCTTCCAGCGTCTCATGGTCGCGATAGAGGCCGATATGGGCGACACGCGCCGCCGGCACCAGATCGAGCAGGCCTTCGAGCAAGCCGTTGCCGGCGCGCAGCACCGAGGCGAAGACCAGTTTCTTGCCCTCCAGCGTCGGCGCCTCCATCGTCTCGATCGGCGTCTCGATGGTCGTCGTCGTCAGTTCCAGGTTGCGGGTGACCTCGTAGCCGAGCAGCAGCGAGATCTCGCGCAGCAGCCGCCGGAAGCCGGCCGTCGAGGTTTCCTTCTTGCGCATGATGGTCAGCTTGTGCTGGACAAGCGGATGGTCGACGACGGTAACGCCCTTCATGGTGTTCTCCAACTGCGCAGGTGAATAGTGAATGGTGAATAGTGAATAGTGAACTGGTTTGCGAGTCCTTGGTTGCGCGGAAAACTCGCGGTTGACGAACCGAAGCGCCGGGTTCACCATTCACCATTCACCATTCACCATTCACCTGCCCTTGGCGCCGAGCCTGCCCAGCAGCACCGCCCTGGTCTTCCTGTCGACGAAGGCTGCCTCGATGGCCGTCCTGGTGACGGCGGTGAGCGCCTTGTCGTCCATCGCAAAATGCCCGGCAGCGATGTCGTATTCGCGTTTCAGCGAGGTCCAGAAATAGGGCGGGTCATCGGAGTTGAGCGTCACCTTGCAGCCCGCTGCCCGCAAGGCGGGGAAGGGATGGTCGGCGAAGCTGTCGAAGATTTTCAGGGCGATGTTGGAGCCAGGGCAGCATTCGAGCACGACGCCTTCGTCGGCGATGCGCCGCACAAGCTCGGGGTTCTCGATGGCGCGCACGCCATGGCCGATGCGAGACGGGCGGATGTGATCGAGTGCCGCCTCGACGCTCTCCCAGCCCATCAATTCGCCGGCATGGACGGTGATGCCGAGGCCGGCCTCGCGGGCGATTTCGAAGGCCCTGACATAATCTTCCAGGTCGCCTATCCGCTCGTCGCCGGCGACGCCGAAACCGGTGACCAGCGGATGCCCGCAGCGGGCGGCGAAACGCGCCGCCCGCTCGATCGATTCGACACCGAAATTGCGCACGCCGGTGACGATCATGCGGCCTTCGATGCCGGTCTTCGCCTTGGCGCGGGCCATGCCTTCGCCGAGCGCGTCGGTATAGGCCTTCGGCGACAGCCCGGCCTTGCCGGCATGGTCGGGCGAGGTGAAAACCTCGGAATAGATGGCGCCGTCGCGGGCGAGGCTGGTCAGGTAATGGTCGGCCAGCCGCGCATAGTCTTCTTCGGTGCGGAACAGGTCCGACGAGAAGTCGTAGGCGGCGAGGAAAGAGGTGAAGTCGTGCCAGACGAAGGAGCCGTCCTGGATGTAGGGCGAGGCATCCTTGCCGTATTTCTCAGCCTGGCGGAGGACGAGTTCAGGCGCCGCTGCCCCTTCGATGTGGCAGTGCAGTTCTGCTTTCAAAGGCATTCAATTATCCCGTCAGGCTTTTTCTTATGACGCAGGTTCTTGTCGGAAAACCGTGTGACACTTTTCCGGAACCTGCTTCGAAGCGCGGCCGAACACCGCGCCTTAAACAATAGCGCCCGCACCATCGATCGGCTATGGTCCCGCCGATTTTATGGCGGATCAAAACGATGTCGGTTGAAAGAACCACGGCTGCGGGCGGCATGGAAACCTCCTATGGTTTCAGGCGGGTAGGGCCAGGCGACAAGCAGTCCCTGGTCAATGATGTTTTCCACAAGGTGGCGAACCGCTACGACCTGATGAACGACCTGATGTCGGCCGGGTTGCATCGGTTGTGGAAGGACGCCATGGTCGCCTGGCTCAATCCACCGAAGCGGCCGGGCTGGAGCGTTCTCGACGTTGCCGGCGGCACCGGCGATGTCGCCTTCCGCATCGTCGAGGCGAGCGGCAGGCACGCTCATGCAACGGTTCTCGATATCAACGGCTCGATGCTCGCCGTCGGCCGCGACCGGGCCGAGAAAAAGGGCCTGTCGGCAAATACCGATTTCGTCGAGGCCAATGCCGAGGAACTGCCTTTTGCCAACGCTACTTTCGATGCCTACACCATTGCTTTCGGCATCCGCAACGTGCCGCGCATCGATGTGGCGCTTGCCGAAGCCTATCGCGTGCTGAAGCCTGGCGGGCGCTTTCTCTGCCTTGAATTTTCCGAGGTCGAGATGCCGCTGCTCGACAAGGTCTATGAAGCATGGTCGTTCAACGCCATTCCGCGGATCGGCAAGGTGGTGACCGGCGATGACGAGCCCTATTCCTATCTGGTCGAATCGATCCGCAAGTTTCCCAATCAGCAGAATTTCGCGGCGATGATTTCGCGCGCGGGCTTCGAGCGCGCCTCGTTCCGCAACTACTCCGGCGGCATCGCCGCGCTCCACTCGGGCTGGAAGCTTTGAGGCTGGCCCGTATCTTTCGTACTCAATGTGCTCTTCGCCGGTCCAGGAAATCGGCGGGGCAAAGCCAGCCATGAGCAGCATCGGCGCTGGTTTCAGGCTCGTACGGGCCGGCTGGGTGCTGGTCCGCGAGGGTGTCATCGCGGCTTTGCCCGGTGACGAGCTCTTCGGCTTGCCGAAATTCGGCTGGCGCATGGCCCGGCTGTTCACCCGCCGTCGCGCGCTTGCCTATGAGCGCGGCGACAGGCTGGCCAAGGCGGTCGTGCGGCTCGGCCCGTCCTACGTCAAGCTCGGCCAGTTCCTGGCGACACGGCCGGATGTCGTCGGAAACGATATCGCGCTTGATCTCGCCATGCTGCAGGACAAGATGCAGACGTTTGCGAAGGCCGAGGCCGTTGCAGCGATAGAAGCCTCGCTCGGACGCAAGATCGAGGAGCTCTATGTCAGTTTCGGCGAGGCCGTCGCCGCCGCCTCGATCGCCCAGGTTCATACCGCCGAAGCCCTGCAGGACGGCGTCATTACCCGGGTAGCAGTAAAGGTCATCCGGCCGGGCGTGCGCCGCCGCTTCTTTCGCGATCTCGAGAGCTATTTCCTCGCCGCCCGGCTGCAGGAAAAATACATCCCGTCGTCGCGCCGGCTGCGGCCGGTCGAGGTGACAGAGACACTGGCCCAGACGACCAAAATCGAAATGGACCTGAGGCTGGAGGCGGCGGCTTTTTCGGAGCTCGGCGAGAATACCAAGGACGATCCCGGCTTCCGTGTGCCGTCGGTCGACTGGGAGCGCACCGGTCGTGACGTGCTGACCATGGAATGGGTCGACGGCATCAAGATGAACGATATTGCCGGTCTAGCCGCCGCCGGCCACGACCTGAAGGCGATTGCCGCCAACCTCGTTCAGTCGTTTCTGCGCCATACGCTGCGTGACGGTTTCTTCCACGCCGACATGCACCCGGGCAACCTGTTTATAGAAGCCGACGGCACCATCGTCGCCGTCGATCTCGGCATTGCCGGCCGGCTCGGCAGGAAGGAGCGCCGGTTCCTCGCCGAAATCCTCTACGGCTTCATCACGCGCGATTACCAGCGCGTCGCCGAAGTTCATTTCGAGGCCGGCTACGTGCCGCGCCAGCACAATGTCGCGGCTTTCGCCCAGGCGATCCGGGCAATCGGCGAACCGATCCACGGCCAGCCGGCCGAGACCATCTCGATGGCCAAGCTGTTGACGCTGCTGTTCGAGGTGACCGACCTCTTCGACATGGCGACGCGGTCCGAGCTGGTGCTGCTGCAGAAGACCATGGTCGTTGTCGAAGGCGTCGCCCGCACCCTCGACCCGGCCTTCAACATGTGGAAGACGTCGGAGCCGGTGGTCAGCGGCTGGATTGCCCGCAATCTCGGCCCGCGCGCCCTGCTGGCCGATGCGCGCGACGGTGCCAACGCGCTGCTGGCGCTGGCCCGCCAGGCACCGGACCTCGCCGCCCGCACCGAGCGGCTGTCGCGTGAGATCGACCTGATGGCCGAACACGGCCTGCGCTTCGACGAAAGGACCGCACGCGCGATCGGCAAGGCCGAGGCGCGCTACACCCGCTCCGGCCGGCTGGCGCTGTGGGTGATCGCATTGACGCTGGTGTATATCGCCTGGCGTATTTTCTAGCGCTTGTTGCAAAGTGATTGCATTGCTATCATTGCACTCAGCAATTCCGGGCAAGGTGCAATCAGATGGCCAGCATCACGATCCGCAACCTTGATGACGAGGTCAAGGACCTGCTGCGCCGACTGGCGGCGGAGAATGGCCGGTCGATGGAAGACCAGGCGCGGGTGATGATCCGCGCAGCGGTCGAAGGTCAGTTCGGTTCGGCCGGTCGCATCGACCAGATCGAGAAAACACTGCGCGAACTGACGAGTTCGCAGAGTCCAGCAGCGCCGGTGGTCGCCGTCTCCAGCCCGCGAGGCATCCTCTCCGGCAAGCGCATCCTGCTGATCATCGGCGGCGGCATCGCCGCCTACAAGGCGCTCGACCTGATCCGCCGGCTGCGCGAGCGCGGTGCTTCGGTGCGCGTGGTGATGACCGCGGCGGCGCAGGAGTTCATCACTACGCTGTCGGCCGGGGCGCTGTCGGCCGACCACGTCTTCACCGAATTGTTCGACCGGCAGGACGAGCACGACATCGGCCATATCAGGCTGTCGCGCGAGGCCGACCTTTTGGTCGTGGCGCCGGCCACCGCCGACCTGATGGCAAAGCTCGCCAATGGCCATGCCAACGACCTTGCCTCGACCGTGCTCATCGCCACCGACAAGCGCGTCTTGGTGGCGCCGGCGATGAACCCGAAAATGTGGGCGCATCCGGCGGTCCGCCGCAACCGTGCGACGCTGAGCAAGGACGGCGTCGCATTCGTCGGCCCGGCGAAGGGCGAGATGGCCGAGAGCAACGAGGTGGGCGAGGGCCGCATGGCCGAGCCGCTGGAGATCGTCGCCGCGATCGAGGCGCTGCTCGACAGCCGGCCAAAGCCGCTGGCGGGCAGGAAGATCATCGTCACCTCCGGGCCGACGCATGAACCGATCGACCCGGTCCGCTACATCGCCAACCGGTCGTCGGGCAAACAGGGCCACGCCATCGCGGCGGCGCTGGCCAGGCTCGGCGCCGACGTGCGTCTCGTCTCCGGCCCGGTCGGCATTGCCGATCCGGCCGGCGTCGCCACGCTGCACGTCGAAACGGCCGTCGAGATGAAGGACGCCGTCGAGCAGCTGCTGCCGGCCGACGCGGCAGTGTTCGTCGCGGCTGTCGCCGACTGGCGCACTCAAAGTTCGGCCGGGGAAAAGATCAAGAAGGTGGCGGGCGAGGGGCCACCGGCGCTGCAGATGGTGGAAAATCCCGATATTCTCGCCGGTGTCGGGCATCACAAAAAGCGGCCGATGCTGGTGGTCGGTTTCGCCGCGGAGACGCAGGACCTGGTCAGGAATGCCCAGGCCAAGCTTGCAAAAAAGGGTGCCGATCTTATCGTTGCCAACGATGTCTCCCATGAAGATGGTTCCCCGGGCGTGATGGGCGGCGACCGCAACAAGGTGCGGATCGTCTCGAAGGCCGGCGTCGAGGAATGGCCGGAGATGAGCAAGGACGAGGTGGCGACGCGGCTCGCGGCGCTGATCGCCGACCGGATGAAGACGGTCGTTGTCTAGTCAATCTCCCCCACGGAGATTGACAGCTTCGCCGGCTTCGTGTCGGTCGCCCCCGAAATCCGCAAGGCGGCAAGGCATCCCAGGATTCCGAGCGGGATAAACGCCAGGAACAGCCAGGCGGCGACAGTTGCCGCGGCCTCACGGTTCAGGCCTTCGGAAAAGCCGCTGGCGTTGGCGACGATGCCGGTCAGTGCAGCACCCACGGCATAACCGATGCGCTGCATGGTCGGCACAGCGGCCGAGGCGATCGTCTGCTCGCCTTCCTTGGCCGATGCCACGATGACACGCGTGACGAACGGCCAGGCGATGCCGAAACTGCCGCCTTGCAGCAAGGCACAAAGCAGGATCAACGGGATAGAGCCGGCCGGCACCGTATAGGCGAAACCGGCGACGCCCGTGGCGATCATCAGCGCCCCGCCGACGATGATCAGCCGCTCGCGTTCCGGCGGCGCATTGGCTACGAGGATCGACAGGATCGACCAGGCGATCGATTCGGCGGCGATGATGTAGCCGGTGGTCAGGATCGGAATGCCGTGCAGGCTGGTCAGAAGCAGTGGTCCGTAGACCGCGAACGAGCAGGTCGCCACCGAAAACGCCGCGACCATGGTCATGCCCGCGCCGACCGGCGAGCGCCATGAGAACAGCCGCGACGGGAACAACCGCGAGCGCGGCTTCAGTGCATCGATATGGATGAACAGCGCCAGGCTGATCAGGCCGAGGGTGAGCAGCAGCGACGAGCGCAGCAGGGCGATGTCGACGCCAGCGGTGGCGATCAGCACGACGCTGACGGCGAGGCAGCCAAGTGCCGCAAAGGGGAAGGGCGGCGCCGAGCCGCCCGTCGCCTGCGGCCTCGTTGCTTCAGGCGTATCGAGCACAAGGAAGCTTGCCAGCGCCATGGCCGTGCCTCCGAGGGTAAAGACGCCGAAGGCCCAGCGCCAGGACAGCAATTCGGTCATGACCGCGCCGAGCACCGGCCCGCTGAAGGCGGCGACACCCCAGATCGCCGACATGACGCCGAAAAGCTGCGGCCAGATCGCGCGGGCAAACAGCCGCTCGACCGAGACGAAGGCGAGCGACACCAGCGCGCCGCCACCGAGCCCTTCGATCAGGCGGCCGCAGAGGAACAGCGGCATCGAAGGCGCGGTGGCGCAGACCAGCGCGCCGGCGGCATAGAGCATTGCGGCGACCATCATGTTGGTACGCAGCGCGACATAGCTCACCAGCCGTCCGGCGGCCGCACCGGCAACGATGGCGCCGAGCTCGTAGATCGCCAGCGACCAGCCGACCAGTTGCACGCCGGCAAGTTCGCCGACCATGGCCGGCATGACCGTTGCTACCATGGTTTCGTTGGTGGCGTGCAGCAGAATGCCGAGGCTGATGAAGCAGAAGCGCGCCAGGTCGCCGCTCGCCCACAGCGCGCGCCAGTCGACCCTGTTTGTGCTTGTCTTGGTCATCCGGTCCCCCAGGCTTTCTCAGACGCTGGTCTGAAGTATTGGAGCGTTCTTCACGTCCAAATGAGTACATGCCGCAGTATGGGAGGACTTCTAGAACCTCAACCGTAGTTGAGATCAAGCGGTCTTGATCGCCGTTGACGTGGCGGATTTCAAAATTGTGCGATGGGGGACGATCACGAGGCGTTGAGATTCTGGTCAGACCGAAGACAAGCAATATTGGATCGCCGCAATCTTCGGTCACGGTAACGGCATGAACACAGTTGCCATGCCGTGATCTTCGAGCGCCGCAACCTTGAACATCAGGGCGGCCCGTCCTCTGCGGAGTGGGCCTGCCGGAATCTATGAGCCTTCGGCAGCTATTCGCAGGCCGACACCTACGCTCCCCGCCGCTCGGGAGCCATGCTGCGCCGCTATTTGAACGAATGGATCAGGTCCAGCGAAGTGACGGCGACCGCCAGGTTGACGCCGGTCTGTGCCTGGACACTGAGCGGCTGCAGCGAAAAGGCGCTGTCGAGGCCGCCGACCAGGAGATTGGCGCCGCCACCGGTGACCACGCTGGCCTCGGCGTTCACGCCATAATAGCTGCCGGCAAGGTCGCCTTCATCGTGGTTGCGGGTCGCCGCCAGAACCGCCCATACCAGCTGGCCCTGATGCGTCCGGCCGACATCGACGCCGAGCTTGGAAATCACCCCGGTATAGACTTCGGAGGGGCCGCCACGATGCGGACGAAAGACACAGGAAACACCCTTGTTGGAGGTGACGAGATAGGCCGTGCCGCCGTCGATGGTGCAGTCGAGCACGCCGAGCTGGAGCTTGCTGGCGCTGGCGGGAGCGGCAACGACGGTCGTGGCGAGAGCAGCGGCACAAGCGAGTTTCTTGATCATGGCGGGGTCCTTTCGAAATTGCCTTGTACAAACGGCTGAGCACGCCGAGCGTTCCGCCGAAAACTTGGCGCCAGCAAGGCGAAGCTAAACGCAGGGTTGTCGGAGTGCGGAAACGGAGGCCCGATTAACCGGCCGCTCAGCCGGCACTGGTGCGGGCCAGGCCGTCCTTGGCCGGCTGGTAGGTCGGATTGAGGTGCACGGCCTCGCGGTAGGATTTCGCGGCCCTGACCTTGTCGCCGCGCCGCTCGTAGATCAACGCCTGGTTGGACCAGGCCTCGGCATTCTTGCCGTCGAGCTTGATGGCCATGTTGAAGTCGGCGAAGGCATTGTCCTCGTCGTTCATGGCAAGGTAGGAGAGGCCGCGTCCGTTGTAGGGCTCGGAGGCGTCCGGCGCCAACGAAATGGCGGTCGAGAAATCCTCGATGGCAAAGGCGTGCTGGCCCTGACTCTGGTAGATCAGGCCGCGATTGTGATAGGCGCGCGCGTCGGTCGTGTCGAGCTGGATGGCCTTCTGGAAATCGTTGAAGGCTTCCTGGACCCGGCCCGCCCTGCGGTAGAGATTGCCGCGGCCGATATAGGCGGCGTCATAGTTGGAATTGATCTGGATCGAGCGGTTGTAGTCGGCGAGCGCGCTCGCCTGATCGCCGAGGAAGCGCTGGATGAGCGCGCGGTTCGAATAGGCCTGGTAAAAATTCGGATTGAGCTGGATGGCGGTGTTGAAGTCCTTCAGCGCCGCCTGGTACTGGCCGCCGCGGCCATAGGCCGAGCCGCGCACATTGTAGGCTTCCGGATCCTGGGGGTTGCGCTGGATCACCGCCGACAGCGAGGAGATGTTCTCGCTCGAGCCTTGCGCCTTGTCGATGTTGTTGAACTCGCCGGTCGGAACGCTCTGGCAGCTGGCAAGCGCCATCCCGGAAAGCAGGGCTGCCGTCAGGGCGAGGCCGCGCCACGCGGTTCTGCGCTCTACGGTGATTGCGTCCATGTCTGCCCTGTCCTTACTGCGCCGTCTGGTCCGTTCCCCCTCCGAACCGGCATCTCTCCCAACCGGTCCTCTCGGACCGGGTCGAACTCACAACAAAAAGGTGGCGGCGATTCCGCATCGCGCCACCTTGGATATCCTTGGAAAAGGACGAAAAATTGACGTCAGAACCGCGGCGGACGCGGAGCACCGGCACCGGCAGCACCGGCCGCGACCGGACGCGGCGTCATCGGCAGCAGGCCTTCGCGCTGGGCGCGCTTGCGGGCCAGCTTGCGGGCACGGCGCACGGCTTCCGCCTTTTCACGGGCGCGCTTCTCGGAGGGCTTCTCGTAATGTCCGCGCATCTTCATTTCGCGGAAGATGCCTTCACGCTGCATCTTTTTCTTGAGCGCGCGAAGCGCCTGATCAACATTGTTGTCGCGGACGAGTACCTGCACGTGCAATCCTGTCTTTCGGGTTTGAAATCAACAGGCAAGCGGCCATAGCCGCAAGCCTCCGCGGCGCGTTACACCACGAATTGGGGCGGCTGATAGCAGAATCAAGGGGCTCTGTCCACAGCCGATTGAGAGGCGGTGCCGATCCCGAAACGAAAAACCCGCCTCAGCGGCGGGTCGTTGGTGTGAATCAGCACCATATCGAGCTTAGTAGCATAGCTGCCGGCACAAAGCAAGAACAAAATTCGCCTCGGACCAGATAGGCGCCGCTACGCCGTGGCCAGGTGGAGCTGCTCGAAACCCTCGAAGAACTCGCCGTAGTCGCAGGTTATCTCCTCGCCGGCGGCGATGTCGCGGGTCGCGGTGGCCCCGCCATATTGCGAAAAGTCGGTGTTCGGCTTGTCGGCGTGGTTCATGAAGCGGCCATTGTCGACCTCATAGACCATGAAGCCGGGCCGGTCCGGACTGGGATAGGCATATCTGTCGAGCAATTCCTTGAGGTGCGGCGGCGCCGTCTCGTATCTTTCCATCGGGATCAGCCGGTCGAAGTCCGGATCGAGCCGCCAGATCTGAGCCCCTTTCCGGATCGGCTCGGCGGCGAACACGCCGACGCCTTCGATTGCGCTTGCAGCGATATAGGTCCTGATCAGCAGCATGTTTCCAACCCGTTTTCGAGGCGAAGACGGAATCGTCAAATCGCCGGAAAAAGCAAGGCCGGTTTTTCCGGCATTGCGGCTGGCGGGCCCACGCCAACCACGAAACGCTTCACGTCCGGGTGATCGAGACACCGCCGTCGGCGAATAGTGCCGCGCCGGTGGTGAAACTCGATGCATCGGAAGCCAGGTAAAGCGCCGAGCGAGCGATCTCCTCAGGCTTGGCGACGCGCTTCAAAGCATGCAGATTTTCGACGAAGGCTCGCGATTCAGGTGTCTTGAATGTCGCCGAAGGCGTGTCGGTGCCGCCCGGCAGCAGCGCGTTGACTCGAATCCCCTTGGCGCCAAATTCGGCGGCCAGCACCTGCGTCAATCCGATCAGCCCGGCCTTGCTCGCGGCATAGCTGGTCATGCCGGGCATGCCGACCGTGTAGCCGACGAAGGTGGAGGTGAAGATCAACGACCCGCCGCCGCGTTCGACCATCGCCGGCACCTGGTATTTCGCGCCGAGAAAGGCGCTGGTCAGATTGGTATCGAGCGTCTCGCGCCAGCCCTCCAGCGACAGCTCAGAAACCGGCCCCATCCTACCGACCGAGCCGGCATTGTTGAAGGCGATGTCGAGCCCGCCGAATTTCTCGACCGCCAGGTCGACCAGGACTTTCGCGTAGGCTTCGTCACGGACATCGCCGGCAAGAGCGACGGCGGTGCCGTCGGCGTCTTCGATTTCGGCAACCAGCGCGTCGAGTTCCGCCTGGCGGCGGGCGGCGACGACGAGCCTGGCGCCTTGCTCGGCAAAGAGCTTTGCCGTGGCGCGGCCGATGCCGGAACTGGCGCCAGTGATGATGGCGACCTTGTTGGCGAGTGCGAACATTTCTGCATCCTTTTTTGGCGCCGGCTCTTGCCGGCAATCGGATGCTTGGTCGCAAATCGGGGCGGTGCGAACCACCCGATACATGCGCTGCCCTCGACAGCGCTCGTTGACGTCCGCTGGCCACCAGGCTACGGCTCGTTATCCAAACTTGCGGGTGGACGCGCCACCCATTTGCAATGACCCCCCAAGACATGATGAGCAAGTTGCTGGAGCCCGGCTACGAGGGCGAGGGCAATTTGGCGAACGACCTTCTTTCGGAGTTCAAAAAAGGCTTTCCGATTGAAAATCTCCGGCCGCTGCTGGTTTCAAGCAATATCCATACGCAGTCCGTGGCTGCGTTCATAACGGTCGAAATAGGCTTCAGACGACGCTTCAAGTTGAACTGCGTTGTCGCAGAGATAGCCGATCTGCTCGACAGCAAAGCTTCGCGTACCCGCTTCGATGTAATCGAGGCGCTCGGGGACTGCACCACGCCAGCTGATGGGGCTATTCTAGGTCGCGTAATGCTGCGGCTGGACGACGAACATGCCGGCGTTCGATGGAAGGTTGTCCAGTTCATCTGCTTTGCGGAGCGGTGGCAGCTGCAGCTCGCGGTGGAAAATGCCGCCGCGCTTCGCCCGGACTCGGCTTTCACGACACTGGTCAATGCTTATGGTCACTATATCATGCCGAGTGCCAAGGACCTGCCACGGTTGCTCGCGAATCCGGATGCGGTGTTGCGGCGCTTTGCTGCGGCAGTGGCTATCAGGCCGCGCGAGGTGATCGTCGAGCGCTTCGTGGCCATGGCGGAGCAGTCGGACGATGCGGAAATTCGTCAAATCGCTGCCGATTGCCGCAAAGGTTATTTGCGGGCGACCTATGCGATTGGGCCGTCCATCCTGAAGCGTGCTCCGGCTGACCCCTCAAAAGGCGAAGCTCAGAAGAGCGACCAGTGAAAGCACGGCGCAAAACGGCAGGCGCCGTCGCAAACAGGGGCAAGGCGACTATTGCCTAAGTAGCCAGCCGAGCCGATCGAGCGAAAATGCGTAGCTGACGGCGATCAGCAGGGCGACGGCTATGCCGGCTGTCGTGTAACCGGCCAGGTGGAATCCGGCAGCGCCGCCGAACAGGATGACGAGTTCGAGCACCAGCCGCAAACCGCCCGGCACCGGAACCGGCGCCCGCCCCGAGCGGCTCGGATCGTTCGGCACTGCGAAGATTCCCCAAAGCGCGGCGGCAACGAACGGCAATGCCACGGCAAGGATCCAGCGCCACATGCCGGCTGAGAGGCTCCAGCCCGCCATGCCGAGGCCGAGCAAAGCGGCGAGCTCCAGCAAGAAACGCAATGTCAGATTCCACCTGACGTTACCCACCGCCATAATCCTCCGATCGTCAGGCGACGGATAGCGGTGGAAGGCAATTGCATCAACCAGCCCGGATGCGGCTTTTTCACCACGGCGCAAAACGGCAAGCGCCGTCGCAAACAGTGCAAGGCTGGCAGCGCCGTTTCGCTAGTGATACAGCTCGCGCGCCGGGGTTCGAGTGGATGCCCGGCCGTCATTTGCGAGGCCTGCGACGTTGAAGAAATACTCGGTATTCGCCATCGCCCGCGAGGCCATGCGCGGTCACAAGGGCTGGGAGGAACAATGGTCCTCGCCGGAGCCGAAGAAGGAGTACGACGTCATCATCGTCGGCGCCGGCGGCCACGGCCTGGCCACCGCCTATTATCTCGCCACCGTGCACGGCATCACCAACGTCGCGGTATTGGAAAAAGGCTGGCTGGGCGGTGGCAATACCGGGCGCAACACCACCATCATCCGCTCGAACTATCTCTACGACGAGAGCGCCGGCATCTACGACCATGCGCTGAAGCTGTGGGACGGGCTCAGCCAGGAGCTCAACTACAACGTCATGTATTCGCCGCGCGGCGTCATGATGCTCGCCCATAACATCCATGACATCCAGGTCCTGAAGCGGCACGTCCATGCCAACCGGCTGAACGGCATCGACAATGAATGGCTGACGCCGGAGCAGGCCAAGGAATTCTGCCCGCCGCTCAACATTTCGCGCAATGCGCGCTATCCGGTGATGGGCGCCTCCCTGCAGCGCCGCGGCGGCACGGCGCGTCACGATGCGGTTGCCTGGGGCTATGCGCGCGGCGCCTCGGCGCGCGGCGTCCACATCATCCAGAATTGCGAGGTCACCGGCGTCAAACGGGCGCCGAACGGCGCGGTCACCGGCGTCGAGACGACGCGCGGCTTCATCGGTGCCAGGAAGGTCGGCGTGGTTGCCGCCGGGCACTCATCGGTGATCATGAACATGGCCGGCGTGCGCATGCCGCTGGAAAGCTATCCGCTGCAGGCGCTGGTGTCGGAGCCGGTCAAGCCGGTGGTGCCTTGCGTGGTGATGTCGAACACCGTGCATGCCTATATCTCGCAGTCCGACAAGGGCGAACTGGTCATCGGCGCCGGCACCGACCAATATGTCTCCTATTCGCAGACCGGCGGGCTGCACATTTTGCAGCATACGCTGGACGCCATCTGCGAGATGTTCCCGATCTTCACGCGCATGAAGATGCTGCGCTCATGGGGCGGCATCGTCGATGTGACACCGGACCGTTCGCCGATCCTGGCCAAGACGCCGGTGCCCGGCCTCTATGTCAATTGCGGCTGGGGCACAGGCGGCTTCAAGGCGACGCCGGGCTCGGGCCATGTCTTTGCCCACACGATCGCCAGGGACGATCCGCACCCGATCAACGCGCCCTTCACCATAGAGCGCTTCCGCACCGGCCGCCTCATCGACGAGGCGGCGGCGGCAGCGGTGGCGCACTGATGATGACCGAGATGGCCGTCGCCATGCCGCTGATGCTCGCCGGCGAGCAAGGCCTGTTCCATATCCCCACGCCAGAGGAGGTGCGCCTGCAGCCCATCAGCCGCGTCGGCAATGAAGCGGATTGGCCGTTTTCCGTCGACGAGGGTGTACTCGCCTGCGCGTGGAGCGCCGGTCAGAGAGTGGTCACCTTTATGGAGAACCGGCCAGCCGATCTCGAGGAAGGCGAAAAATTCGAGCGGCGCTACGTCATCGTGACGACCGAACCGATGACGCTTTCGGTCGGCAATATGGCGTATCGCGACCTTTTCCGCCCGGTAGCCAGCATTGAGGAGCGCATCCGGCTGGTCGCGCCCTTCGTGACGATGGGCCAGAGGCTTTGCGACCAACCTGCCGGCGCTCGCGTCGGCCACGGCGAACTGTAGGACCAACCATGCTTCTCATCCGCTGCCCCTATTGCGAGGAAGAGCGTCCGGAGCTCGAATTCCGCAACGCCGGCGAGGCGCATATCGCGCGTTCCCCAAACATCGCCGGCGAGAGCGACGACGATTTTGAAAAGTTCTTTTTCATCCGCTCCAATCCCAAGGGGATCATCTATGAGCGCTGGCGGCACATGCATGGCTGTGCGCGGTTCTTCAATGCCGTGCGCGACACCGTCAGCGACAGGTTCCTGATGACTTACAAGGCCGGCGAACCGAAGCCCACCAAGCTGCCGGGAGCCGCCAAATGAGCGCCACGTTCCGCATTGCCGGCGCCGGGCGGCTCAAACAGGCAAAGATAGCTGGCTTCAGCTTCGACCGCCGCCCCTATACCGGCATCGAGGGCGATACGTTGGCCTCGGCGCTGCTTGCAAACGGCGTCCATCTCGTCGGCCGCTCGTTCAAGTACCACCGGCCGCGCGGTTTTCTGTCGGCCGGCGCCGAAGAGCCGAACGCGCTAGTCGAGATCAAGCGCGACGCGGCACGCAAGACGCCGAACGTCCGAGCTACGGTGCAGGAGCTCTATGACGGATTGACCGCACAGTCGCAGAACCGCTGGCCGTCGCTTGCTTTCGACGTCGGTGCCGTCAGCAGTATTGCCTCGCCGATGCTTTCGGCCGGCTTCTACTACAAGACCTTCATGTGGCCGAAGGCCGCGTGGAAAAACCTCTACGAACCCAAGATCCGCGCCGCCGCCGGTCTCGGCGTCGCTCCTGACCAGCCGGATCCCGACCACTATTCGGCGCGCTTCGCTCATTGCGAGGTGCTGGTGCTTGGCGGCGGTGCCGCGGGCATCGCCGCGGCATTGGCCGCGGCCGAGACCGGCGCGCGCGTCATCCTTGCCGACGAGCAGGCGGAATTCGGCGGCAGCCTGCGCTTCGAGAGCGGCGCGAAGATCGAAGGCCAGGACGGCTTTTCCTGGGCGCAATCGGCTCTCGCCAAGTTGAGCGCGATGGACAATGTCCGCGTGCTGCCGCGTACCACGGCCTTCGGCTATTACGCGCAGAATTTCGTCGGGCTGGTCGAGCGCGTCAGCGACCATCTGCAGAACCCCGGCCGCGACCTGCCGCGCGAGCGGCTGTGGCAGGTTCGCGCCAAACGCGTGGTGCTGGCGACCGGCGCCATCGAGCGCCACATGGTGTTTGCCGACAACGACCGGCCGGGCATCATGCTGGCGTCGGCGGCGCGCACCTATCTCAACCATTACGGCGTCGCGGTCGGCAGGAATCTCGGCGTCTATACGGCGAACGATTCCGCCTATGCGGCGGCGATCGACCTGAAAAAGGCCGGCATCAACGTGGCGGCGATCGTCGACCTGCGCGACAACCCGACCGGGCCGGCGATCGACGAGGCGAGGGCGCTCGGCATCGAGGTCAATTTCGGCCGCGCGGTGATCCGCGCCGGCGGCAAATTGCGGGTGTCGTCGATGACTGTGCAGCCGAAGAATGGCGGCGGCGAGCGCACCGTCCCGGTTGACGCGATTCTGATGTCGGCCGGCTGGACGCCATCGGTGCATCTGTTCTCGCAATCGCGCGGCAAGGTCGCCTTCAATGACGAGACCAAGCGCTTCGTGCCCGGAATTTATGCGCAGGACTGCGTCTCGGTCGGCGCCTGCAACGGTACCGACGGGCTGTCGACGACGATCGACGAGGCCTATGCAGCGGGCGCCAAGGCGGCCAAGGACGCCGGCAGCAGGCCGGCCAAGGGCACCAAGCCGAAGGTCGACGCCGGCGAGAGCTGGTCGCGCGGCATGCTGGGTGCAGCACCCGGTGCCGGATCGGATACGACGGTCAAGGCCTTTGTCGACTTCCAGAACGACGTCACCGCCAAGGACATCCGCCAGGCAGTGCATGAGGGCATGCGCTCGATCGAGCACGTCAAGCGCTTCACCACCAATGGCATGGCGACCGACCAGGGCAAGACCTCCAACATGCACGGCCTGGCGATTGCCGCCGAGACGTTGGGCAAGCCGATCCCGCAGGTCGGGCTGACGACGTTCCGCGCGCCCTATACGCCGGTGACATTCGGCTCGATCGTCGGCCACGCGCGGGGTCCGCTGTTCGACCCGACCCGCAAGACGGCGATCCATCCCTGGGCAGAGCGTCAAGGCGCAATGTTCGAGGATGTCGGCCAATGGAAGCGCGCCTGGTATTTCCCGAAGCCGGGCGAGGACATACATGCGGCCGTCGACCGCGAATGCGTCACGGTGCGCAATATGGCCGGCCTGTTCGATGCCTCGACTCTGGGCAAGATCGAGGTGGTCGGGCCGGATGCGGCCAAATTCATGGAACTGCTCTACACCAATCCATGGGAGAAGCTCGAGCCCGGCCGCTGCCGGTACGGCATCATGCTGCGCGAGGACGGCTTCATCTATGACGACGGTGTCGTCGGCAGGCTTGCACCCGACCGTTTCCATGTGACGACGACGACCGGCGGCGCGCCGCGGGTCATGAACCATATGGAAGACTATCTCCAGACCGAGTTCCCGCATCTCAACGTCTGGCTGACCTCGATCACCGAGCAGTGGGCGGTGATTGCCGTGCAGGGACCCAAGTCTCGCGACATCATTGCGCCGCTGGTCGAGGGCATCGACATGTCGGATGAGGCGCTGCCGCATATGTCGGTGCGCGAAGGCAGGATCTGCGGCGTGCCGACAAGGCTGTTTCGCATGTCGTTCAGCGGTGAGCGCGGCTTCGAGGTCAACGTGCCGGCCGATTATGGCGAGGCGGTCTGGGAAGCGCTATGGGCCGAGGGCCAGAAGCACGGAGCCTGTGCCTACGGCACCGAGTCGATGCATGTGCTGCGCGCCGAAAAGGGCTACATCATCGTCGGCCAGGATACCGACGGGACGGTGACGCCGAACGATGCCGGGCTCGACTGGGCGGTCGGCAAGAAGAAGACCGACTTCGTCGGCATTCGCGGCATGGCGCGGCCGGATCTGGTCGCCAAGGGCCGCAAGCAGCTTGTCGGCCTGAAGACCAGGGATCCCAAGGTGGTGCTGGAGGAGGGCGCGCAGATCGTCGCGGACCCGAAGCAGGCAATCCCGATGAAGATGATTGGCCATGTCACCTCGAGCTATTGGTCGCAAAATTGCGGCCGCTCGATCGCGCTGGGGCTGGTCGCCGGCGGCCGCGATCGCACGGGCGAGACGCTCTATGTGCCGATGCCGAACGGGGTGATCGAGGTGGAGGTCACCGGCATGGTGTTCTTCGACGAGAAGGGGGAGCGCCTCAATGGCTAAGGCCGCTTTGAAAACCGACGCCGCCGGACCCTCAGTCGAACGCCGTCCGGCTCTCGCCGGCCAGTCGCTTTCCGCCGCCGGCGTTACACTTGCCGTGCTGCCGCCGGCCGAGCGCATATCGCTGCGCGCGCCGGAAGCCTCGATTGCGGCACTTTCGAAAGCGCTCGGCGTCGTCCTGCCGCAAAGGCCGAAAACCTCGGCGGCAAAGGCCGGACGCACGGCCTTGTGGCTCGGGCCGGACGAATGGCTGGTCATCGACGAGAGCGGAAAAGATCCGCTCGCCGACTGCGCCAGCATTTCCGTACTGCATTCGGCGGTCGCCATCTCGCACCGCAACGTCGCCATATCGGTTACCGGTCCGGCTGCCGCGGCGACGATCAATGCCGGCTGCCCGCAGGATCTGTCGCTCGACGCCTTTCCGGTCGGGGCGGCGTCGCGTACCATTCTCGGCAAGGTCGAAATCGTGCTGTTGCGCACGGCGGCCGACGCGTTCCGCGTCGAATGCTGGCGTTCCTTTTCCGATTATGTCTTTACTTTTCTGTCGGAGGCAGCGCGCGACGCGGCAGCATAGACATGTTCACCGCGCCCGACCGTTCTGCGACAGCGAGCCGAGGGAGAATGCAAATGCCGCCGAACTCCGCGCCGAAGTCGCCGGTCAAGACGCCGGCCGTGCGCTCTTTCGAAGACGAGCAGCGCACTGGGACGGATATCGAAGAGGAACTCGAGGAAGGCCTCGAGGATACATTCCCGGCCAGCGATCCGGTGTCGATCACCGGAACGGCCATTCCCGGCGCACCGGCAAGACCCGGCAAGCCCAAAATCGTGGTAGGACAGAAGCGCAAGAAGTGATCTGCGCGGGGTGACAAAAAGCAGGGCTGAGGCCGGCACGATGGGCGGCCGGAAATTGCTGCCGCCCTTTCGTTTCCTCACCGCGTATTGTCACCCGATCGGCTCAGAAGCTGCTTGGCACGATCCATGGGTCGATGCCGATGCCGAGCCTCGGGCCTTTGCTCCCAGCCTTGTGGGCCGCGGCATCGGCGTTTTCAAGCGATCCGGTCGGCGCGCAATCGAGCTTAGCACCGGTCTTGGTGTCGACGCAGGCCGCTTCTTGCTTGGCTGGCTGACTGCTGCCGGCAAATGCGGCGCCAGAGAGCGCCAGCAGGGCGGCGAGCGTGAGGATTGCCTTCTTCATCGTCGGTCTCCGGTTCA
Organism: Mesorhizobium sp. M0185; assembly: GCF_040322175.1. NCBI lineage: Bacteria > Pseudomonadati > Pseudomonadota > Alphaproteobacteria > Hyphomicrobiales > Phyllobacteriaceae > Mesorhizobium > Mesorhizobium sp. M0185. Next base: position 264,396 of record NZ_JAMYSY010000001.1, on the reverse strand, counting down.
GCTATTGAATTTCTCGTACATGTACGGCATTGCGTACAGATACGCCCTGGAGTCCCGATGTTCAAGCAAAATCGTACGCGTACGGAGAATTGCCGAACGCCCGGCGCCGCAGCGCAGATAGTTCGGAGAAGATCCTGCAGATCGGGAGGAGCGCCGCTCTTCAGCAGTTGACTGGCGGCGTGAGCGGCGCAATCTCGTGCGCGGCGATGGCTTCGAGCATGATGTCGCCGATCCGTGTGATGAACGTCGTCTGGTCGCCGAACGGGTAGAACGGGAAGGTGATCAGCAGCGAGATGGCGCCGTGGCCGACCGCCCACAGCATGGTGGCGATGGCGCGTGGATCGCCTTTGAGCCTGCCGGCGGCAACGCAGGCTTCGACCCTCGCGATCAGCACTTTCATCGCCGGGTTGCCGCTCTCCATTTCGGCGAAGGTCTTTCCGGCTGGCGGCCTGACTTTTTCGGTCATGAAGACGGTGCGGTATTCGTTGGGATTTTCCAGCCCAAAGGCGGCGTATTCGACAAGCACCGCCTTGAGCGCCTCGATCGGGTCGTCGGCCGTATGATTTGCGATGCGCCTGGCCAAGGTCTCGAAGGCATCCTCGGCCAGCGCGAACAGGATGTCCTGCTTGTCGGCGAAATAGGAATAGACCGACATCGGCGCATAGCCAACGCGCTTGGCGAGCTTGCGGATGGTGAGGCCGTCATAGCCTTCTTCCTGGACAAGCTTGTGCGCGGCGTCGACAAGTTCGGAACGCAGTTCGGCCTTTTGTTTTTCGCGGCGCTCCTGGACGCTTAGCTGCAACTTTCTACTGCCTTATGACTGATGGCTTGATGCAGCATATATACGCTGTACGACGTCGGGCAAGGGTGGCACGAAGCAGAAGCTTGACTGTCGTATGGCTGGCGATCGCGCTCGGCTTCGCCATGGAAGCTCTCATTCTGACCGTCAGATTTGCGGCAGGTGCCTACCCCGCGACGACGCAGGTTCTGATCGAACTGGCGCAAGGCGTGACCTGGCCGTTCTTCGTCTGCGCCGGCGTCAGCCTCGGCACGGCGCTCACCAAGGTGCGAGCCTCGCTCGGTGGCCTGATCGGTGCGATTTCGGCGCCACTGGCGATGGGCATCGCCAAAGGGACGCAAAAGGTTATGGTCAGCGCGCTGGACGCGGCGGCAAAGCCGGCCATCCTGTCGCTCACGACGCTCGGTGTGCTGCGGGCGATCGAATACGGGCTGCTCGGCTGGGCACTGGCGTCGCTGGCATCGAAGGAAGAACCGCGTCCGCTCCATTTCGCGCTGGCAGGCGCCCTGATAGGCGCGGTATTCGGCGGCGGCATCACGGTGCTGACCATCGAGACGGCCGCGGCAAATGACGCTGCTCTCGCAATGCCACAAGCGATCGCAACCGGCCTCAACGAGATCGTGTTCCCAATCGGTTGTTCACTGGTCGTCTACATTGCGCTGCAGGTCAGCCGCCACATGAAGTACGTCGCGGCCGAAGCCAAATAGATTTGGCACAGATAGATTTGGGCTTCTCAGCCCGACGAGAGTCAGACCGCTTCCGGCTGGCGTTCGATCAGCGTCAGCGTCAGCCAGCGCGCGGTCAGCGCCGGTTTTTTCGAGCCCTCGATCTCGATCGTCACGTCGTGCGCCGTCTGCACCCACCCCGACGGCCTGACCTTGACGTCGGCCAGCACGAAACGGGTGCGGATGCGCGAGCCGGTCTTCACCGGCGCCAGAAAGCGCAGCGAATCGAAGCCGTGATTGACGCCCATCTTGCTGTTTTCCAGCGGCGGCATGGTTTCGAAGGTCATCGCCGACAACAGCGAAAGCGACAGGAAGCCATGCGCGATGGTGCCGCCGAACGGCGTTTCGCGGCTGGCGCGTTCCGGATCGCAATGGATGAACTGATGGTCGTCGGTGGCATCGGCGAACTGGTCGATCATGCGCTGGGTGACGACCCGCCATGGCGACACGCCGACTTCCTTGCCGACGTTGGCCAGAAGCACATCGAGACTGATCGGTTCCACGCTGATGTCCTCCATCTTCACCCCCGGCATTTCACTCGCCGGATGGCGTGCGTCTCATTCCTTGAACAATGTCAGCCCGTGTTGCACCGACTGCCCGCCATCGATCGGCAGGATGGCGCCGGTGACATAGCTGCCGGCCCGGCTGCACAAATAGAGCGTTGCGCCGGCAATGTCATCCGGTGCGCCGATGCGGCCGATCGGAACGTGGTTGCCGATATGTCTTGCCTGGTCCTCGGTGCCGGTGGCGAAGGCCGTCATCCGGCTCTGGAAAGGGCCAGGCGCAAAGGCGTTGACGGTGATGCGGCGGGCGGCGAACTCGATTGCCAGGATGCGCGTCAGGTGGTGAACCGCGGCCTTCGAGGCCGAGTAGGAGTAGGCATCTTCGGCCAAAGGCTGCGTGCCCATCACCGATCCGAGGTTGATCACCCGGGCCGGGTCGGCATCGCTGGCGGCGGCCTCGAGCAGAGGCAGCAATTCGCGCGTCAGGTGGAAGACCGCGGTGACGTTGACGCCGAACACCTTGGCCCAGGCATGGTAGGGAAAGCTTTCCAGCGGCGCGCCCCAGGAGATGCCGGCATTGTTGACCAGGATATGCAGCCGCTCGGTCCGCGCCTGGACCTCGGCGATAAGTGCTGCAATGCCGGCCTCGCTGGAGACGTCGGCGGCGAAACCCTCGGCCCGGCCGGAGGCGCCAAGCCCGTTCAGTTCGCCGGCAACTCCGACGCAATCCTCGCCCTTGCGCGAGGCGATCATCACGGTGGCGCCGGCCTTGACCAGAGCGGTCGCCGCCATGCGGCCGATGCCGGTCGCGGCGCCGGTGACCAGCGCCTTCTTGCCGGCGACTGAGAACAGCTCGTCCAGATAGCTCATCGAATTCCTCCGCGCAGTTCACTGCGCTTTTGCCTGGTTATTCAAGCGAGCGGCGTCACGTCGACAAGGCTAGCCGAACTTCGATCATGCTTGCCATGGGTAAAGTAGCTGGGGTGGGGCACGCTTAGCGGCTGAATGGTTAAGCCCGAAATGCAAGGTGGTCATTCGGCCGTGACATGGGTCGGATGAATGATGCGGCCATTTCCGTTAACGAGCACCTTGTAAGCGGTTAATTTCGCACGTGAAGCAAGTCGTCATTACTCCTCCGCCCAAGCCGCAGGCGGGTCTTGAGGAGTTGGGAGGTGGCCGAGCAGTGGGGCGGGACTGACATTCGTATTCGTGGACGGGGACTATGCTTTCGGGGGGAAAGCCATGGGTAAGAAACAACGCACCGTCCTGCTGGCAGCGATTTTTGCGACTGCCTTTGGCGTCTTTTTGCTGATCCTGATCCTGCAGATGATCAGTTTTTTAGTGGACTAGACCGAAGCGAAACGCGTCCCTTTCCGGAGGGGCTCTACCGCAGGCTTTCCAGTTCGCGGATGCGTTTGGCGCCGTCGGCTTCGAGCTGCCTTGTGACCGCGCCGATCAGCGCTTCGGCAACGACGAAAAGTGCGGCGGATGAGTCCCACGCCGAAGGCACTGCGGTGCGCCCGGCGATGACGTGGCGGGCGAAGCGGGCGATCGGCGACAGCCACTGGTCGGTAAACAGCACGATCTGCACGCCGCGCTGGTTGGCGGTCTCGGCGAAACGGACGAGGCTGTCCTGATAGCGCCTGATGTCGAAGATCACCAGCACGTCGCGCTTACCCATGTCGATCAGTCGGTCGCGCCAGACGCTTTCCTGCCCGCCGAGGTGAAAAACGTTGGGCTGGATGATGGCGAGGTGGGCGGCCATGTAGCGCGCCAGCGGGTCGGTGAAGCGGCCGCCGATCAAGAATGTCTTGCCGCGCCGGTCGGCCAGCTTGGCGACGATGTCGGCAAGCTGCTTGTCCGAGAGATGCCGGAATGTCTCGCGCATATTGTCGAGCGTCGCCTCCAGCATCGGCGAGACGGCGCTGGCGCCCTGCGATGGCGGATTGAGCGTGCGCGAGGCCGGCGACTGCAATTGCGCCGCCAGTTCGTCTTGCAGCGTCGACTGGAATTCCGGATAGTTCTGGAAGCCGAGCCGGGCGACGAAACGCAGGATCGTCGGCGACGACACGCCGGCGGCAGCCGAGAATTCGGCGACCGTCTTCAGCCCGATCAGCGGATAGCTGGCGATCAGCGTTTGTGCTGCGCGCCGCTCGCCTGCCGGCATGGTGCCCATGCGGTCGGAGATCAGTTCGGCAATGCTGGAAACCATGTTTTTCCCCACCCTGGCCGTGCCGTTACCGCATTATCGAAATCGCGTTTGACAAAGCCGGCCAAACTGTATGAAATCATCCGCAGGGACGCAATGAGGCAAAATACGTAACATACGATACAGCGCTCCCCGGGGACAGCAGACAATGGAGACAGCACGGCCCGCCAGCCTTGCATCGCCTGAAACCGTAAGGGTGACGAACCCCGGCGGATCGAGCCCCTTCGTGCTGACCTGCGACCACGCCTCCAATTTCCTGCCACCGGAATTCGGAACGCTCGGCCTTGCCGCCGAGGATCTTTCCCGCCACATCGCCTGGGATCCCGGCGCCTTGCCGGTGGCGCGCCGCATGGCCGAGGCGCTCGATGCGACGCTGGTCGAGACCTGCATCTCGCGGCTCATCATCGACTGCAACCGCCCGCTCGACGCGCCGGACCTGATAGTGACGGTCAGCGCCAGCGAAAAAACCGTGGTCCCGGCCAACCAGGGACTTTCGGCCGACCAGCGGGAGGCGCGCATCGCGCTGGCGTGGCGACCGTTTCACGAGCGGATCGCAACGGTCATCGACGAGCGCCTGGCGGCCGGGCGGGAGACCAGGCTGGTCTCGATCCATTCCTTCACGCCGCTCTACAAAGGCAAAAGCCGGCCCTGGCACATCGGCATCATCCACGACGAGGATCGCCGGCTGGCGGCGCCGCTGATCGCGACACTGAAGCGGCTTGCCGGCGTCAGCGTCGGCGTCAACGAACCCTATTCGCCGGCCGACCGGGTCTATTTCACGCTGGAACGCCATGCGCGCTCGCGCGGGCTGCCCTGCGCAATGATTGAAATCCGCAACGACGAGATCGCCGGCGCGGCCGGGCAGCGGAAATGGGCGGATCTGCTCACCGGTATTTTTCTCAATCTGGAGCCCGAAGCGGCCAAGGCCTCCAGACCAAGCGCAGTCGGAAAGTCAGTTCAATCGGCCAGCTAAGAAACCAAAAGGGGACTTTAAAATGGTAGCACCGGGTTACAGCGAAGTTGACAAGAAGGAGGACCTGAAAGTTCTCCACGGAATGGGCTATGCTCAGGAACTGTCGCGAAGCATGAGCCGCTTCTCGAATTTCGCGATCTCGTTCTCAATCATCTGCATCCTCTCAGGCGGCATCAATTCCTTCGCGCAAGCGACGTCGTCCATCGGTGGCGCCGGCGCTGGCATCGGCTGGATCGTCGGGTGCATGGTTTCGGGATTTTTCGCGCTCGCCATGGCCCAGATCGCCTCTGCATTTCCGACCGCCGGCGGCCTCTATCACTGGGCATCCATCCTAGGGAACCGTTTCACTGGCTGGCTCACCGCATGGCTCAATCTGCTCGGCCTGATCACCGTGCTCGGCGCCATCAACATCGGTACTGCTTTCTTCTTCGTCGGCACTTTCGGCGGAGCCTTCGGCATGACTGGCACGCCTGGTGAGATCGTCGGGTTTGTCGCCTTCATCACCGTGTTGCAGGCGCTGCTCAATCATTTCGGCATCAAATTGACGGCTATGTTGACGGACGCCTCCGGCTTCCTGATCCTGGCAACGACAGCCGTGCTGATCGTCGCCTGCCTGATGTTTGCTCCAGCGATCGACATCACGCGGCTGTGGACGTTCACGAACTATTCGGGCGACGCGGGCGGCGGTGTTTTCCCGCAGTCCGATTCCATGACGTATCTCTTCCTGCTCTGCCTGCTGCTGCCGGTTTACACCATCACTGGCTATGACGCGTCGGCGCATACTTCGGAAGAAACGTTGAGGGCGGCGCACTCGGTTCCGCGGGCAATCGTTTCGTCCGTAGTCTGGTCGTCGCTGATCGGCTGGGTGATGCTGTGCGCGATCGTACTGGCGATTCCGGATCTGGCGGCCGGCGCCAAGCAGGGCTGGAGCGTGTTCTTCGCCACGATGGACGCGATCTTGCCGGCGTGGCTGAAGACACTGCTCTATCTGGGCATCCTGATCGCGCAGTTCCTCTGCGGTCTGGCAACGGTCACCTCTGCCTCGCGCATGCTTTTCGCCTTCTCGCGTGACGGCGGCATGCCGGTCGGCTCGGCCTCGCTAGCCAAGGTCAGCCCGACCTGGCGCACGCCGGTCAATGCGATTTGGACGGCTGCTGTGCTCGAGGTAATCTATGTCTTTCTTGCCCAGTTCATCTCGGTCGGCGGCACGAACATCTATACCATCGTCGTCAATTCGACATTGGTGTTCCTGTTTCTGTCCTTCATCATTCCGATCGTGCTCGGCATGATGGCTTTCGGAACGGAAAAATGGCCGAACCCCGGCCCATGGAACCTCGGCGCCGGCCTGTTCAAGCTGTTTTGCATCCTGTCGGTCATCGGCATGGCGATCATCTTCTACATCGCCATCCAGCCGCCGAACGACAAAGTGCTCTATATCACCCTGGGCTTCATTGTGCTGACCGCGGTGCTTTGGTTCGGTTTCGAGAACCGCCGCTTCCAGGGTCCGCCCATCGGCGACCAGATCGCAAAGCGTCAGGCGGCGATCAAGGCAGCCGAGCTAGCCATAGGCGAAGCCGGCGCCTGACCCCCTCTCATGACCATGGCCGGCATTCGCGCCGGCCGTGGTTTTCGTTTCCTTTTCAAAGTGACAAGCCCGAAACGACAAGCGCTGGAGTGCCAAAGGAATGGCCGGAAATTTCTCGTTCGATCAGTTGAAGCAAGCGGTCTCCAGCGGCGAGGTCGACACGGTGCTGGCCTGCATCGTCGATATGCAGGGGCGGCTCGCGGGAAAGCGTTTCCTGGCCCGTTATTTCGTCGATTCCGCGCATGACGAGACGCATGGCTGTAACTATCTCTTGGCGGCAGACATCGATATGGAACCGGTGCCCGGCTACAAGGCGGCAAGCTGGTCGAAGGGTTATGGCGATTTCGTCATGAAGCCGGACCTTGCGACGCTGCGGCTCGTTCCGTGGCTGGAGAAGACAGCGCTGGTGATCTGCGACGTGCTCGACCACCATACCCATGACGACCTAGCGCATTCGCCGCGCGCCATGCTGAAGAAGCAGGTCAAGCGGCTGCAGGATCGCGGCTATATCGGCTATTTCGCTTCCGAGCTCGAATTCTATCTGTTCAGCGAAACCTACGATTCCGCCCGCAAGAAGCACTGGCAGGGCCTCGAGACGGCATCGCCCTACATCGGCGACTACCAGATCGGCATCACCACCAAGGAAGAAGGCGTCATGCGCCGGCTGCGCAACGAGATGGAGGCGGCCGGCATCCCGATCGAGAATTCGAAGGGCGAGTGGGGGCCAGGCCAGGAAGAGATCAATGTCCGCTACGCCGAGGCGCTCGACATGGCCGACCGCCACGTCATCCTGAAGAACGGCGCCAAGGAAATCGCCGAGTCCGAAGGCAAGGCGATCTCGTTCATGGCCAAGTACAATTACGGGCTCGCCGGCAATTCCAGCCACATCCATAATTCGCTGTGGAGCGCCGACGGCAAGACGCCGTTGTTCTACGACAAAAATGCCGAGTGGACGCTGTCGACACTCGGCCAGCAATGGGCGGCCGGCCAGCTCAAATATGCCAAGGAATTCACCTGGTTCCTGGCGCCCTACATCAATTCCTACAAGCGCTTCCAGGCCGGCACGTTTGCGCCGACCAAGATCATGTGGAGCGAGGACAACCGCACCGCCGGCTTCCGTCTTTGCGGCGAGGGCACCAAAGGCATCCGCATGGAATGCCGCATCGGCGGCGCCGATTTGAACCCCTATCTGGCTTTCGCCGCGCTGATCGCGGCCGGGCTTGCCGGCATCGATGAAAAGCTTGACCTGCAGAAGCCCTTCGTCGGCGATGCCTACCAGGCCTCGCAGCTGCCCGAAATTCCAAAGACATTGCGCGACGCCACCGCGACACTGGCGGAATCGAAAATGCTGAGGCAGGCGCTCGGCGACGATGTGCTGGAACATTACGTCCACACGGCACACTGGGAACAGTTCGAGTACGACCGCCGGATTACGGACTGGGAACTGCACAGGGGGTTCGAGCGGTATTGAATAATCTGGCAACGTTGGCGCCGCTCCTCACCCTCAGCCTCTCCCGTGAAGAACGGGGGAGAGGGGGCCCGGCGCTGAGCTTGTCCCTTCTCCCCGTCAGTATACGGGAGAAGGTGCCGGCAGGCGGATGAGGGCGGCGCTAACCAACGACATTATTGTAGAATGCGAGGACCCAAGGCATGACCGAAACGGTCAAGATAAAATCCCCCGTCGACGGTTCGATCTATGCCGAACGGCCTCTTGCCACCGACCAGGCGATCGGTGCCGCGGTCGAACGTGCCAAGGCGGCGCAGGAGAAGTGGGCTGAGACGCCGGTCGTCGAGCGCGGCAAGTACATGCTTGCCATGCTGGAAGCGCTGGTCGCCATGACCGACGAGATCGTGCCGGAGATCGCCTGGCAGATGGGCCGGCCGGTGCGCTATGGCGGCGAGTTCGGCGGCGTCAGGGAACGCGTCAGCTACATGGTCGAGATCGCCGAGGCGGCCTTGAAGCCGGTCATGGCCTCCAACCCGAAGGACGGCTTTCGGCGCTATGTGAAGAAGATGCCGCTCGGCGTCGTCATGGTGATCGCGCCGTGGAACTATCCCTATCTCACCGCCGTCAACACCATCGTCCCGGCGCTGATGGCGGGCAGCGCCGTCATCCTCAAGCATGCGGCACAGACATTGTTGGTCGGCGAACGGTTTCAGCAGGCGTTTGATAAGGCCGGCCTGCCCAAGGGCCTGTTCCAGAACCTCGTCCTGAACCACGCGCAGACTGAAAGGCTGCTCGGCTCCGGCAAGATCGACCATGTCAACTTCACCGGCTCGGTCGCCGGCGGCCGCGCCATCGAAAAGGCGGCGGCGGGCACCTTCATGACGCTCGGCCTCGAACTCGGCGGCAAGGATCCGGCCTATGTACTGCCGGACGCAAAGATGGACCATGCCGTTGCCAATCTGGTCGACGGCGCCTTCTACAATTCCGGCCAGTGCTGCTGCGGCATCGAGCGCGTGTATGTCCACGAGAAGGTCTACGACGAATTCGTCGAGGGCTTCATTGCCGAGACCAGGAACTACGTCGTCGGCAATCCGCTCGACCAGGCGACCACCATGGGGCCGATGGCGCAGGCGCGCTTCGCCGACCTGATCCGCGAGCAGAAGGCCGAGGCGTTGCGCAAGGGCGCCAGGGCACACATCAACATGAAGGTGGCCAACGACAGGCAAGGTTCGCCCTATCTGGCGCCGGAAGTGCTGACCCAGGTCGACCACCAGATGAGCGTCATGCGCGAGGAAAGCTTTGGCCCGATCGTCGGCATCATGAAGGTGCGCAACGACGAGGAGGCGATCGCGCTGATGAACGATAGCCCCTATGGGCTGACGGCCTCTATCTGGACGCGCGACACCGACCACGCGGCGGCGATCGGCGACCGCGTCGAGACCGGCACCGTGTTCATGAACCGCTGCGACTATCTCGACCCGGCGCTGGTCTGGACCGGCGTCAAGGACACCGGCAAGGGCGCGGCACTGTCGGCCATCGGCTACGACAATCTGACCAGGCCGAAATCATACCATCTGCGCGAGGTGATCTAAGGTGACGATCGACAAGCATGCGATCGCTGCTGAGGGGGAGTAATGGCGGATATACAACAATCGGCGCTGCCAGATCGTGAGGGTCCAGAGGGTATCGGCGGATGGCTTGTCCTGCCGATGCTCGGGTTGATGCTCACGCCGATACTGGGGTTGGTACAACTGCACAATACCGACTATCTCGGCTTCGACTGGCAGACCTTCAGTTTTTCTCAAGGTGCCCTGATTCTTGCCGAATTGGTGATATTCGGCATACTAAACCTTTCGGCCCCGGCCCTATTATTGTTCTTCATGTTCAAGCGCTGGCAGATATTCCCCGGCTGGTACATGATTTGGGCATTCGCGATGCCGGTATATGCCGTTCTCGATCCATGGGCTGTGCATCTGGCTTTTCCTACCGCCGTTCCAGAATTGGCCGACGCGTACGACGCAGACACCCTGGGCGGAATTTCGCGCTCGATATGGGCCGCAGTCATCTGGGTTCCGTACATGATGCGGTCGGAACGTGTGGCCAACACCTTTGTGAACTAATGACATCCAAGAGCACGAAAGCAGTCAAGAAGGTCGAAATGACAAAACTCGTTTCCAAATGGAATTACCCGACGACCGTCCGCTTCGGCGCCGGACGCATCAAGGAGCTGCCGGAGGTGCTGGTGGCGACCGGCATCAAGCGGCCGCTGTTCGTCACCGATCCGGGACTGGCCAGGCTGCCGGTGGTGGCCTCGACGCTGAAGATCCTCGACGACGCCAAGGTGCCGTATGGCGTGTTTTCCGAGGTCAAGCCGAACCCGGTGGATTCCAACCTGACCGCCGGCATTGCCGTGTTCAAGAAGGGCAAGCATGACGGCGTCATTGCCTTTGGCGGCGGCTCGGCGCTCGATCTCGGCAAGCTCATCGCCTTCCAGGCCGGGCAGACACGGCCGGTCTGGGATTTCGAGGACGTCGGCGACTGGTGGACACGCGCCGATGCCGATGCGATCGCGCCGATCATCGCCGTGCCGACCACGGCCGGCACCGGCTCGGAAGTCGGCCGCGCCGGCGTCATCACCAATGAAGCGACCCATACCAAGAAGGTCATCTTCCATCCAAAGCTTTTGCCGGCGATCGTCATTGCCGATCCGGAGCTGTCGGTCGGCATGCCGGGCTTCATCACAGCCGGCACCGGCATGGATGCGCTTGCCCATTGCCTCGAAGCCTATTGCGCGCCGGGCTATCACCCGATGGCCGACGGCATCGCCGTGGAAGGCATAAGGCTGGTCTTCGAAAACCTGCCGAAAGCCTATGCCAACGGCAAGGATCTGGTCGCCCGCGCCAACATGATGAGCGCCGCTGCCATGGGAGCGGCCGCCTTCCAGAAAGGGCTTGGAGCGATTCATTCGCTGTCGCATCCGATCGGCGCGCTCTACGACACCCACCATGGCATGACCAACGCCGTGTTCATGCCCTACGTGCTGGCCTTCAACCGAGAGGCGATCGAGCCGCGCATCGCCCGGCTTGCCGCCTATTGCGGCATCAAGGGCGGCTTCGACGGTTTTGCGAAGGCGATCATCAAGCTGCGCAAGGAGCTCAAGGTGCCGCATGCGCTGCCCAGCCTGATCAAGGGGCTCGACATGGACAAGAAACGCAAGGGCCTGATCGCCGACATGGCGGTGGTCGATCCGACCGCCGGCGGCAACCCGGTCAAGCTGACCAAAAAGGCGGCGCTGACGCTGCTCGAAAACGCCATCGCCGGCGCCGTCTGAGACAATTTTCGCATCGGAAATCGAGTTAGGAAAAGAAGCAAAGGAAAGGGGGAAAGATGAAAGGCAAGATCGAAACTAGTTAGCCGGAAAAAGAATCGCGAAGCGATTGCTACAGCCGGTTAAAAAGAGTTTACTTTTTCATACTGCGGGGCATCGCTTTCACAAAGCTTTCATCTGGCTGTCACACGAAAACGATACCGCATCGCAGGCGTCCAACGGCGTCAGTTCAACGGAGAGAACACATGTTCAAATTCACGGGAAAATTGCTTTCCCTTTCGGCCGTCGCCCTGATGGCGACCTCTGCCATCTCGTCGGCCCAGTCCATGGATGAACTGGTCGCCGCAGCCAAGGCTGAAGGCCAGCTCACCACCATCGCGCTGCCCCATGACTGGTGCGGCTACGGCGCGGTCATCGACGGCTTCAAGGCGAAATATCCGGAAATCACAATCAACGAACTCAACCCCGATGCCGGCTCCGGCGACGAGGTCGAGGCGATCAAGGCCAACAAGGACAACAAGGGCCCGCAAGCGCCCGACGTCATCGACGTCGGCCTGAGCTTCGGCCCGACCGCAAAGAAGGATGGCCTGATCCAGGCTTATAAAGTATCAACCTGGGACTCGATCCCGGACAGCGCCAAGGATGCCGAAGGCTTTTGGACCGGCGACTATTACGGCGTGCTTTCGTTTCTGGTGAACAAGGACCTGGTCAAGGAAGCGCCGGCCGACTGGGCCGACTTGCTGAAGCCGGAATTCGCCAATACCGTGGCGCTCGCCGGTGACCCGCGTGCTTCGAACCAGGCCATCCAGGCAGTCTATGCCGCCGGCCTTTCCGGCGGTGCGGCTGCCGGCGAAGCCGCCGGCACGGCTGGTCTCGACTTCTTCAAGAAGCTCAACGCCGCCGGCAATTTCGTGCCGGTCATCGGCAAGCCCGCGACGCTTGCCCAAGGCCAGACGCCAATCCTGGTGACCTGGGATTATAACGCGCTTGCCGGCCGTGATACGCTGAAGGGCAATCCGCCGGTCGACGTCGTCGTGCCGAAGACCGGTGTCGTCGCCGGCGTCTATGTTCAGGCGATTAGTGCTTACGCGCCGCACCCGAATGCTGCCAAGCTGTGGCTGGAATATCTCTATTCCGACGAAGGCCAGATCGCCTGGCTGAAGGGCTATTGTCACCCGATCCGCTTCAACGACCTCGCCAAGAATGGCAAGCTCCCGGCTGACGTGATGGCCAAGCTGCCGCCGGCCGAGTCCTATGCAGCCGCGGTGTTCCCGACGCTCGACGAGCAGGGCAAGGCCAAGGAAGCCATCACCAAGAACTGGGATGCCGTCGTCGGCGCCAACGTCAAGTAAGACTTGAGATCAGCCGGGCGGCTTAGATGGCCACCCGGCATACCTCCAGGACGGTAGCCGGCGCATGACCGATATCTCGTTGTCCGATCACGCTGTTGCCGGGAAGACCGCGCCTCCTGCCGACGCCCGCAGCATGAGGCTGCCGACGCAATGGCTTGGCGTTGCGCCTTTCTTCATCTTCGCCATCATGTTCCTGATCCTGCCCACGCTCTATCTAATGCTTGGCGCATTCCGGAACGATGCGGGCGAATTCACTTTCGAAAACATAGCGGCCTTGGCGCAGCCGTCGATCGTTGCCGCCTACTGGATCTCAATCAAGGTCAGCCTCGCCTCGTCGCTGATCGGTGCTTTCGCGGGGCTTGCCATTGCCATCGCCATCGTGCGCGGCGGGCTGCCGGAGTGGATACGCTCGGCGACACTGACCTTTTCCGGCGTGGCCTCCAATTTTGCCGGCGTGCCGCTGGCCTTCGCCTTTCTCGCGACGCTCGGCCGGCTCGGGCTCGCCACGGTGCTGCTCAACGTCTTGGTCGGCTTCAACATTTATGCCCATGGTTTCAACATCCTGTCGTTCTGGGGCCTGACGCTGACCTATGTCTATTTCCAGATCCCGCTGATGGTGGTGATCATCGTGCCGGCGATCGATGGGCTGAAGAAGGAATGGGGCGAAGCGGCGGCAACGCTTGGCGCGACCCAGGCGCAGTTCTGGCGCATGGTCGTCATTCCGGTGATCTGGCCAAGTTTCCTCGGCACCGTCATTCTCTTGTTCGCCAACGCCTTCGGTGCCATCGCCACCGCTTACGCTCTGACCGGCTCCTCGCTTAACATCGTCCCTATCCTGCTCTACGCGCAGATCCGCGGTGACGTGCTGCACAATGCCCATCTCGGCTACGCCATTGCCTTCGGCATGATCGTCATCACCGGGCTGGCCAACGTCTTCTACATCTGGTTCCGGACGCGCTCTGAGAGGTGGCTCAAATGAAGTCCGGCAGATTCTGGGCCTGGATCGTCTTCGCGCTGGGCGCGGCCTATTTCTTCATTCCGCTGATCGCGACCGTGGAATTCTCCATGCGCATGCGGCGCGGCGCGTATTCCTTCGATGCCTATCAGGTCGTGCTCGGCGATCCCCGCTTCCAGGCGACGTTCATCTATTCGGTGGTCGCCGCCATCTTCACCATCGTCCTTGGCGTGCTGGTGGTGGTGCCGGCGGCGTACTGGATTCGTCTGCGGCTCCCGCAGCTAAGGCCCGTCGTCGAGTTCATCACGCTGCTGCCGCTGGTCATCCCGGCCATCGTTATCGTCTTCGGCTACATCAGAATGTACGGGTCGAACTCACCGCTGCCGTTCCTGGCCAGCGACACAGGAGCCAATGCCTTGCTGGTCATCGGTTATGCGACACTGGCGCTGCCCTATATGTATCGTGCCGTCGACACCGGGCTTCGCACCATCGACGTGCGGACACTGACCGAAGCGGCGCAGATCCTCGGCGCCGGCTGGGGCACGATCATCACCCGGGTCATCCTGCCCAATGTGCTGATCGCGGTGCTGTCAGGCGCCTTCCTGACCTTCGCCATCGTCATCGGTGAATTTACCATGGCCAGCCTGCTCAACCGGCCTGCTTTCGGACCCTATCTGCAGAACGTCGGCGCCAACCGCGCCTACGAGCCGGCGGCGCTTGCCATCATCGCCTTCGTCATCACCTGGGGCTGCATGTCGCTGATCCAGATCCTGTCGCGCTTCGCGCCGCGATCGGCGAACCGTCCGAACTGACCCGAAGGAAAAAGCCATGACCGAGCCATTCCTCTCAATCCAGCATGTGCGAAAATCCTTCGGCCCCATCACCGTGGTGCAGGATTTCAACCTCGACGTCGAGCCGGGCGAATTCGTCTCCTTCCTTGGCCCGTCGGGCTGCGGCAAGACGACGGTGCTGCGCATGGTCGCCGGTTTCGAAGAGCCATCCGCCGGCAAGATCGTCGTGGCCGGCAAGGACATCACCCGGCTCAAGCCCAACCAGCGCAATGTCGGCATGGTGTTCCAGGCCTATGCGCTGTTTCCGAACCTCACCGTGGCGCAGAATATCGGCTTCGGGCTGAAGGTCGCCGGTATGCCGAAGGTCGATGCCGACAGGCGCGTTGCCGAGATGCTCGACATCATCAAGCTGCCACAGATGGGCGACCGCTATCCCTATCAGCTCTCCGGCGGTCAGCAGCAGCGCATCGCGCTGGCGCGGGCGATTGCGCCGAAGCCGAAGCTGTTGCTGCTCGACGAGCCGCTGTCGGCGCTCGACGCCAAGGTGCGCGTGTCGCTGCGCGAGGAAATCCGCTCGATCCAGAAGAAGCTCGGCATCACCACCATCTTCGTCACCCACGACCAGGAAGAGGCGCTGTCGATCTCCGACCGCATCGCCGTCATGTATGGCGGCAAGGCCGAGCAGGTCGGCACGCCGTTCGAGATCTACAACCGGCCGGCAACCAAATTCGTCGCCAATTTCGTCGGCACGCTGAACGTGCTCGAAGGCACGGTCACCGACGCCGCTTCGGGCAAGGTGCGCGTCAACTCGCAAGAGGTCTCGCTCAAGGGCAAGCTCAACAGCTCGAAGTCCGGCGACACGCTGTCGCTGGCGTTGCGGCCCGAGGCGATCTCGCTCGGCCGACACCCCGGCCGCGATTCCAGCCTTTCGGGCGAAATCGCCGAGGTGCATTTCCTCGGCTCGGTCATCCGGGTTCGCGTCGGCATCGGCGGCAGCACGGTCTCGCTTGACACGTTCAACAGTCCGGCCACACCGCCGCCGGCCGTCGGCGAAAAGGCCGAGATTTCGTTCTCGTCGGGCGACATGCTGGTGCTGCATTAGGAGAAGAGTGAATAGTGAATAGTGAATAGTAAGAATGCGCTTTACGCGCCGAAATTCCTCTGCACGCAGCCATTCACCATTCACGAGCAGCCAAAGCCGTCGCCGTTTTTGCAGTGCCAATCGCCCGGCTTCACCGCTACGATAAGGCATGGCGCTTTTTGAACTCACCCTTGTCCTGCTTCTCATCGCGGTCGCCCTGACCGCGCTGTCGCGGCGTCTGCAGATTCCCTATCCGTCATTGCTGGCGCTGGCCGGCGCCGGCATCGCCTTCCTGCCGTTTGCCCCGACCATCGAGATCGACCCGGAGCTGGCGCTCGCTCTGTTCATCGCGCCGGTTCTGCTCGACGCGGCCTATGACACGTCGCTGCGCGATCTCAACCGCTACAAGGTTTCGCTCATCCTGCTGGCGCTTGGCGCCGTCATCTTCACCACCGTGACGGTCGCGCTGGTCGGCTGGACGATGGCAGGCCTGCCCGTCGCCGCCGCCATAGCGCTCGGCGCGATCGTAGCGCCGCCCGATGCGGTGGCAGCGGCGGCCGTGCTCGGACAGTTCAAGGTGCCGCACCGCATCACCGCCATCCTGGAAGGCGAGAGCCTTCTCAACGACGCCACGGCGCTGCTGATCTACAGGATGTCGGTTTCCGCAGCCGCCGGCTCCATCCTGTTGAGCAGTGCCGTTCCAATGATCCTGCTGTCGACGGTCGGCAGCCTTGCCGCAGGCTATGTGCTCGGCCGCTTGTCTCTCGCCATACTCGGCCGCATCGACGACCCGGCGAGCGGCACCGTAGTGCAATTCGCCTCAACCTTCGGCGTCTGGATCCTGGCCGACAGGATAGGGCTTTCCGCCATCATCACGATCGTCGTCTATGCCATGACGATCGCACGTACATCGCCGCGCCGCATGCCGGCAAGGAATCGTGTCAGCTCCTACTCGGTCTGGGAGACGGCGGTGTTCGTGCTCAACGTGCTGGCCTTCGTTCTGATGGGCCTGCAAGCGCGGTCCATCGTCGGGCGACTTGCTGAGCAAGGACAAAGCGAGGCGTTCGTCTTTGCCCTGGCTGTGCTGGCCGTCGTCATCGTATCGCGGCTCGTCTGGGTTCTGGGCTGCGGCGCGGTCCTCAGAGCGCTGGCACGTCTGGGCGACGAGGACAGGCAAAAAGACGCGCCGACATTTCGCGGCGGCGTGCTTATCGGCTGGTGCGGCATGCGCGGCCTGGTGACGCTTGCGGCCGCCTTCGCCTTGCCGGCCGACTTTCCGGGCCGTGATCCTATCGTGCTCGCCGCTTTCACGGTCGTGCTCGGCACATTGGTGCTGCAAGGCGTCAGCCTGAAACCGTTGCTGCTTCTGCTCAATCTCGACCTCGACCGGACGGTCGACCGGGAGGTGGCGCAGGCGCGCGTCGCCATCATGCAGGCGGCGCTGGACGTGCTCAGCGGCAAGACATCGAGCGCGGCCGGGGCGGTGCGAGAGCAATATGCCGCCCAGCGCGCCATCGCCGAAAACCCGGAGGATGCCCAGGCGGCGACCGAGTATGACAGATTGCGTCTTTACGCCATCAAGAGCCAGCGCGATGCGCTGGAGCGTTTGCGCATCGACGGAACGATCGGCGACGAAGCCTACCACCGCCTTGAGGAAGAAATCGACTGGTCGGAACTGGCAGCATCCCCGCCCGGTCGGTTCCAGCCGCTGACCACTTAGCATCTGGCCCAAGCTCCCTCCGCCCGGCTGCACATTGCAAGGCTGTCAGCGAACGGCTACTGCCAGCAGGAAACTGAGCCGGATAAGCAATGAAGCTGGTCAGCTATAACATCCAGTACGGCTTCGGCAGCGATGGCCGCTACGACCTGGCGCGTTGTGCCAAGGTCGTGGCCGGCGCCGACATCGTCGCCTTGCAGGAGGTGGAACGGCACTGGTTGCGCAGCAACGAGGACGACCAGCCGGAACTTCTTTCGCAATTTCTGCCCGACTATCATTGGGTCTACGGGCCGGCCTTCGACATGGATGCCAGCCACCGGCGTGAAGGCCGCATCGTCAACCGGCGGCGGCAATTCGGCACCATGGTTCTGTCGAAGCTTCCGATCGTCTGGTCGCGGCTGCATACGCTGCCGCTCAGGCGCACGCTGCGGCCGCTCAACACCCGCAATGCCGCACTCGAATGCATGATCCGCACCCCTGCCGGTCCGGTGCGGGTGCTGTCGTTGCATCTGGCGCATATCGCGGTCGAGGAGCGGCTGGAGCAGATCGACTATTTGCTCGCCGAGCATCGCCGTGCGCCGTCCGAGGGCGGCCCATGGAGCGGCGCCGACGACGAGCCGGCGCGCAACTGGAGCAATGGCGAACAGGAGCCAGAAAACCCCGTAGCGGCGATCTGGTTGGGCGACTTCAACATGGAGCCGGATAGCGCCGAGTACCGGCGCATTGTCGGCAGCGCGCCCTATCATCGCGGTGCCGCCTATCTCGACGGTTTTGTCGATGCCGCCGCCGTCGCAATGGAACCGACAGCGGATTTCCACACCCATGTGAAGACTATCGATGGCAGGCTGGCAAAGCGCCGGCTCGACCATTGCTTCGTCGGCGGCATGTTTGCCGGGCGCGTGCGCTCGGTCAGCGCCGATATCGGCCAAATCGCTTCCGACCATTTTCCGCTCTGGGTCGATATCGACCTGGAGACGCCGATCGTCATCGGGACGGGCGGCGGATGAACCGCCGATGAGCCTGTTTGTCTTTTTCGCGGTGCTCGCTGCCGCTTCCATGCATGCGATCTGGAACGCGCTGGTCAAGGTCCATCTCGACCGTTTCCTGTCGATCACACTGATGACGCTCGGCATGGGTGCCGCTGCGCTGGTGACGTTGCCTTTCGTCGAGGTGCCGAAGCCGGAAGTGTGGCCATACATCCTCGCCTCGGTTGTCTTCCACATGGGCTACAGGACGTTCCTGATCGGCGCCTACAAGGCCGGCGATTTCGCCCAGACCTATCCGCTGGCGCGCGGTACCGCGCCATTGCTGGCCGCTTTGGGGGGCGTTGTGGTGGTTGCCGAGATGCCGGCGCCGCTCGCCATTCTCGGCATCCTCTTGTTGTCGGCGGGCACGCTGGTGCTGTCGTTTCGCGGCGGCGCGCATCTGGAGAAATTGAACCTGCGCGCCGTCGGCTTCGCGCTGGGCACATCGATCTTCATCGCCAGCTACACGCTGTCGGACGGCAGCGGCGCGCGGCTGGCCGCCACCGCGTCGAGTTATGCCGCCTGGCTGTTCGTCTGCGATGCGCTGTGGGCGCTGGTGCTATGCGTCGTCTTTCGCGGCCCACAGGCGCTGCCGGTGCTGGCGCGCGACTGGAAGGCCGGAATCTATACCGGCGTGCTCAGCGGCGGCGCCTACTGGATCGTGATGTGGGCGATGACCAAGGCGCCGATCGCCTCGGTGGCGTCGCTGCGCGAAACATCGATCCTGTTCGCCATGATGATCTCGGTGTTCGCGCTCGGCGAGAAGATGACGGCATGGCGAGGTGCCGCGGTGCTCAGCATCGTTGCCGGCGTTGTTGCGCTGAGAATGGGATAGTCACGCGATCTGCAGATCAAACACCATCAGCCCGTCGGTGCCGCCTTCGAGCGCCGCGACCAGTTTTGCGCCGGCTCGCTGATGCGCTTCATGCTCCAGATAGGCATCGCGTGCCGCAGCGTCGCGAAAGTCGATGGTGAAGCCGTGCGTGAAGCCGCGGGCGAAGGGTTCCGGGCTGGTATTGGCGCTGAATTCGACCTTGCCCATGCCGTCGATCACCGCCCGCAACGCTTCGAGATCGGCATGGATTGCCGCGCGCTCGGCGTCGGCGACATCGTTGCGAAATCTGACGAAGACACAGTGCCTGATCATTCTTTGTCCCTCATGCCGCTTGGTTGGTGGAAAACACCGCCGGCGGCAGCGGCTCGCGGCCAAGGATCAGATCGGCGCCTTTTTCGCCAACCATGATCGTCGGGGCATTGGTGTTGGAGGAGGGGATGCGCGGCATCACCGAGGCGTCGCAGACGCGCAGGCCCTCGATACCGCGCAGCCTGAGATCTCGCGTTACCACGCTCATCGCATCGTGGCCCATGCGGCAGGTGCCGACCGGGTGGTGGTCGGTCTTGGAACTGCGGCAAGCGTAGTCGAACAGCTCGTCGCCGCTCTGCAGGTCGGGTCCCGGCAGTACCTCGCGCAGCACAAAGGGGGCCAGCGCCTTCTGCCGCATGATCTCGCGCGCCAGCCTCAACCCCTTGATCGACATGTCGCGGTCATAGGAATCGGACCAATAATTCGGATCGATCAGCGGGCGGTCGGCCGGATCGGCACTGTTCAGCCGCACGGTGCCGCGCGAGCGCGGGCGCAGGAACGCCGAGTTCAGTGTCACGCCCGGATTGTTCAGCTTCTCGACGCCGGCCTCGATGCCGGAGCCGAGGCCGAGATGCAGCTGGATATCGGGAGAGGCGGCGGTCGGATCGGCGTACCAGAAGCCGCCGGTCTCGAACAGGCTGGAGGCTACCGGGCCTTTCTTCAGGAGCAGATACTGCAGCCCGGCCCACGCCGTCCAGTGCAGCTTGGCGTAGTTGTCGTAGGTGTGATCGCCGGTGCATTCGGCGATGACGAACAGGTCGAGATGATCCTGCAGGTTGGAGCCGACGCCGGGCAGATCGTGCACCGGTGTCACGCCGACCGTCTTCAGATGGTCGGCCGGGCCGATGCCCGACTGCAGCAAAAGCTTCGGCGAGCCGATGGCGCCGGACGAGACGATCACCTCGCGCTCGGCGCGCAGGATCGTTGGCTGGCCGCCCGGCCTGTCGACGATCTCGACGCCGACGGCGCGGCCCTTGTCGACGACGATGCGCGTCACCAGAACGCCGGTCCTGACGGTGAGATTCTTTCGCTCGCGGATCGGCCGGAGATAGGCGACAGAGGCGGAGGAGCGCTTCGCGTCCTTCTGCGTCAGCTGATAATAACCGACGCCCTCCTGGGCTACCCCGTTGAAGTCGGGATTGAAGGGGATGCCCATCTCCTGTCCGGCACGGAAATAGGCCTCGCAGATCGGCAGCGGCGCGATCGGGTTCGATACGCCGAGCGGGCCTTGGTCGCCGTGGAAATCGTTGGCATAACGCTGGTTGTTCTCCGCGCGCTTGAAATAGGGCAGCACGTCGCGATAGCCCCAGCCGGCAAGGCCTTCTTCCTTCTCCCAGGCGTCGTAGTCGCGGGCGTTGCCGCGCGTGTAGATCTGGGCGTTGATCGAAGAGCCGCCACCGATCACCTTGGCCTGCGTGTATCGGAAGACACGGTCCTGCATGTGCTTTTGCGGCACCGTCGACCAGCCCCAGGCGGCGATGCCCTTGGTCATCTTGGCGAAACCGGCCGGCATGTGGATCAGCGGATGCCAGTCCTTGCCGCCGGCTTCGAGCAGCAGCACCTGATGCGACGGATCTTCGCTCAGCCGGTTGGCGAGTACGCAGCCGGCCGGGCCGGCGCCGACGATTATGTAGTCGGTCATGGCATCACCTGTTCATAGCCTCGGCACCGACAGCGCGCCGTCGATATTGATGACCGAGCCGGTCGAAAAGCCGAACTTGCCGCCGGCGAGCGCCGCCACGGCGGCACCGATATCTTCGCTCTCGCCCCAGCGCATCGCCGGCACCAGCCCGCCGTCGATCAGCCCGTCATATTTGGCGGTCACACCGGCGGTCATGTCGGTGCGGATGATGCCCGGGCGCACCTCGAACACGGCGATATTTTCGGCGGCGAGCCGCAGTGCCAGGTTCTTCACCCACATCGAAAGCCCGGCCTTGGAGATGCAGTAATCGGCACGTTCCGGCGAGGCCATGGCGGCACTGACCGAGGTGATGGTGATGATCGATCTCGCACCATCGCTCGGCAGGCCGAGCATCGCTTTGGCGACGTGCTGGCTGAGGAACACCGTGCCGCGCAGATTGATGCCGAGCACCCGGTCGAAATTTTCCGGCTTGAGCTCGAGCAGATCGCCGCGCAGGACGGCGCCGATGCCGGCATTGTTGACCAGGCAGTCGATGCGGCCGAAGGCGCTTGTCGCGGCATCGATCAGCGCTGCATGGCCGTCGAGGTCGGCGACGTCGCAACTGACATAGGCGAATTTCGCGCCGCGCCCGGTGATGTCGGCGGCGAGCCCGTCGGCGGCTTCGTCGGCAAGGTCGGCGACGAGGATGTCGAAGCCTGCGCCGGCCAGCGCCTCGGCGCAGGCAAGGCCGATGCCGCGCGCGCCGCCGGTGACGATCGCTGCCGGGCGGCTCATGTTGCAAGCTCCGTCTTGCGAATATGATCGGCGACGCGCAGCGCCTGTGCGGCGATCGACAGCGCCGGATTGACGGCGGCCGAATTCGGCAGGAAGCCGGCATCGACGACGAACAAATTGCTGTGGTCGAAGGAGCGGCAGAACGGATCCAGCGGCGAGGTCGCTGGATCGTTGCCCATCTTCACCGTGCCGCACTGATGTGAGGGCGTGCGCTTGTCAAACGGACGCGACAGGACGATCGGATAGCCGCAGGCGCGGAAATTCTCGCGCATCACCTTGGTCAGTCCGTCGAGCGACTGCATGTTGGAGCGCCGCCACTGCATGACGATGTCCTTGCCGTCGACCATGATGCGGCTCTCGGGATCGGGCAGGTCCTCGCACATCAGATACCAGTCGACGGCGTGGCCGGCCATGAAATCCAGCGCGAATTTGGGCGCGCGCCGGACATTGGCCTTGAGGATGTTGCCGTCGATCTTGCCGAGGAGCTGGACGTTGCCGAGCGGTTTGCCGCCCTTGCCGTCGGACAGATAATAGTCGTTCAGCATCAGCGTCTTCTGGTAGACGGATTTGTTCCTGCGGCGTGGATCGATCGCCAGCATGGCGCTCGAATTGTGGTTCATGAAGTTGCGGCCGACCTGGTCGGAACGGTTGGCCAGGCCTTTGCCACCTCCCTTGCCCTTGGAAGAAGGGGAAGGCGAACGCAGCAGGACGGCGGCTGAATTGACCGCGCCGGCCGACAGGATCACCAGCTTCGGCGCGACTTTCTTCAGCGCACCGTTCTGGCGGTAATGGACGGTCTCGATCGTCCTGGCGTCCGGCGATGCCTCGAGATATTCGACATGGGCGCCGGTCTCAAGCCGGATATTCTGATCGGCAAGGGCTGCTGCCAACGGCCCGGATTGCGCGTCGATCTTGCCGGTCCCGGTGTTGGGAAACGCGTCCCACGGCGTGCTGCCATCTTTCAGCCAGGCTTCGATGTCGACGCCGAGCGGCAGCGATGCCGGATGCAGGCCTAGGCTCTTCAACTCGGCGCGCGCACGCGCGATCGACGGCTCGTCTGGTACCGGCCCGAAAGGGTAGGGCGTAGAGTGGAACGGCTCGGTCGGGTCTTCGCCGAGTGCACCGCGCACGCGAAAAAGCTGCTCGGCCTTGGAATACCAGGGTTCGAATTCCTCATAGGAAAACGGCCAGGCCGGCGAGATGCCGCCATAGTGCTCCATCTCCGAAAAGTCTTCCCTGCGGTAGCGGATCAGCACAGCGCCGTAGAATTTCGAATTGCCGCCGACATAGTAGTAATTGCCCGGGTTGAAAGGCGCTCCGCCGGCCTCGAGCCACATCTCCTTCGGCCGATAATGGCCGTCGACGAAGATCGCGCGGGTGTCGCGTGTGTGCGGCGTTGCTGGCAGTGATTCGCCGCGCTCCAGCATCAGGATCGAGGCGCCACCGCCGGCAAGGCCGGAGGCGATCGTGGCGCCGCCTATGCCGGAGCCGATGATGACGATGTCGGGATTTGTCATGGCCGTTAGACGATGCGTTTCTCGGTCGCCGGATCGAAGAACACCGCCTTGGTCAGGTTGAAGGCGAGCGGCGTGACCGTGCCGGGCTGGATTTTGGCATCGGCGCGCAGCCGCGCCACCACCGCCTTGCCGCCGAGATTGGTGACCGCGAACGTGTCCGAGCCGGCCGGCTCGATGACCTCGATGTGACAGTCGGCGCGGGCGATGTTCGAGGCGTTGCGCTCGGCACCCTCGGGATCGGTCAGTGCTTCCGGGCGGACGCCGAAGATGATCGGTTTTCCCTGGAATGCCGACAGGCCGGCCGGCGCATTGCCCAGCGGCAGCGAGATCGGCTGGCGCGCCTCGCGCTCCATGACGACGGAGAAGCCGCTGCCGTTGCTGCCGATCGTCGCCGGGATCAGGTTCATCGCCGGCGAGCCCATGAAGTCGGCAACAAACAGGTTGACCGGATTGTTATAGATTTCGGCTGGCGTGCCGAACTGCTGCACCTCGCCGTCGCGCATCACCGCGATCTTGGTGGCCAGCGTCATCGCCTCGATCTGGTCGTGGGTGACGTAGACGATGGTGGTGCCGGTGGTGGCGTGCAGGCGCTTGATCTCGATGCGCATGTCGACACGCAGCTTGGCATCGAGATTGGACAAAGGCTCGTCGAACAGGAACAGCTTTGGATCGCGCACCAGCGCCCGGCCCATGGCGACGCGCTGGCGCTGGCCGCCGGAGAGCTGGCTTGGCTTGCGCTTCAGCAAATGGCCGATCTGCAGGACCTTCGCCACCTTGTCGATCGCCTTCTGGCGCTCGCCGGCCGGCACGCCGCGCATCTCCATGCCGAAGGCGATATTGCCGGCAACCGTCATGTTCGGATAGAGCGCGTAGCTCTGGAAGACCATGGCGATGTCGCGCTTGGAGGGGTGGAGATCGTTGATCGTGCGTCCGTCGACGCGGATTTCCCCTTCGGTGATGGTTTCCAGGCCGGCAATAGTGTTGAGCAGCGTGGACTTGCCGCAACCGGAAGGCCCGACCAGCACGAGGAAGCCGCCCTTTTCCAGGTCGAGGTCGATGCCTTTCAGGATCTCGACCGCTCCGAAACGCTTCTTCAGCCCGTCAATTTCCAGAAAAGCCATGCGATTATCCTTTGACGGCGCCGGCCATCAGGCCGCGCACGAAATAGCGGCCGGCGAGCACGTAGACGAGGAGCGTCGGCAGCGCGGCGATCATCGCCGCCGCCATGTTGACGTTGTATTCGACGACGCCGGTCGAGGTGTTGACGACATTGTTCAGCGCCACCGTCATCGGCATCACGTCGCCTGAGCCGGCATAGGCGGAAGCGAAGAGGAAGTCGTTCCAGATGTTGGTGAACTGGTAGATCACCGTCACCACGATGATCGGCAGCGAGTTGGGCAGCATGATGCGCCGGAAGATCTGGAAGAAGCTGGCGCCGTCGATCTGCGCCGCCTTCACCAGCTCGTTCGGAAACGCTTCGTAATAATTGCGGAAGAACAGGGTGGTGAAGCCGATGCCGTAGACGACGTGAACGAACACAAGGTTCACGGTCGGATTGCCGAAGCCGAAGGTGAGGCCGGTCGCGTTCTGCAGCTTGACGCCGAACCGGCCGAGGCTGCCGAGGATCGTTGCCATCGGCAAGAGGACGGACTGGAACGGAATGAAGCAGGCAAACAGCATCAGCCCGAACACCAGCGTCGCCCCGCGAAAGCGCCACTTCGTCAGCACATAGCCGTTGAGCGCGCCGAGCAGGGTCGAGATGATGACGGCCGGAACCACCATCTTGATCGAGTTCCAGAAATAACCCTTCATGCCGACGCAGGTGAGACCCGAGCAAACCTCGCTCCACGCCCTTACCCAAGGTGCGAAGGTCGGCTCCTTCGGCAGCGCCAGCATGTTGCCGTTCTGGATTTCGTCCATGGTCTTGAACGAGGTCACCAGCATGACGAACAGCGGCATCAGATAGAACAGCGCGAACAGCGCCAGCAGCCCGTAGATGACAATACGGTTGACCGTCCTGGCGCTGATACCGCCAGTGCTCTGGCGAGCAGGAGTGGCCACGGCGCTCATCGCGGCTTCTCCCGAAGCTCGGAATAGAGATAGGGAACGATGATCGCGGTGATGGTCATCAGCATGATCACGGCGCTGGCCGAGCCGACGGCCATCTCGTTGCGCTTGAAGGTGTACTCATACATGAAGTTGGACGGCAGCCAGGCCGAACCGCCCGGTCCGCCGCTGGTCAGCGCGACCACCAGATCGTAGGATTTGATGGCGAGATGCGCGAGGACGATCAAGGCGGACAGGAAGATCGGCCGCAGCAGCGGGATGACGATGCGACGGTAGAGCTGGAAGGTGGTGGCGCCGTCGATCTGCGCCGCCTTCAGGATCTCGCCGTCGATGCCGCGCAGGCCGGCCAGGAACATCGCCATGATGAAGCCCGACGCCTGCCAGACGCCGGCGATGACCACCGTGTAGATGACGAAATCCTTGTTCTTGATCCAGTCGAAATGGAAGCTCGTCCAGCCCCATTGGTGCAGCGTCTGCTCGAGGCCGAGGCCGGGGTCCAGAAACCATTTCCAGGCAACGCCGGTGACGATGAACGACAGTGCCATCGGGTAGAGATAGATCGGCCGCAGCACACCTTCGCCGCGGATCTTCTGGTCGAGCAGGATCGCCAGGAACAGGCCGAGCGCCAGGCAGATGGAAATATAGAGGAAGCCGAAAATCCCCATATTGGTGATCGACGTGTACCAGGAGGACGGCGGATCGCTTTCGAAAGTCCAGCGCCATAGCCGCTGATAGGCGCGTGGCCCGGTGATCGCATAGGAGGGAAAGGTCTTGGAATTGGTGAAGGACAGATAGATCGTCCACAGGATGAAGCCGTAGACGAAGACGATAGTGGCGGCGAAGCTCGGCGCCAGCACGAGCTTCGGCAGCGCGTCCTGAAGGCGCGAGCGCACCGTGGCGCCCGGACGGGCATCGTGCTCCGGCGTCAGCGTGATACTGGTTTCAGCAACTGTGCTCATCTGTCCATTCCGTATGGCGGGTCCGGAATTCTGCTGTCTCGGGCTCTGCGGCACGAAAGCGTGCCGGTCGGCGCAACCGCAAAACCTCGCCGCAGGGGATCTCCCCGGCTTGCGCCGGGGAGATCATTCACATGGGCGGGTGCCTTACTTGGCGTCTTCGATCGCGCTGACCAGTTGGGTCACGGCCTCGTCCGAGGTCTTGATCTGGCCGTGCACGAATTTCGAGACGACATCCTTGTAGGCGTTGGCAACCGCGGGAGGCGCGCCATAGCCCTGCGCCAGCGAACCGAACAGCGTGCCGCCTTCATTGGCGGCCTTCAGGTCGGCCATGCCCTTCTTGCCGCAAGCGTCGAAATCGGTGTCCGGCACGTCGGTGCGGGCCGGAACAGAGCCCTTGACGACGTTGAAGGCCGACTGGAAGCTCTTCGACAGCGTGGCGGTGGCCAGGGCGATCTGGGCGGCTTTGCGGTCCTCCGGAACGTTGAACATGCCGAACATGTCGGAGTTGTAGACGACGCTGCCGTCGGTGCCCGGGAAGCGGTAGCACAGGAAGTCGGTGCCCGGGACCTTCTTGGCGGCGTTGAATTCGCCCTTGGCCCAGTCACCCATCACCTGCACCAGCGCATCGCCCTTGATGACCATGGCGGTGGCGAGGTTCCAGTCCCGGCCCGAGAAGTTCGGGTCGACATAGGTGACGAGCTTGGCGAGATTGTCGAACGACTTCTTCATCGTGTCGGACTTCAGCGACTCCTCGTCGAGGTCGTTGAAGGCCTTCTTGTAGAACTCGGGCCCGCCGGTCGACAGCACGACTGAGTCGAACATTGTCGCTTCCTGCCAGTTCTGGCCGCCCAGCGCGAGCGGGATGACGCCCGCCGCCTTGGCTTTGTCCAGCAACGCAATGAAGTCGTCGAAGGTCTTGGGCTCGGTGCCGCCGATCTTGTCCATCACCGCCTTGTTGATCCATAGCCAGTTGACCGAATGGACGTTGACCGGAGCCGCGACCCACTTGCCGTCATAGACGGAGAATTTCTGCAGGGCCGCGGGAACGGACTTGTCCCAGCCTTCCTTTATCGCCGTCTCGGTCAGGTCGCCCATGACGCCGGCTGCGGCGTAATCGAGCACGGTATAGCCAAGCATCTGCGAGGCGGTCGGGTAGTTGCCGGCCGCCACCATCGCCTTCAGCGCGGTCATGGCGGCGTCGCCGCCGCCGCCGGCCACCGGCACGTCCTTCCAGGCAAAGCCTTCCTTGGCCAGATCCTGCTTGAGCACGTTCAGCGCGGCAGCTTCGCCGCCCGACGTCCACCAATGCAGCATCTGGACTTCCTTGACGTCTTCGGCATGGGCCGCGAACGCAACGCCCGACGCGAGAGCCGTCCCGATAAGCAGTTTGCGCAACATGTACTTCCTCCCTTGTTGAACTTACACGACCGGCGGATGCCCACCGGGTTCTTCCCAACTCAGCCGACCCACCATCCGGTGCGCTGGCCGCGATGAAACTGGATTGTCTTTTCCTCGGTATAATCCTCGACGGCGCGCTTGCCGAGTTCGCGTCCGAGACCGGACTGCTTGTAGCCGCCGAAAGGCAGTTCGGGGTAACCCTCCATGAACGTGTTCACCCAAACAGTTCCCGAACGCACATTCCGCGCCACCGACATGCAGGTATCGATGCTGGCGCTCCACACGCCCGCCGACAGACCATAGGGCGTGTTGTTGGCGATGTGCAACGCCCTTTCAATCGATTCAAAAGTCAGCACCGAGAGCACCGGACCGAACACTTCCTCGCGCGCAATGGCCATGTCTTCGGTGACGTCGCGAACGATGGTCGGATCAAGATACTGGCCGGCGCTCGAAGCAAGCTGCTTGCCGCCGCTATAGATCCGGCCGCCGCTGTTTTCCGCTGCCGTCACGTAGCCGGTGACCTTGGCCATATGGTCGGCGGAGATCATCGCGCCGACCTTGGTGCGGTCGTCGAGCGGGTCGCCGACAACCACCTTGGCGGTGAGGGCTTTGACGGCGCCGAGGAACTCGTCGGCGATTGCCTCATGGACGATCAGCCGGCTGCCGGCATTGCAGCATTCGCCGGCATTGAAGAAGCCGCCGAACACCGCCGCATCGGCGGCGGCCTCGAGGTCGGCATCGGGAAAGACGATCTGGCCGTTCTTGCCGCCGAGCTCCATCGCGACTTTCTTCAGCGAGTTGGCGGCAGACGCCATGGTCATCCTGCCGACGCGGGTGGAGCCGGTGAACGACACCATCTCGACCAGCGGATGGCTGACCATCGGTGCGCCGACATCGGCGCCCAACCCGGCAAGGATGTTGACGACGCCATCCGGCAAGCCGGCCTGCATCAGGATCTCGCCGAGCACGAAGGTGGAGGCCGAGGTCATCTCGCTCGGCTTGACCACCGCGGTGCAACCGGCGGCGAGTGCGAAGGGCAGTTTCTGGCTGACGATAAGGAACGGGAAATTCCACGGCGTGATGATCGAGACGACGCCGATCGGTTCGCGCAGCACGACGCCGAGCATGGCGTCGCCGAGATTGGCGTAGCTTTCGCCGTGAAGGGTCCGCGCAAGTGCCGCGGCATAGCGCCAGATGTCGACGGCGCCGCCGATCTCGCCGCGCGCTTGCGCAATCGGCTTGCCGGATTCCAGCGCGTCGAGCCGTGCAATCTCGTCCAGCCGCGCCTCGATCAGGTCAGCAGCCTTGAGCAGGATCGCGGCGCGTTCGGCGGCCTTCATGCGCGGCCACGGGCCGGTCTCGAAGGCCTTGTGCGCGGCCTGTACCGCCGTCTCGACGTCCGCCGCGCCGGCTTGCGCATAGCGCGAGACGGTGAAGCCGTGGCCGGGGCTGCTGCGCTCCAGCGTGCGGCCGTCCTGGGCGTCGACGAACCTGCCGCCGATCAGCAGCCGGTAGCTTTGCGGCGCAGCGGCTGCCTCGGCGGGCATGGCGATGTTGAGAGGTGCGTTCATGTGAGTTTCAGGTTCCTAAGATCTTGAGAAGGCCGGCTTCTGCTTGGCCTTGAAAGCCTCGACGCCGGCCCTGAGATCGTTTGTCTGCGCGATGAAGCTGCTGGCCAGCGCTTCGGTCGCGGCAGCACTCTCCTCGCTTTCCGCAATGGCAATCATCAGCTTGGCGGCCTCGGTTGCCAGTGGCCCGCGCTCGGCGATCTTGCCGGCCCAGGCCTTGGCTTCGGCGAACGCCTTGCCGGTCTCGACCACCCGGTCGACAATCCCCAGAGCAAGAGCCTCGGTCGCCAGAAACACCTCGCCGCCGAGCGCCATCCGCCGCACTGCCTGCGCGCCGAAGCGGCGCACGGCGCGCTGTGTGCCGGACCAGCCGGGAACGACGCCGATCGAGGTTTCGGGGAACCCCAACTTCACCTGCGTTTCCGCCACGCGAAAGTCGCAAGCCGCCGCCAGTTCCAGCCCGCCGCCCAGCGCATGGCCGGCAAGAACGGCGATCGTGGGCTGCCGCAGCCGCGCCAGCCGGTCGAAGACGCGGTGGCCGTAGCGCACCCATTGCACCTGGAAATCGGCAGCGCTCATTTCTGCCCAAGCCTCGACGTCGCCGCCGGCGCAAAAGCCCTTGCCTTCGCCGCAGACCAGCACGACGCGGACGCCGGTTGCTGTCTCGGCCTCGTCGAGTGCCGCTTCCAGCGCCCGCAGCATCGGAATATCGAGCGCGTTGAATTTCTCCGGCCGGCGCAGCGTGACAATGCCGATGGCGCCGTCGGTTTCAAAGGTTACCAGACGCTCAGCCATGTGCGCCTCCAAGCGACGCGCCGCCATTGAGCGATAGGCCGATCGGCCGGTCCCGGTAGAGCGCATCCGGCGTCACTTTCAGGTCGTTGGCGACGGCGAGCGGGATCTCGGCCTGCGCCAGCACATCGCGCTCGAGGTCGATGCCCGGCGCCAACTCGGTCACCATCAGCCCCGCAGGCGTCAGCTTCATCACGCAGCGCTCGGTGACATAAGTGATGTCTTGTCCCTGCGCGACGGCACGCTTGCCCGAGAAGGAGATATGCTCGACCTCGTCGACGACTTTCTTGACCTTGCCCTCCTGGTCGATGCGGATGCCGCCACCGGCAAGCGACAGCTTGGCGCCGGCGTTGAAGAAACCGGAAAAGACGATCTTCTTCGCCCGCGCGGTGATGTCGACGAAGCCGCCGGCGCCGGCGGTGACATGCGGCCGCGCCGAAAGCTTCGAGACATTGACAGAGCCGTGCCGGTCGATCTGCAGGAAGGACAGCAGCGAGGCGTCGAAGCCGCCGGCCTGGAAATAGATGAACTGGTGCGGCGAGGGCATGAAGGCGTCGGCATTCGACGAGCAGCCGAACTTGAAGTCGAGCAGCGGCACGCCGCCGACCGCGCCCTGTTCGATGACCCAGGTGACCTTGCCGTGCTGGCCTTCCTCGAGCAGAATGCGCGGCACATTGGCCGAGATGCCGAAGCCGATATTGACCGCCATGCCGTCGGCAAGCTCCATGGCGACGCGGCGCGCAATGACCTTCTGGACGTTCATCTCGGCGTTGCGAAAGCTCGACAGCGGCCGGAAGATCTCGCCGGAGATGGCCGGATCGTAAGGCGTCAGCGTCGTCTGCAACTGGTCGGGCGCCACCACGATATGGTCGACCAGCACGCCGGGCACGCGCACATCGTGCGGCTTCAGCGTGCCGTTCTCGACGACGCGCTTGACCTGCGCGATGACGATGCCGCCATTGTTGCGGGCGGCCAGCGCCTGTTCGAGGCCGCCGAGATAGGCACCCTCATGCTCATAGGTAAGGTTGCCGCGCTCGTCCGCCGTGGTGGCGCGGATGATCGCGACCTGCGGTACGATCGAGCGGAAATAGAGCCATTCCTCGCCGTCGAACTGCTGCACCGAAACGATCGGCTCGCTGGCGGCAGCATTCATGGCGCAACCCTGATGGCGCGGATCGGCAAAGGTATCGAGCCCGACCTTGGTCAGCACGCCGGGGCGCTTGGCCGCGGCTTCGCGGTGCATGTCGAACAGAATGCCGGACGGCACGTTGTAGGCGGCGACCGTATTGTCGCCGATCATCTTCCAGATCTGCGGCGGTTCCGACGATGACGGCCCGGACGGATAGGAGCCGCACAAAGTGCGCTTCAACAGGCCGGGCTTGGCTAGATGGTCGATGCCCTTGATGCCGTACATGTCACCGGCGGCGATCGGGTGCAGCGTCGTGATGTCCCTGGGATGGCCTTCGGCGTCGAAGCGCTCGCCGATCGCGGCAAGCACCGCATCCGGGCAGCCGAGGCCGCTCGACGACGACACGGAAACGACCATGCCATCCCTGATCAGGCCGGCAGCCTCAGCAGCTGAAACGAGCTTGCTCACGCGGCGCTCCCGAGCTTCGGGTCGATGGCAACGGCGTTTCCGGACCTGGCCGATTGCAATGCCGCTTCGGCTGATGTCAGCGACCAGACGCCGTCCTCGCCGGTGGCGGACGGCTGGCCCTCGCCGCGGATCGCCGCGTGGAATTCGCGCAGCGAACGGGCATAGAGGTCTTCGCGGTCGAAGCTCAATTCCTCCTCACCCTGTGCCGTGCGAAGCAACACAGAGCCGAGCGGCTTCTGCGTCATCACGTCCTTGGCGATCAGCGAGCCTTCGCTGCCATGCACCTCGAAGCCGCTGCCGGCGAATTTGGTGGTAAAGCCCTCGTGCGACTGGGCGATGACGCCCGATGCGAAGCGCCAGAGGCACATGGCGCCGTCTTCCAGCCCGCCGGCGGCCATGCCGGCCGATTGTGTGAACGCCGAGATCTCGACCGGATCGTCGCCGAGCACGAAGCGCAGCGTGTCGGCATCGTGGACGGTGATGTCGAGCACCACGCCGCCGCCGGCGTCCGGCCTGGTGATGCGCCAGCCCTGCAGGTGTTCCGGCAGATAGACAGAGTGGAAGACGCGCGCGGCGATCGGCCTGCCGATGCGGCCGCCAGCGATCGCTTCGCGCATCGCCCGATGCGAGCCGGCATTGCGCAGATGGTGATTGGTGCCGAGCACAACGCCGGCGGCCCTGGCCGCCGCGACCATCTTGCGCGCGTCGGCGCTGGTCAGCGCCAGCGGCTTTTCGCACAGCACATGCTTTCCCGCCTCGATGGCGGCGAGTGCCTGTTCGAGATGCAATTCGTTAGTGGTCGAGATGTAGACGGCGTCGATATCGGATTTGAGCAGGGCGTCGAGCGTCGAGACCGCCGCCGGAATGCGGTTTTCACCGGCGTAATTGGCGGCGCGCTCCGGGCTGGAGCTCATCACCGCGGCGATCTCGCCGTCCTTCTGCGCGCGGATGGCGCCGATCATGAACTGTCTTGCGATCGTGCTGGCGCCGATCAATCCCCATCGGACGGTCATGCCGCGTCTCCCATTCCTGCACGCCGAGTTCCATTGCGATCGGGGCCGCAGCTTTCCCGGACCACGAGGTTGACGGCGCCGATATGATCCTCGGCGCGCGTGGTGCGCGACTGGATCATCTTCAGCACGACATGGGCGGCGCGCTCGCCGAGGCCGGCGGTGTTCACCGCGACGCTGGTCAGCGCCGGCATATAGTGCTCGGCCTCGGCGACGTCGTCGAAGCCGACGACGGCAAAGTCCGCGCCGGGTTCCAGGCCGCGCTTGCGCAGCGCCAGCAAGACGCCGAAGGCGACCGCATCGTTGAAGCAAAGGGCCGCGGTCGGCGGCGCGGCCATGGCAAGTGCGGTTTCCAGGCAGGCAATACCGCCCTTGCGGCTGGTTTCGCCCTCGAAGACCAGCCTGTCGGCCGGATCGATGCCGAGCGCTTCACAGGCCTCGCGAAAGCCGCCCAGGCGCTCGTGATAGACGACAAGGTCGGACGAGCCGCCGAAGAAGGCCAGCCGGCGGTGGCCCTTGCCGATCAGATGGGCGGTGGCGAGATAGGCGCCGCGATGATTGTCGGGCGTGATCACCGGGATACGGCTTTCGGGAAGCCGGCGCATGACGAAGACGACCGGAACGCCTGCGGTCTCAAGGCGACGGAACGCACCAGGCGTGGTGCCGCGCGCCGGCGACACGACGAGCCCGGCGACACCCTGCTCCATCAACGATTTCAGAACCTCTTCCTGGCGCACCGGGTTTTCAGCCGTATTGGCGATGAAAGGCACGACTCCGGCCGACTGGAAGACGCGCTCCATGCCGACCGCGAGCTCGGCGAAAAACGGATTGGTGAGATCGTTGATGACCATGCCGATGACGTTGGAATGGGCCTTGCGCAGATTGGCGGCGCCGCGGTTGTAGACATAGCCGACGTCCTCGATCGCCTTGCGCACCTTGAGCGCGGTTTCGGGCCGGATCAGCCCGCTGCCTTGCAGCACCAGCGATACCGTCGATTTGGACACGCCCGCCTCACGGGCGATGTCGAGTATCGTTGCCTTGGCCCGGCTGGCCATCCAGATCTGTCCTCCCGGTGGTTTCTTGTGCGATTTTATTGGAACGATCTAATCCCTGCGGCGCATTTGAGTCAATCGCGTTTTTGCGAAGCCGGGAAAAATGCGGCTCGGTGGCGCAATTCTCCGGCAAGCAGGGCTTTCGGCTGCTGCGATGCAGCAATTTTCGCTGCACGAGGCAGGAGTCAAAATATCTTGATTTGTTGGAACGTTCCATTTAATAGGCATTGGCAAGGGAGAGAGCCATGGACATCACCTTGCCCGGGGAAGGCGCCGGCCGTGTCCGCTGCCGGCTTGTCGGCCAGCCGGTACAGCCTGTGGCCGGCGCTCGCTTCTCGCGCATCGCCTACGCCGCCGCCCATGTCGTTGCCGATCCCCTCGCCATGACCGATCCGTGGTCGAGGCCCGCGGTCGACTGGGACAAGACGATGGCGTTTCGCCATCACCTCTGGGGGCTTGGCTTCCGTGTCGCCGAAGCGATGGACACCTCTCAGCGCGGCATGGGTTTCGACTGGGCGAATGCCAAGGAATTGATCCGCCGCTCGATCGCCGAGGCGCGAAGCGTCGAAGGCGCCGATCTTGCGTCGGGCGCCGGCACCGACCATCTGGCGCCGGGGGGCGCCAGCAGGCTAGACGATGTCATCGCGGCCTATGAAGAACAGCTCGGCTTCATCGAAGGGCTTGGCGGCAAGGCGATCATGATGGCCAGCCGGGCGCTGGCGGCGGTCGCCAAAGGCCCCGACGACTATATCGGCGTCTACGACCGCATCCTGTCCCAGGCCTCCGGCAAGGTCATCCTGCACTGGCTGGGCGACATGTTCGACCCGGCGCTGAAAGGCTACTGGGGCAGCAGCGACTTCGAAACTGCGCTGGAGACGGTGGTCGCGATCATCGAACGCCATGCCGGCAAGGTCGAAGGCATAAAGATATCGCTGCTCGATGTCGGCAAGGAGATTGCGCTCAGGGACCGGCTGCCTGAGGGCGTGCTGATGTTCACCGGCGACGATTTCAATTACCCCGAGCTGATCGCCGGCGACGGCGACAGACATTCGCACGCGCTGCTCGGCATTTTCGATGCGATCGCGCCGGTCGCCAATGCAGCGCTGGCAAAGCTGGCCGACGGCGACCGCGCCGGCTATGACGCGCTGATGGCGCCGACAGTGCCGCTGTCGCGCAAAATCTTCGAGGTGCCGACCGAATATTACAAGGCCGGCATCGTCTTCATGGCATGGCTGAACGGCCACCAGGAGCATTTTTCGATGATCGGCGGCATGCAATCGGCGCGCGGCATCCGTCACTATTCCGATGTCTTTCGCCTTGCCGACCAGGCAGGGTTGCTGGCCGACCCCGAGCTTGCCATTGCCAGAATGACAAGCCTCTGCGCGGTAGCGGGCGTCTGATCGCGAGCGCTACAGCGTCCGATCCAAAGGTTGCTTCGGGTGGCTTGCGATTTGCCTTGTCTGGGCAAATCTGTATGCGGTATGCGTCCGGCAACAGAGAAGCCGATCCGGCGCTCCGCCGGCCAACTGGCATAGCTGCCGTTCTGCATTGGGGTAAGCTGATGACCTTCGACCTTCAGGGCAAGCGCGTTTTCGTGGCCGGACATCGCGGCATGGTCGGCTCGGCCATCTTGCGCAGATTGGCCGACGAGGATTGCGAGGTTATGACCGCCTCGCGCGCCGAGCTCGATCTTCTCGACCAGGCCGGCGTGCGGCGCTGGATGGCCGACCGCAAGCCGGATGCAGTGGTGATGGCGGCGGCCAAGGTCGGCGGTATCCTGGCCAACAACAGGCTTCCCGTCGATTTCCTGCAGGACAATCTCGTCATGCAGAACAATGTCATCGACAGCGCCTTCCGCAACGAGGTGCAGAAGCTGCTGTTTCTCGGCTCATCCTGCATCTATCCCAAATTCGCGGCGCAGCCGATCTCCGAGGACGCCTTGCTGACCGGGCCGCTCGAACCCACCAACGAATGGTATGCGATCGCCAAGATCGCCGGGCTGAAACTGTGCCAGGCCTATCGGCGCCAGTACGGCGTCGACTACATCTCGGCGATGCCGACCAATCTCTACGGTCCGGGCGACAATTTCGACCTCAATTCCAGCCATGTCGTGCCCGCTCTGATGCGCAAGGCGCACGAGGCCAGGCGCGCCGGCCGCAAGAGCCTGGAGGTGTGGGGATCAGGCACGCCGATGCGCGAATTCCTGCATGTCGACGACGCCGCCGACGCGCTGGTCTGGTTGCTGAAGAATTATTCGGGCGACAGCCACATCAATGTCGGCTCGGGAGAAGACATCACCATTGCCGATCTTGCCCGCACCATCGTGTCGGTCGCCGGCGCCGATGCTGCGATAACGTTCGATGCGACGAAGCCGGACGGCACGCCGCGCAAGCTGATGGACGTGTCGCGTCTGTTCGCCACCGGCTGGCGCCCGCGCTACTCGCTGCGCAGCGGATTGGAACAGACCTATGCCTGGTTTCTGGAGCA
Organism: Mesorhizobium sp. M0185; assembly: GCF_040322175.1. Classification (NCBI taxonomy): domain Bacteria; kingdom Pseudomonadati; phylum Pseudomonadota; class Alphaproteobacteria; order Hyphomicrobiales; family Phyllobacteriaceae; genus Mesorhizobium; species Mesorhizobium sp. M0185. The sequence continues at coordinate 227,899 of NZ_JAMYSY010000001.1, read as the reverse complement.
CGTCGAGACCGGCGATCTGCGCCTCGGTGCGGCCTGAGGCCGGTATAGGCCGGCAACGTCAGTCGACGAAAAATACCGACGGCCAATTGAGGGATTGTCTGGATGGTGGGCGTGACAGGGATTGAACCTGTGACCCCTGCAATGTCAATGCAGTGCTCTCCCGCTGAGCTACACGCCCATCCGAAGCCGCGCATACACCATTTTTGGTTCGGCACGTCAATAGCGGGAAAAGCGAAAGAATGGCTGGCTTGCCGGGTCGGTCAAGACGCGACAAAAAACGCGTCAGGCGGCCTGCAGCATCTTTTCGACTTCGTTGACGAGGTCGCGCAGGTGGAACGGCTTCGATAGCACCTTGGCGTCTTTCGGCGCCTTGGAATCAGGGTTCAGCGCGACGGCGGCGAAGCCGGTGATGAACATCACCTTGAGGTCGGGATCGATCTCCGTGGCGCGACGGGCGAGCTCGATGCCATCCATCTCGGGCATGACGATGTCGGTCAAAAGTAGCGAAAAAGGTTCCTCGCGCAGCCGCTCATAGGCACTGGCGCCATTGTCGAAATCGCTGACCTGATAACCGGCGCGCTCCAGCGCCTTGACGAGGAACCGGCGCATGTCGTCATCGTCTTCCGCCAGCAGAATGCGTGCCATCTTGTCCCGTCCGAATCACCCAACCGACAATGCCGTGCGGCAAGCCCGTTAACCATGCTGTATATGAGGAGGTGACGGTAAACATCAAGTGAACGTTGGCCGCACAATCCTGATTTGGCTGGCGCTTCGGCGGCTGGACATGCGGGCGGCGAGGTGGCACTTTCCTATCATGATGCATTGGTATTCCCGGGTTCGTTCAAATTGAAAACGGCAGCCGAGGATTTTTCGGTCGTTCCTCCCTTCGAAATCCGATCGGGCGCCGAACAGCGCGTTCCCTTCCTCTTCAACTCGCCGCATAGCGGCCGCTACTATCCGGAGCGGTTCATGGCGATGGCCAAGCTGGACCGCAACGCCATCCGCCGCTCAGAGGACTGCTATGTCGAGGAATTGTTCGGCGGCGCCGTCGCGCTCGGTGCGCCGATGCTGGCGGCAAACTTCCCGCGCGCCTATCTCGACGTCAACCGGGAGCCGTGGGAACTCGACCCGCGCATGTTCGCCGAACCGGTGCCGTCATTCTGCAACATCCGCTCGGCGCGGGTGGCCGGCGGGCTCGGCACCGTGCCCAAGCTGGTCGGCGAGGGGCTCGACATCTATTCCGGCCGCTTGCCGCTGGCGGAAGCCGTGGCGCGCATCGAAGCGGTCTACAAGCCCTATCACGAGACGCTGAAACGGCTTTTGACCAGAACCCACGCGCGCTTCGGCTACGCCGTGCTGATTGACTGCCACTCGATGCCGGCAAGCATAAGGGTCGGCGACAGCGGATTGCGGCCTGACTTCATCGTCGGCGACCGCTTTGGCATTTCCGCCGCGGCGGCGTTGACCGAGACGGCGATCGGCCTGCTCACCGGCATGGGCTACAGCGTCGCCCACAACAAGCCCTACGCCGGAGGCTTCATTACCGAGCACTATGGCCGCCCCGTGCGCCATCTGCATGCGCTGCAGATCGAGGTCAATCGCGGGCTCTACATGAATGAGCGGACGTTCCAGAGATCGGCTGGTTTCGACGCACTGGCCGACGATCTGGCGCGGTTTTCGGCCGAACTGATGGCGATGCCCGATCACAATTTCATGGATCTGCCGCTGGCCGCCGAATAGCCGCGGAATCGCGGCACTCGCCGCTCATGCGGCAGCGTAAAAAAAGACCGCATCGTTTGCACGACACGGTCGAAGTCTAGGGAGGAAACGCCCAAGGAGGGCATGGACAGGAACCCCTATCCGAGAACAAACGTATTGTGCGCTGCACAAATGTCAAGGCGCGTTCCGGCTTTTTTAATTCACTGTGAAGTGGAAACTGCATTTCCATGACGGCGGCGTTGCATTCGAGCAACAGTTGGCACCATGCGAAAGGCTCCGAACGCCTTTGTTTCGGCATAAATCCGTAGGCAAACGGGTATCTCCAAACATGCTGGAGCGGGAGAATCAGTTGGACATCAGCATCGAGTTCATGCGGCGCATTGCGCGTGCCGCCGCAGCCGAGACCTTGCCGCGCTTCCGCAACCAGGGCGCGGTCACCAACAAGGAGCGCGGCAGCTTCGACCCGGTCACCGAGGCCGACCGCGAGGCCGAGCGCGCCATCCGGGCGCTGATATCAGCGCAATACCCCGATCACGGCATTCTCGGCGAGGAACATGGCAGCGAAAACATCTCCAGCCGGCATGTCTGGGTGATCGATCCGATCGACGGCACGCGCGCCTTCATTTCCGGCCTGCCGGTATGGGGCACGCTGGTCGGACTGACGGTCGACGGCGATGCCGTGGCCGGCATGATGTCGCAGCCCTTCACCGGCGAGTTGTTCTACGCCAATGCTTCCGGCTCGCATTATGAAGGTCCCGGTGGCCCCCGAAAACTCGCAACGCGCAAGACGACGAATCTCACCGAGGCGACGCTGTTCACCACCACGCCGGCGCTGTTCAAGGGAGACGCGCGCCTGCGCTACGACCTGTTCGAGCAACAGGTCCAGCTCGCCCGTTACGGCACCGACTGCTATGCCTTTGCCATGGTGGCGGCGGGCAGCGTCGATATCGTTGCCGATCCCGGATTGAAACCGTACGACATCGTCGCGCTGATCCCGATCATCGAGAAGGCAGGCGGCGTTGTCACCACCTTCGAAGGCGGACCGGCGGAAAAGGGCGGCGACATTTTGGCGGCGGCGACACCGGAACTGCACGCGGCGGCGATGGCGGCGCTGCGCGGCTGAGATTGGGCATACTGCCCAGGCGAGATCGTTGCCATACCTCCTGACAGGATGATGTCAGTTGGCATGCGCTATGAAACGCTGTCAGCCGGGAGGATCATAGATGCCGACGCAGCCAGCAGCCAGCCATTCCGATGCTCCGGCGGACGGGCGGGCCGATTTCGATTTCTTCTTCGGGCGCTGGACCGTCGGCCATCGAAGATTGCAGAAGCGGCTGCAGGGCGACGGCAACTGGGATGTGTTTGGCGGCACGTGTGACGTGCGGCCGATCCTTGGCGGCCTCGGCAATATCGACGACAATTGGATTGAATTGCCCGGCGGGCCCTATCGCGCCGCCACCTTGCGGACCTTCGACCCGGCGGCGAGGCAATGGTCGATCTGGTGGATCGACGGCCGCAATCCGTCGACCATCGATGTTCCGATGCGCGGCACTTTCGTGGCGGGCGTCGGCACGTTCCTGTGCGAAGACGTCTTCGACGGCCAGCCGATCCAGGTTCGCTTCCTGTGGTCGCGGATCACGGACAGGTCGGCACGCTGGGAGCAGGCTTTTTCGCCGGACGGCGGCAAGACATGGGAGACCAACTGGATCATGGATTTTGCCCGCGTGAGCTGAAGCCGGACAGGTATGCGGCTCAGACGTCACCGGTTCCTGGGATGAAGGCATCGAATGCCGCAAGCAGTTGCTCGCGATAGAGGTCGGCTTCCTGGAGGATCTCATGGCGGGCGCCGTCGATCATCACCAGCGAGCCGACGCGCAGACGTCTCGCATAGGCCTCGACTGCCCTGGTCGAGACGACCTGGTCGGCGCCGGCGGCGATCATCAGCAAGGGCACGTGGATCTTGGCCATGAAATCCGGGTCGCTGACGATCAAGGACGCCTCCGTCGCCGCCTTCAGCCAGCGGATCGTCGGTCCGCCGAGCGCCAGCTGCGGATAGGTTTCGTAGATCAGCGTATTGCGCCGATAGCGTTCCGGGTCGCTGGTCAGCTTGTTCATGGCGAAGGGCACCGATTCCTTGGGCCGCGGCCCCCATGCGGCATAGAGTCGGCCAAGGCCGAGAAGGCTGAACAGCGAACAGATGCGGCGGACGGTTTTTACCGAAACCGGCAGGTCCGGCACGGTGAAGAACGGTGCGATCAGCACCATGCGGCGCACGCGGTTCGCCATCGAGGGCGCGGCGAGCAGCGCAATCACCGCGCCGGCCGAGTGGGCCAGTATGTAGTAGGGTCCTCGGCAATCGGGCAGCACGATCTCCTCGAAGAACTGCTCCAGATCACTGGTGTAGTCGAAGAAGCTCCGGACGAAGCCGCGCTGTCGGTCGCCGATCAGCCGGTCGGAAGCGCCCTGGCCGCGCCAGTCGAGGGTTGCCACGCCGAAGCCCCGGTCGGTAAGGTTGCGAATGGTCTCGAAATACTTCTCGATGCACTCGTTGCGGCCGGTCAGGACGACGACGGTGCCCTTCATCGGGCGGGCAACCGCGGCAAACAGCCCATAGCGGATCTTCTTGCCGTCGCGCGTGGTGAAGAAGCCGCCGGCCGTGTTTTCCGGCAGCGGATTGCCCGGAGTTTCGTGGAAGAGAGGGGGCTGGTGGAGAAGATCGGTCATACGGTGTTTGGTTGGTGTCGGTGCCGGCGTGGGCGCAAGTCAGGCATAAACGCCCATGCGCCAAAAGCAAAGGAATTTGGGACGCCGGGGAGGTCGACCGCCAGGCAGCGAACAAGTAAGGCCGGAAGCAGCCTTGGCGTGCTTCCGGCCTCTGTCGACCGGGAGGAAGGGACGTTACACCCGGTTCGGCCTCGTCGTGTCGCCTTCCCGGCGACCTGTTCGTGATCTCGAGAACAGTTTTAGTGCCGCCTGGCTGAACGCTCGCCGAAGCCACGGTTCATCTGCCGTTCATCGGCATCGGGACGTGGGCCGGGACCGGTCCCGTTTGGACGCGGGAAAATCTTGAAATGCCGTCGCCGGCTTCCCAAATTTGTCATGCGGTCGCCAATGTCGGGGCCGCTGGCCCATCCGGAACGCCGTCACGGGTTTCGCACCGGCCATACGCAACCTTGTTGCTCAACAGGAGAACACACCATGCGTCACGTTGATTTTTCCCCGCTCTACCGTTCGACCGTCGGTTTTGACCGGTTGTTCACCATGCTCGATTCGCTTGCGCAGCCGGAAGGCCAGACGTATCCGCCTTACAACATCGAGCGCACGGGCGAGGATGCCTATCGCATCTCGATGGCTGTGGCCGGCTTCTCGGAAGATGAGATTTCGATCGAAGCTCACCGCAATGTGCTGACCGTCAAGGGTGAGCGCAAGGAGGAAGGCAATGGCGAAGGCTCCGAACTGCTCTATCGCGGTATCGCCAGTCGAGCCTTCGAGCGCCGCTTCCAGCTTGCCGATCACGTCGAGGTTGTCGGCGCCGCGCTGAAGAACGGCCTGCTCTTCGTCGACCTCAAGCGCAACATCCCCGAAGAGCTGAAGCCGCGCAAGATCGCGATCACCTCGGCTCCGGCCAAGGCCAAGCAGATCGAGGCCAAGACTGCCGCCTAAGCCAGGCAGCTAAACTCCGGGACGCCAACTCCCCGGGAAGAAAGGGCGGTGCAGCAATGCGCCGCTCTTTTGCTGGTGGGCAAGGCTTGCTATCCGGCGAGCAGGTAGCCGAAACGGTCGACCTCGTCGGGCGTGGTCGCGAAGCTGGTGACAAAGCGATAGAGCGCTTCGTCTTCGCCAATGTAGCCGTCGTAGCTGAGCGGCCTGTGCCAGTCGTGGAAGGCCGCCCCTGCCGCTTGCATTCTTTCGGCCTCGGCCTTTTTCATGACTGCGAAGACCTCGTTCGCCTGCGGCAGCCAGGCCAGCCGGGCCGAAGGGGAATCTTCTATCGCCGCGGCAAGCCGTGCCGCCATCGCATTGGCGTGCCGTGCTGTGTCGAGCCATAGCCCACCCCTGAAATAAGCATCGAATTGCGCGGCGATGAAGCGCGATTTCGAGAACAGCTGGGCCGCGCGCTTGCGCAAAAAGGCCAATTCCTTGGCTCGCTCGAGGTCGAACAGCACGATCGCCTCGGCGCACCAACAGCCATTCTTGGTGCCGCCAAAGGAGAGGATGTCGACACCGTGCTTCCAGGTCATTTCGGCCGGCGTCGTTTCCAGCGCGACGAGCGCATTGGCAAAGCGGGCCCCATCCATGTGCAGCGGCAATCCGTGCTGCTTTGCGATCGCCGAAATCCTGGCGATTTCGTTCAGCGTGTAGACGGTGCCGACTTCGGTCGACTGGGTGATCGAAACGGCAACCGGCCGCCCGGAATGGACGTTTTCGGGTGCGAAACGGTCCACCGCCCGTTCCAGATTGCCGGCATCGATCCTGCCGAGTGCGCCTTCGACTGTATAAAGCCGCGAACCGCCGGTGAAATATTCCGGTGCACCGCATTCGTCCTCGATGACGTGCGATTCGCGATGGCAGAAGGAAATGCCGCCTGGCTTGTTATAGGTAGTCAGCGACAGCGAATTGGCAGCGGTGCCGGTGGCGACGAAAAACACCGCGACCTCGCATTCGAAGATTTCATTGAAGCGCTGGTAAACGGCCTTGTCGAGGGCACCGTCGCCATAGGCGGTGGAGAAGCCGTCGGCATGGCCCGACAGGCCGGCAGCGATACGGGGATGGGCGCCTGCCCAATTGTCGGAAGCGAAAATCATGCGTCTGCCTATGCTGGGGAAATCGATGCGAGCTTGGCCGCTTTCGCATGCCGGCCGCAAGTGGCAGATGCCGAAAATCCGCTAAAGCCAGCGAAACGCATGAGCGTAGATGCAGCGACTGAAGGCTACGCTGACACGGCGTTCCGCGCAATTTTCTGTCGCGAAAGCCTCAAGAATTTTGTGAATCGGTCTTGTGTGCATCCAAAATTTCTGTCATAAAAATTTAGGACAGTAGTGCTGTCTTATTTTGTCGCACAAAACTGGCCGCATTGGCATATGATTGCGCCTCTGCGGCATTGCCGCGAGCGACAGCTAGACAGCCTGGCTCCAGCCTGTACGAATACCATATGCGAACGATGCGGAAAGCCGCACGGTCGGCAAGAATTTCGCAAGACGTGCCGCAAGATTGAAAGGGGAGCCACGCGCTTCCCGACGGAAACCAGCGCCCGAAGGGGACGGAACGGAGGACAGGACGATGACGGACATGACGCCATCTGCGACGAAGGCCGCGCAGACGACAGCGGCAGCCGTCAAAAATCCGTCCCTGACCAATATTCGGCGAACCAGCACCGGCTATGCTGCGCACGGCCTCTATGATCCGCGCAACGAGCATGATGCCTGCGGCGTCGGCTTCATCGTCAACATGAAGGGCGTGAAGTCGCACCAGATCGTCGAGGACGGCCTTGCCGTGCTCGAAAACCTGACGCATCGCGGCGCGGTCGGCGCCGATCCGCTGATGGGGGACGGCGCCGGCGTGCTGGTGCAGCTGCCGGACCGCTTCTTCCGCGAGGAGATGGCCAAGCAAGGGGTCGAACTGCCGAAGCCCGGCCACTACGCCGTCGGCCACGTGTTCATGCCGCGCGACCCGGAGCTGCAGGCGCATATCGAAGGCATCATCGCCGAGGTGGCGCAGCTCGAGGGCCAGCCGCTGCTCGGCTTTCGCGACGTGCCGGTCGACAATTCGTCGCTGTCGAAGGCGCCCGACATAGCCGCTTCCGAGCCGGTGCACCGGCAGGTGTTCCTGGGCCGCGGCGCCGAGATCGAGAACGACGACGATTACGAGCGGCGGCTCTACATCCTGCGCAAGGTCATTTCCGGCCGTATCCACGAAGAGACCAAAGGCGTCGACAACGGCTTCTATGTCGTCTCGATGTCGTCGCGGACCATCGTCTACAAGGGCATGTTCCTGGCCTATCAGGTCGGCGCCTACTACAAGGATCTCACCGACCCGCGTTTCGAGACGGCGCTGATCCTGGTTCACCAGCGCTTCTCGACCAACACGTTCCCGTCGTGGAAGCTGGCGCATCCCTACCGCATGGTCGCCCACAATGGCGAGATCAACACCCTGCGCGGCAACGTCAACTGGATGGCGGCGCGGCAGGCTTCGGTCGATTCCGAACTGTTCGGCAACGACATCTCGAAGCTGTGGCCGATCTCCTATGAAGGGCAGTCGGACACCGCCTGCTTCGACAATGCGCTCGAATTCCTGACGCAGGGCGGCTATTCGCTCGCCCACGCCATGATGATGCTGATCCCGGAAGCCTGGGCCGGCAACAAGCTGATGGGTCAGGACCGCAAGGCCTTCTACGAGTATCACGCAGCCCTGATGGAGCCGTGGGACGGGCCAGCGGCGGTTGCCTTCACCGACGGCCGCCAGATCGGTGCTACGCTCGACCGCAACGGGCTGCGGCCGGCGCGCTACATCGTCACCGATGACGACCGCGTCATCATGGCCTCGGAAGCCGGCGTGCTGCCGGTGCCGGAGGAAAGGATCGTCAAGAAGTGGCGGCTGCAGCCCGGCCGCATGCTGCTGATCGACCTGGACAAGGGCCGCATCGTTTCCGACGAGGAGATCAAGTCGGAGATCGCGACCAGGCATCCCTACAAGAGCTGGCTCGCCAACACACAGCTCATCCTCGAGGATCTGAACCCGGTCGAGCCGCGCGCCCTGCGCAGGGATGTCTCACTGCTCGACCGCCAGCAGGCGTTTGGCTACACCCAGGAGGACACCAAGCTGTTGATGTCGCCGATGGCGACCACCGGCCAGGAAGCCGTCGGCTCGATGGGTACCGACACGCCGATTTCGGCAATGTCGGACAGATCGAAGCTGCTCTACACCTATTTCAAGCAGAATTTCGCACAGGTCACCAATCCGCCGATCGACCCGATCCGCGAGGAGCTGGTGATGAGCCTGGTGTCCTTCATCGGGCCGCGGCCCAACATCTTCGATCTTGTCGGCAATTCGCGCCGCAAGCGGCTCGAAGTGCGCCAACCGATCCTGACGAACGGCGATCTGGAGAAGCTGCGCTCCGTCGGCCACACCGAAGACCGTTTCGACACCAAGACGATCGACATCACTTACGGTTCGAATGAAGGCGCGGCCGGCATGCAGGGCGCCATCGACCGGCTGTGCGAGCGCGCCGAGGCGGCGGTCGCCGGCGGCTACAACATCATCATCCTGTCGGACCGTCAGCTCGGGCCGGATCGCATTGCCATTCCGGCGCTGCTGGCAACGGCGGCCGTGCACCATCATTTGATCCGCAAGGGATTGCGCACCTCGGTTGGGCTCGTCGTGGAATCCGGCGAGCCGCGCGAGGTGCATCATTTCTGCTGTCTCGCCGGCTACGGCGCCGAGGCGATCAATCCCTATCTCGCTTTCGACACGCTGCTCGACATGCACAAGCGTGGCGAATTGCCAGCGGAGGTCGATGCCTACGAAGTCGTCTCCCGTTACATCAAGTCGATCGGCAAGGGCATCCTGAAGGTGATGTCCAAGATGGGCATCTCCACTTACCAGTCCTATTGCGGCGCGCAGATATTCGACGCCATCGGGCTCAAGTCGGACTTCGTGCAGAAGTACTTCACCGGCACGGCGACGCTGATCGAAGGCGTCGGGCTGGACGAGATCGCCGCCGAAACGGTCAGCCGCCACACCGACGGCTTCGGCAACGACCCGGTGCTGCGCAACAGCCTCGAGGTCGGCGGCGAATACATGTTCCGCATGCGCGGCGAGGCCCATATCTGGTCGCCCGACGCCGTGGCGACCTTGCAGCACGCCGTGCGCCAAGGCTCGTGGGAGACGTTCAAGGACTATTCCGCCCAGATCGACAGCGAGACGGCGCAGGCGCAGACCATTCGCGGCCTGTTCAAGATCAAGCTTGCGCAAGAGACCGGGCGTAAGAAGGTCAAGCTCGACGAGGTGATGCCGGCGGCCGATATCGTCAAGCGCTTCTCGACCGGGGCGATGTCCTTCGGCTCGATCTCAAGGGAAGCGCACACGACACTGGCGCGCGCCATGAACGCCATCGGCGGCAAGTCGAACACCGGCGAGGGCGGCGAAGAGGCCGACCGCTATCTGCCACTGCCGGGCGGCGGCAAGAACCCCGAACGCTCGGCAATCAAGCAGGTCGCTTCGGGACGCTTTGGCGTCACGGCGGAATATCTGGTCAATTCCGACATGATGCAGATCAAGGTCGCGCAAGGGGCGAAGCCCGGCGAGGGCGGCCAGCTGCCGGGCCACAAGGTCGATGCGACCATAGCAAAGGTCAGGCACTCGACGCCGGGCGTCGGCCTGATCTCGCCGCCGCCGCATCACGACATCTATTCGATCGAGGATCTGGCGCAGCTCATCTACGACCTGAAGAACGTCAATCCGGCGGCCGACGTATCGGTCAAGCTGGTCTCGGAAGTCGGCGTCGGCACGGTTGCGGCCGGCGTCGCCAAGGCGCGTGCCGACCACATCACCATATCAGGCTATGACGGCGGCACCGGTGCCTCGCCGCTGACCTCGCTCAAGCATGCCGGCAGCCCGTGGGAGATGGGCCTTGCCGAGACGCACCAGACGCTGGTGCTCAACGGCCTCAGGTCGCGCGTCGCGCTGCAGGTCGATGGCGGCCTGCGCACCGGGCGTGACGTCATTATCGGCGCACTGCTCGGCGCCGACGAGTTCGGCTTTTCGACCGCGCCGTTGATCGCGGCCGGCTGCATCATGATGCGCAAGTGCCATCTCAACACCTGCCCCGTCGGCGTCGCGACACAGGACCCGGTGCTGCGCAAGCGCTTCAAGGGCACGCCCGAGCACGTCATCAACTTCTTCTTCTATGTGGCGGAAGAGGTGCGGGCGCTGCTTGCCGAGATGGGCTACACCCATCTCGACCAGATCATCGGCGACACCGACCTTCTGGAAAAGCGCGAGCTGATCCAGCACTGGAAGGCACGCGGGCTCGACTTCAGCAAGATGTTCTACAAGCCCGATGCGCCGCACGAGGCGGTGCACTGGACCGAGCGGCAGAAGCATCCGATCGACGACGTGCTCGACCGCAAGCTGATCGAACTCGCAAAGCCGGCGCTCGAAGCCAGGCAGCCGGTCAGTGTCGAACTGCCGATCCGCAACGTCGACCGTTCGACCGGCGCCATGCTGTCGGGCGAGGTGGCAAAGCGCTTCAAGCACAAGGGCCTGCGCGAGGACACGATCTCGGTCAAGCTCACCGGCACGGCCGGCCAGTCCTTTGGCGCCTTCCTGGCGCGCGGTGTCTCCTTCGAACTGGTGGGCGCTGCCAACGACTATGTCGGCAAGGGCCTGTCGGGTGGCCGCATTGTCATCCGCCCGCCGGAGAACACGAAAATCGTTGCTGCCGAGTCCATTATTGTCGGCAATACCGTGCTCTACGGCGCAACCGAGGGCGAGGCCTATTTCTGCGGCGTTGCCGGCGAGCGTTTTGCCGTGCGCAATTCGGGTGTCGCCGCCGTCGTTGAAGGCGTCGGCGACCATGGTTGCGAATACATGACCGGCGGTATCGTCGTCGTCATCGGCCAGACCGGCCGCAACTTCGCCGCCGGCATGTCGGGCGGCGTCGCCTATGTGCTCGACGAGGCGGGTGATTTCGCCGAACGCTGCAACATGGCGATGGTCGAGCTGGAGCCGGTTCCGGAAGAGGACGACCTGATGGAAAAGCTGCTCCACCATGGCGGCGATCTCGACCATAAGGGCCGTGTCGACGTATCCGGCGATATGACCAGCCATGACGAGGAGCGGCTCTATCAGCTGATCTCCAACCACGTCCACTACACCGGCTCGGTACGAGGTCGCGAAATCCTCGACGACTGGGCGACTTTCCGGCCGAAATTCCGGAAGATCATGCCGGTCGAATACCGCCGCGCGCTGATCGAGATGGAGCGGATGCGCATGAACGTGGCGGCGGAATAGATTTGGAAATTGCCGGGAGGCCATGCGTCCTGGCAACCATCTTCATCAACAATCCTGACCTCGGACTGAAGGTTGCCACGGCTGCCTTATGAGGTTAACGGGTGCGTCGCCAGGCGTGCCTTCCGGACAGCAGGGACTGGACTATGGGCAAGGTAACAGGGTTTCTCGAGATCGACCGGCAGGTGCACAAGTACCAGCCGGCTTCCGACCGCATCCGGCATTTCCGCGAGTTCACGCTGCCGATGTCGGACAAGGAGGTCGAGAAACAGGCCGCGCGGTGCATGGATTGCGGCATTCCGTATTGCCATGGACCGACCGGCTGCCCGATCCACAACCAGATCCCGGACTGGAACGACCTCGTCTACAATGGCGACTGGGAAAACGCGATCCGCAACCTGCATTCGACCAACAATTTTCCGGAATTTACCGGCCGCATCTGCCCCGCACCTTGCGAGGAAGCCTGCACGCTGAACCTCGAGGATATTCCGGTCGCCATCAAGACGATCGAGCAGGCGATTGCCGACAAAGCCTATGAAACCGGCCATATCCGGCCCTATCCGCCGGAACGGAAGACCGGCAAGCGCGTCGCGATCATCGGCTCGGGGCCGGCAGGCATGGCGGCTGCCCAGCAACTCGGCCGCGCAGGCCATGACGTTCACGTCTATGAGCGCGAGAGCCGGCCGGGCGGGCTGATGCGCTACGGCATCCCCGATTTCAAGATCGAGAAGCATTATATCGACCGGCGCATCGAGCAGATGCAGGGCGAAGGTGTCAGCTTCCATTGCGGCGTCAATGTCGGCGTCGACAAGCCGGTCGCCGAACTGCTCGCCGAATATGATGCCGTGCTCTATTGCGGCGGTTCCGAAACGCCGCGCCCGGCCAACATCCCGGGCGACGATCTCGACGGCGTGCACGACGCCATGCCGTATCTGGTGCAGCAGAACAAGCGTATCGGCGGCGAGCCGATCCAGTCGGTGGCATGGCCGTCGCGCCCGATCGTCGCCGGCGGCCAGCATGTCGTCGTCGTCGGCGGCGGCGACACTGCCTCAGACTGCGTCGGCACCGCCTTCCGCCAGGGCGCGGTGCGCGTCACCCAGCTCGACATCCGGCCGCAGCCGCCGGAAAAGGAAGACAAGCTGTCGGTCTGGCCCTACTGGGCGACCAAGATGCGCACGTCATCGTCGCAGGCCGAAGGCGCCGAGCGCGAATTCCAGGTGGCGACGCTTGAATTCATCGGCGAGGACGGCCAGCTGACCGGGGTCAAATGCTGCGAGGTCGACGAAAAGCGCAAGCCAATCGCCGGCACCGAATTCGTCATCCGCGCCGATCTCGCGTTCATCGCCATCGGCTTTGCCGGGCCAGCCGCTCGCGGGCCGGTCTCGGAACTCGACGGGCAGATGAAGATCGTCACCGACAGCCGCCGTTCGAAGAATGTCGAGGCCAATGACCGGGACTACAGGACCAGCGTCGAAAGGCTCTATGCGGCGGGCGACGTGCGGCGCGGCCAGTCGCTGGTCGTCTGGGCGATCCGCGAGGGCCGCCAGGCGGCGCGCGCCATCGACGAGGCGCTGATGGGATCGAGCGTGCTGCCGCGCTGAGCCAGTTCCGAAGAGGTTCTGTTTACTGGCGGATCGCCGTCGTCGTATCGGATGCGGCCGCCGTCGCAGGTTGTGTCTTGGGCGGCCAGGAGAAGTCATCGGCGCGGCCCGGTGAGGCGTCGGGCGCCTTGCCCTCGACGATCAGCCTTTCGCCCGGCAAATTCTTGTCAGCTTTTGCCGGCGGGGCGGCGCCGAGAAGTTCCGAGCCGCCGTCCAGCGCCGGATCGCTGAGCAGCATCGGCGCGGTGCGATCGACAGCTATCGGTGCGGCAGCAGGTGACGGCGCCTCGACGGGAGCGCCGGCCGGGGCAGACGCTGTCACCACGCTTCCCGGCGCGGCCAGCCCAAGGATCTTCATCAGCGGCTTTTCGGTATAGAAGGCGAGCTTGCGCTTGCCGGCCTTCGACATGTTGATGCCGTCGTCGGAGCGCAGGCGCACCGATTGGCCGTTGATGTCCGGTCCGCTGGTGATGAAGGCGCCGTTCTCGTCGACGAACCCGTCCCAGACGTCGACGAATTCGCCGCCGTGGCTTTCGGCGGACGAGCGGAAGATGTCGTTGAAGGCCAGCATGTCGGAGGTCATTTTCGAGACCCGGAAGGCCGGCATGCCAACCCACAGATACGGCACCTTGGTTGCTGCGATGGCCTTGCCGAACGCTTCGGTCCGGCGCTCGTATTCCTTGGTCCAGTTTTCGGATCGCGGCTGCTCGCGCACATCGCCGACGCGCATCTGCTGCCGGTCGTTGGATCCGAGCATGACGACAACGGCTGCCGGTTTTTCGGCGGCGATCAGCGACTTGACCTGGCCTGGCCAGTTGTAGACATCGTCACGCACGAAGCCGGACGATCCGTTGGCACGGACGACGATCCTGACGCCGGTGTTCTCGGCAAAGGCGGCGTCGAGCCCCTCAGCCAGCCCAGACGCCATGAAATCGCCGACCACCAGAACGACGCGTGCATCCGGCGCCTTCTCGGCCACCGGGGTTGTCGGCTCGGCCGGCGGCGGCCGGCGAACTGACCGGGGCTTTCTCAGCTTGGGCCTGGGCTTTGTTCTCTGGAATTCTCTCTGGAATTCGGGCGGCGGCTGCTCAAACCGCTCGCTTCTGCGCGGAAACAACAGGTCGCGCAGCGACCAGCCACGACTTTCCGGCTCCTGCGCCATGGCCGAGGTATGAAAGGCACTGGCTGCGCCGACTGCCAGAACGGCGATCGCCAGAACCAGGATCGGCACGCGACGAACGATTAACCGGATGCGCGCAGCCGAAACCAATCACCCTCTCCATCCCGCAACCGGCTCTAGTTCTGCCTGAGCCATTTGAGCACTTCCTTGCTCGGATACCCGTCCTGGGTCAAGCCAGCCTTTGCCTGGAAGGCCATGATGGCGGTTTTCGATCCGTCACCGATCTTGCCGTCGAACTTGCCGTCGTAATAGCCGTGCTCGGAAAGTCGCTTCTGAAGCTCCTGCCTTTCCTCGAAGGAGAGCTTGGTAAACGGGCGCTTCCAGTCCTGCACAAGCCCGCCATAGCCGGCGATTTCGTCGGCAAGAAGGCCCACGGCGAGCGCATATTTGTCGGCATTGTTGTAACGCTTGATGACGGAGAAATTCTTGATCATCAGGAAGGCTGGCCCGCCGCGGCCGCCGGGCAGCTTCAAAGTCGCCTTGTCCGCACCGTTCTTGAACGGCTTGCCGTTGGCACGGGTGACGCCCAGCGCCTGCCATTGCGACAGCGACTTCGAGCCTCCGGGCAGCTTCTTGCCGTCCGGAAGGCTGACCTCATAACCCCAGGTCTTGCCTGCCTGCCAGCCGTTCTTCCTCAGCAAATTGGCGGCTGTCGCCAGAGCGTCGGGAATCGAATTCCAGATGTCGCGCTTGCCGTTGCCGTCCATATCGACCGCATAGGACTGGTAGCTGGTGGGGATGAACTGGGTATGGCCCATCGCGCCGGCCCATGAGCCGCTGAGATGGCTTTCGTCGATGTCGCCGGTCTGCAGGATCTTCAGCGCCGCGATCAGTTGGGTGCGGGCAAATTTCGCTCGCTTCGGGTCGGCATAACCAAGCGTCGCCAGCGAACGCACCACATTGCGCATGATATCATCGCGCTTGAGGGTTTCGCCGTAATTAGATTCCATAGACCAGATGGCCAGCAGGATGTAGCGGTCGACGCCGTATCTTGCCTCGATCCTGTCCAGCCAAGGCTTCCATTTCCTTGCCATCTGCTGGCCGACGGCGACCGACTGGTCATGGACGCGGTTGTCGAAATAATCCCAAGCGGGTGCGGTGAATTCGGGTTGAGTACGGGCCTTTTCCAGCACCACCGGGTCAGCATCGTTGATGCCCTTGAATGCCTGGTCGTAGACGGAGCCGGAAACGCCGCTCGCCACGGCGGTAGCACGGAAGCTGGCGACCCATTGGCGGAAGCCGGCATCGGCAAAAGCCGACCCGCTGGGCATGAGCAAGGCAAGCGAGAGGCTGGCGGCCGTCAGGACGCTGGTGAAGCGCCTTGCGGCGTTGCGAACGGACATCTTTTCCTCCTTCTTCATCTCAGGAAGACTATTCATCGCCGAACCCGGTTAGCATTTGGTTTACCATAGGTGCCGTCCGGGGTGAAAAGATGCGTCAATGCTTTACCAGCTGAGATTTCTGACCCGCCGTTCAGTAATCCTCGATTTCGGCATGAAAATGTCTCGAATCGGGATTGCCGAACAGGCATGCAAATGGATAATTGGCACATGAAGAGAGTTCGCAAGGCAGTGTTCCCGGTTGCCGGTCTCGGCACGCGCTTTCTCCCCGCCACCAAGGCCATTCCCAAGGAAATGCTGACGGTCGTCGACAGGCCGGTCATCCAGTATGTGGTCGATGAGGCGCGCGAAGCCGGGATCGAGCATTTCATCTTTGTGACCGGCCGCAACAAGACGGTCATCGAGGATCACTTCGATGTCCAATTCGAGCTCTACGACACGCTTGCGCAGCGCGGCAAGGACGACCAGCTCGCCCGCCTGCAGCGGCTGCAGCCGGCGCCGGGGCAGACCAGCTTCACCCGCCAGCAGGTACCGCTCGGCCTTGGTCACGCCGTCTGGTGCGCGCGCGAGCTCGTCGGCGACGAGCCCTTTGCGCTGCTGTTGCCCGACATGATCATGCAGTCGGAAAAAAGCTGCATGAAGGACATGGTCGAGCTTTACGCCGAGACCGGCAACAACATCGTCGCCGTGCAGGAATGCGATCCGGCCGAGGCGCACAAATACGGCATTGTCGGCCGCGGCGAGGCCGCGCATCACGGTTTCCGCATCTCCGGCATGGTGGAAAAGCCGAAGACCGGCACGGCGCCGTCGAACCTCTACATCAACGGGCGCTATATCCTGCAGCCGGAGATATTCAAGATACTCGAAGGTCAGGAAAAAGGCGCCGGCAACGAGATCCAGCTCACCGATGCAATGCTGAAGCTGCAGAAGCAACAGCCCTTCTACGGCTACCACTACCGCGGGCGAACGTTCGACTGCGGCTCGCCCGAAGGCTTCGTCGAGGCCAACGTTGCCTTCGCACTGTGGCGCAGAGACATGAATGCCAGCATGGCCGGTGTCATTCGCACGCTTCTCGACGAACTCGCGCCGTCAGAACGCCGCGGCGTAGCCTTGTAGTTTCAACACCGGTTGCCGCGCTGATCGGCTAAAGCGCGCCGCGTTCGACCGGCCTCATGCGACGCGCTTTAGGTTCTTGTTTTACGCAAGTCGTTATCGCAAAACCGCTGCAAACTTTTGCGCGACATGCATTTAGCGCTGCAACTTCAAGCCGACGAAGATACTGTTGGCCGTGTAGTCGCGCCCAACCAGGTTGCTGGTCAGTTTTTCAGTCCTGGCGCGGGTGGTGAGCCCGGTGTAGCGGTTCAGCCACCACGTCAGCCCAGCCTCGGCGCTCAGCGTCAAATCATGATCGTCGGAGCCGGTATAGTCGCGCCATTCAAGGCCGAGAGCGGCATTTCCGGTCAGGTTGGCGCGGATCTGCCGCTCGCCGGTGAGGCTGCCGGAATAGAGCATGTCGCCGCTTTCGCCCGCATTCGTCGTGTTCTCGGCGGTCGTCTGTGCGGTGAGCCCGATCGTGGTGCCGCGTTCCGGCGACCATTTGAGATCGGCATTGACCGTCGCGCCCGAAATAGCCGGCAGGGCATCGTCGTCGATAGCTTCGCGCAGCCAGCCGACCGAGAACTCGCCGGTAAGCTTCTCGCGGAGATCGAGCTCGACGCCGGCCCGTGCGCCAAGCCTGGTCGAGGAGCGCTGGAAGCCGTTTGGATCGACGCGCAAATCATAAGCGCGCCGGCCGATCTCGATTTCGGTGAACGGGGTGATGGCAGGCGAGATCTCGTAACCGGTACGCAAAATGGCCGTGTAGAGCGTCGAGTCGCGGCCCTTCTGCGACAGCGATCCGCCCGACGAAAGCTTGGCGTCGCCAAAGATGTCGTGCTCGACCGCGCCGGTCAGCGCGAAGCGCATCTTGCCGGCATCCTTCTCGACGGCGAGACTGCCGTTCACGGTCTGGCGCACCGGCTGGCCAACGGCGCCGACGACCGCGTCCGGCGCCGAGGCCGATTCGGGCAAGGCCTCATAGCCCAGCTTGGCGATGGCGCGCAGATCATTGTCGAGATCGATGTTGAGTGTGCCGTCGACGCGGCCTTGCGCCTCGTGAATGTCATAGCCGGACAAGGTTTCGCGGAAGATGCCATAGCCCTCAACCGTCGCCGAATTCTCCCGCCAGTCGGAGACGGCGTTGAAGCGCAGCGTCGTTTCCGACAGCAAGGCCGGCTTGCCGAGGCTGCTCGAATCGGCGTTTGTCGAAGACGTCAGGCCTTGCTCGAGCGTCGGCCGGATCACGAAGGAGCCGAGCTTGATGCCGGTGGCGGCGAACGGGTCGTCCTCGTTCTTCTTGTCCTGGCCTTCGATGGCTTCGGTGCGCTCGGCGCCGGGGTCGAGCTTGAGCCTCTCGGCGGAATCGATGGTGACGGCACGGCGGTTGACCGTATCCTGCTCGTCTATGGCGGCGGTATCGGTGTCATCGGTCGCCGCCGCGGCTGCAGTCGCGGTTCTCTTGCGCTTCTGGCTGTCAGCGGTCTCGTCTTCGGCGTTGGCCGCATTGGCGGCGCGTTGCGTCGCGCTTGGCCGCCGTCGGGGGGGCGGAGCAGGGTTGTCGGGAAATGGGTCGCCGCTGGCCGCTGGTTGATCGAAAGTGCCGCCGGTTGTGGCCGCCTCGCCCGTGCCGTCGTCAGGCAACGCCCCTTGGCTGGCCGGGCGATAGGTAGGCAGCGGCGTATTGTCGTTGGCGGTTGCAGCAGCCTGCGCGGCTTGGGTTCCGGCTATGCTCGATTGCCTGATCTTGTACTGCTGGTCGTCCAGGATTGTCGATTCCGAAACCTCGCCGCGCAGCTCGGTTTCCTGGGCGCAAAGCAGTGCCGGCCGCGACAACGCAAAGACACTGGTTGCCAGCAGCAAAGCGCAGACCGCCTTGCCCTTTCGTCCCATTTTGTTTTGAGGCTGAAACCCGGACATCGGCACCACTGCTTGCGCGGCGCACGCGCGCCATACTTACGAAACCGTAAATGGGGATGGTTAACGGAGCGTTGAGGCATGGCCCGTCAGGAGGTTCGGGACGGCAATTCCGTTGGACAGGCGCGCGCCGAAGCGCTAATCGCATCGTCCATGGACGTGAAATCCCCAGACAGGAAGCGGCATGACGGGCAGGCCGCGATTGCCTCGGCGCTGAGAACCGTGGCGACGGAGCAGGCCGGCGTCGCGGCACTGGCAGACGCTCTCGAAAACGGGCTGGCCGAGCCGTTCGCACGAGCCGTCGGCATGGTGTCGCAGATCGATGGCCGCGTCATCGTCACCGGGGTCGGCAAAAGCGGCCATATCGGCTCGAAGATCGCCGCAACGCTCGCCTCGACCGGCACGCCGGCCTTCTTCGTTCACCCTGCCGAAGCCAATCACGGCGACCTCGGCATGATCGCCAGGAACGACGCCATCATCGCGCTGTCGTGGTCGGGGGAAAGCCTCGAGCTCAAGGGCATCATCGCCTATTCGAGGCGCTTCTCGATCCCGCTGGTCGCGGTCACCGCGGGCGAAAAATCGGCGCTGGCGCGCGCGGCCGACGTGGTGCTTCTGCTGCCGCGAGCACCGGAAGCCTGTCCGCACGGGCTTGCGCCGACGACCTCGACGCTGCTGCAAATGGTGATGGGCGATGCGCTGGCCATAGCGCTGCTCGAGGCACGCGGCTTCACCCCGGACCATTTCCGCACGTTCCATCCCGGCGGCCAGCTCGGAGCCAACCTGACGCAGATCCGCGAGATCATGCATGTCGGCGACAGGCTGCCGCTGGTATCGTCAGGTACCGGCATGCGCGAGGCAATCCTCGAATTGTCGCGCAAGGGGTTTGGCTGCGTGGCCGTGACTGCCGCGGACGGCAAGCTGATCGGCATCATCACCGATGGCGACATCAGGCGCCATATCGGCAGCGATCTCCTGGCAATGAGCGTCGATCAGGTGATGACCAGAGAGCCGAAAATGGCCGCGCCCGACACGCTTGTTGCGACGGCGCTGCAGACGATCAACGACTCGGCTATCACCAGCCTGATGGTGGTCGAAGGCAGGCGGCCGATCGGGCTCGTCCATCTGCACGACCTGCTGCGCATCGGTGCTGCCTAGCGGGCTTCTAGACCGCCTCGACCGTCAGTTCCAGGTCGGTATCAGCGGCGCCCGTCACGCGCACTTGCGTGCCGGCCGGCAGGTCAGGGCCGGAGACGCGCCACAACGTGTCGCCCAGCTTTACGCGGCCGCGCCCGTCCTTGATCGGCTCGGCAAGGGTCGCCGTCCGGCCGACCATCTGTGCGCCGCGACGGTTGAGCAGGGGCTGGTCGGTTTCATCATGGCGCCCGCCCACCAGCCGCTTGCCGACATAGGCCGAGACCAGCGACAGCGCGAGGAAGGCGAGGACCTGGACTTGCCAGGTCCAGAAACCGGCATCCCAGATGAGCAGTGAGACGACGCCGATCAACAGCGCGGCAATGCCGATCCACAGCATGAAAATGCCCGGCGCGATGACCTCCATTACCAGCAGGACGAAGCCGAGGACCATCCAGCTCCACGGGCCGAGTTCGGAAACAATGCGGTCGAGCATGGCTGTGGCCTCAGGTTTCGCTCGGACGAACGACCGGCGGGCGGGCAGCCTGTCGTGCGGCACCGGCGGTGCCTTCGCTTCGGAAAACTTCCTTGGCGATTTCGCCAATACCGCCGAGCGTGCCGATCAGCGATGAGGCCTCCATCGGCATCAGCACGAGCTTGCTATTTGTCGCTGAGCCGATCTTGGTCAGCGCTTCGGTGTATTTCAGCGCGACGAAGTAGTTGAGCGCCTGCACGTCGCCTTTGGAAATCGCCTCCGACACCACCTGCGTGGCGCGTGCTTCAGCCTCGGCCGAGCGCTCGCGCGCCTCGGCGTCGCGGAAGGCGGCTTCCTTGCGCCCTTCGGCCTCCAGGATCTGCGATTGCTTGAGGCCTTCGGCGGCGAGGATCTGCGCGCGCTTATTGCGCTCGGCCATCATCTGTCGGCCCATCGATTCGACGAGATTGGCCGGCGGGTTGATGTCCTTGATCTCGACACGAGTGATCTTGATGCCCCAGGGATGCGCCGCCTCGTCAACGACGCGCAGCAGGCGCTCGTTGATGGCGTCGCGGTTCGACAAAAGTTCGTCGAGGTCCATCGAGCCCATCACGGTGCGGATGTTGGTCATCGTGAGATTGAGAATCGCATTCTGCAGGCCGGAGACCTGGTAGGCGGCCTGCGCCGCGTTGAGCACCTGATAGAAGGCGATGCCATCGACGGCAACGGTGGCATTGTCGCGGGTGATGATCTCCTGCGTCGGAACGTCGAGCACCTGCTCCATCATGTTCATCTTGGCGCCGACACGGTCGACGAAAGGCACGATCAGGTTGAGGCCTGGGTTCAATGTCTTGGTGTAACGGCCAAAACGTTCGACGGTATAATTATAGCCTTGCGGAATTGTTCGGAAGCCCTTGATAAGCACCAGCACGACAAGGGCGACAAGAACAAGAAGCGCGATATCAAAACCACTGAAACCCATTTGGCTCTCCCCTCAAAGGCCGGCCATGTTGGATATTCCACGCGACCGATTCCCATCAAACACTTAAGTGTGTTTCAGCAATGTTACAATCAGGTGATCACGGATTGCGGGTGCATAGACGGGTGATCTGTTCAGGCCCAGCCGGACAGCTCGCGCCGCACCATCGCCTCGATCACCGCCATGCCCTCGGCACTGTCGTTGAGGCAAGGGATGTGTGCGAACTTTTCGCCGCCGGCATGATGGAAGGTCTCGGACGCTTCCCTGCCGATCTCGTCCAGCGTCTCGATGCAGTCGACGGAAAATCCTGGATTGACGATGGCGACCGATTTCACGCCTTCGCGCCCTAGTCTTTCGACCGTCTTGTCGGTGTAGGGCTGCAGCCACTCCTGCGCGCCGAAGCGCGACTGGAAGGTGGTAATCAGCTTGTTTTCATCCCAGCCGAGCTTTTCGCGCAGCAGTCGGGTCGTCTCGAGGCAATGGGCGTGGTAGGGGTCGCCCTTGTCGGAATAGGGTTTCGGAATGCCGTGATAGGAAGCGATGACAATTTCCGGTTCGAAGTCGAGGCTCGCCAGATGCTTTTCGATCGAACGGGTGAGCGCCTCGATATAGGCCGGCTCGTTGTAATAGGGTGGCACGCTGCGAATGGCCGGGGCGCGGCGCATCTTCATCAGGGCGCGAAACAGCTGGTCGTTGGCAGTCGCAGTCGTCGTCGCCGAATATTGCGGATAGAGCGGGAAAGACAGGATGCGGTCGCAGCCTTGCTCGACCAGTCTCTCGGCCACGCTCTCGGTCGAAGGGTTGCCGTAGCGCATCGCCCAGTCGACGACGACATTGGGTAGCTCGCCGAGCGCGAGCCCGAGCTTCTCGGCCTGGGCGCGGGTGTAGGTTCGCAGCGGCGACTCGTTGCGCTCCCGGTTCCATATCCTGGCATAGTTGGCCCCTGATTTCTTCGGCCGGGTGGTGAGGACCACGCCGTAGAGGATCGGATACCAGATCGCCTTGTTGAGCTCGATGACGCGCGGATCGGACAGGAACTCCCGGAGGTAGCGCCACATCGGCTTGAAGCCGGTGCCGTCCGGGGTGCCGAGATTGATCAGCATGACACCGACCTTGCCGGTCCTGACCAGAGGGCGCCCTGCCGACGGCGAGGCGGCAGTCTTCTCGGCTTTGATTTCAGCAGGGTTGGCAAGCGCCATGAGGTTCTCCAACACCGCGAACCAACGGTGCCGCGGCGAAAGTAGCGATGCCGCGCTGGTTTTCAAATGCTGCGTCTGGCCGCACCTTATTCCAGAAATGCAACACCCGCCCGGTCTGCCGGGCGGGTGCATTGCGTTCCTGCGGCCGGATTACTTCGAGGCCGCCGGGATCGTCAAGGTTGCGCCGACCGGAAGGCGGCGTGGCTCGTAGGCTTTGTTGGCATCGGAGATTATTTTCCATTTGGTGCCGTCGCCATAAGCCTTCACCGCGAGATCCCAATAGGTATCGCCGGCGACGATCACATGGCTGCTTTCGGCCGGTGCCGGCTCAGCCGGAACAGGGGTCGCCGGAGCCGGTGTGGCCGGAGCCGCAGGTGCCGCCGGCTGGGCCGGCTCGGCGGGTGCGGGTGCCGGCGCTGTTTCAGCCGGGACGGCCGGCGGCGTCTTGGAAATGTCGCCGGAGCCGGCCGGCATTTCGGGCATTGCCGGCTCAACGGGCTTTGCCGGCGCAGCCTCGGCAGGTTTTGGCGGTTCGGCAGGGTTGGCAGGTTCTGCGGCCGGGGCTACGGTCGCGGCGATCTCGGTGATGCGGCCGTCGAGCTTCGGCGTATAGGGCCGGTGCGCGCCTAGGTAGTCGGCGACGACCTGTTCCAGCCCCGGGCCGTAATCATAGGCGTTCTTGGCCTTCTCGGCGAACACCTTGTAGCCGTCGCCGCCCTGGCGGACATAGTTGTTGGTGGCGACCAGGTAATCCTTGTCCGGCTTAATCGGCGTCCAGGCGCCGCCTTCCATGACCTCGACCGATTTGACGCGTCCGTTAGGCGGCGCCGATTTGTCGAACGCATATTTCAGGCCGGCAACTTGCGGGAAGCGCCCGGCGCCGTCCTCGACCTGGCTGAGGCCGCTTTCGAGGCCGGCAACCAAATCCTTGCCGGAGATCTGGAAGGTCGCCAGAGTATTCTGAAACGGCAGGACGGTGAGAACCTCGCCCATGGTGACGGTGCCCTGGTCGATGGAGGCGCGCAAGCCGCCGCCATTCGAGATGACGATCTCGACACCTTGGCCCTTGACCCGGTCGAGGACGGCGTCGGAGACCAGATTGCCCATCTCGCATTCGCGGGCGCGGCAGTTTTCGCGACTGCCGTCGATCGCCTTGGTGGTCTCGGCGACTTCCTTGTTCTTCAAGGCCTCGATCGGCGCGCCGAGTTCCTTGATGCGGGCAAGCACGGCGGGGTCGGGCGTGATCGATTTGTCGAGATGGATGGGATCGCCGCTTGCCTCCTTGACGACGCCGTTGTCGTCGAACACGACCTTGAATTCGCCGAGATATTTCGAATAGGACGCCGCCTGCACGACCGGCACTTTGTAACCGTCCGGATTGTCGACCATCGTCGGATATGGGCCTTCCGCCTTGGGGTCGGTGTTGGACAGCAGCGAATGGCTGTGGCCGCCGACCACCACGTCGACGCCCGGGATCTTGGCGATCACGTCGCGCTCGCGCTTGTAGCCGATATGGGTGACCGCGATGATCTTGTTGACGCCCTCTCGCTTCAGTTTCTCGACCTCAGCGGTGATCGACTTGACGTCGTCTTCGATGGCAATATTCGGGCCAGGGGTGGCAAGCTCCGGCGTGTCGTTGGTGACCGCGCCGACGATGCCGATCTTCTGGCCGCCGACCTCGACCACGATCGACGGCTTGACGCGGTCGCCGAGCTTGGATTGCGCATTGGCCTTCACATTGGCGCCGAGCACCGGAAACTCGATCATGTCGAGAAACGGCGCCAGCGCCGACTCGCCATCGTCGAACTCATGGTTGCCGAGAGCCTCGGCATCGAATTTCATCTGGTTGAGGAATTCGCCTTCGGTCTTGCCTTTGTAGGTCGTGTAGAAGAGCGAGCCCTGGAAATTGTCGCCGGCGCTGAGCAGCAGCACGTTCTGGCCTTCCAGCTTCTTGCGCTCCTGCGCGATCGCGGTGACCAGGCGGCCGGCGCCGCCGACGCATTCGCCCTTGGTCTCCTCCTCGGCCGAGCAGGTCGATTCGTACTTGTTGTTGCTCTCGATGCGGCTATGCCAGTCGTTAATGTGCAGGATGTTGAGCGTGTAGTCGGCAAAGGATACCCCTGCCGACAGGCCAAGCGCCGATGCCGACAGCGCGGCGATGGCAGCAATCTTCTTCATTCTCGTCTCCCGGATAACTTGAGTACAGCGCCGCGCGTCATTTGGGACGCGCAAAGGACGCTGTACCAATTTTTATTTTGCGCATGATCCTTTCCGAAAATCGACTCCGATTTTCGGGGTCATGCGCAGAGGCGTTTAACGCTCTTGTTTGACTGGGATGTAACAGCCCTCTTGGGCTATGTTCACATCGCGTTTCAGTCGATGCAAGCGGAAATCGGCATCAGCTTTGCCGGCGCAAGAAGACGGCGGCTTGAAACCGCCGTCCTTGTGCAAAGTAAATTCGGAATCGGATTTCAGGTGCGCCTGGTCAGCACAAAATTCTGCCCGCTCGCGCTGGTGCAATTGAGCTGGCTGGTGGAGACCATCAGGCAGTTGAAGCTGATCGGCGTCTGGCGGATCAGCGAAGTGCCATGAATCTCGACCGAGGTGCCGCCGGTCATGGTGTAGCTGCCATCGGCAAGCTTCTGGCCGGTGTCGGTTGCGACGGTCGCGAAGCTGCCGCCCTTGAAGGTGGACAAGCCCGTGCCCTGCGCGTCGATCCAGGAGCCTTCAACCCCCTTGGCCGTGATCACCGGCGGCTCGCCTGGGCCGGTTGTCGTGCAGGCCGCCAACGCGACCGTAGCGGCCGCGGCAATGCCAGCCGAAAGCAGTCTTTGCGCAATCGTCATCTTCAAGATCCTCTCCTCTCGCATCGGCCCGAAAATCGATCCGATTTTCGGAAAGCACGATGCGCACATTCAAAGTGCTAGAGCGTACTTTGTGCGTGCAAATGGACGCACGTGGCTCTAGGCCGCCCCTCTTCAATCGCCCGATTTCCGGGCGATTGCAAGCTGGCCGAGTGTCGAGGCAACGCTGCTATCGAACGAGGATGTTGCGGAATTGCCACGGGTCTTTGGTATCGAGATCCTCGGGAAACAGACCAGGCCGATTGTCGAGCGGTGTCCAGTCGGTATAATAGCTCCTGACCGGCCCGAGATAGGGGCCCTGCACGTCGAGGCAGCGCTTGTAATCCATCTCGTCGGCCTCGACGATGCCGGCCTCGGGATTTTCCAGCGCCCAGACCATGCCGGCCAGCACCGCCGACGTGACCTGCATGCCGGTGGCGTTCTGATAGGGCGCCAGCTTGCGCGCCTCGGCCAGCGACAGCTGCGAGCCGTACCAGTAGGCGTTCTTGGCGTGGCCGTAGAGCAGCACGCCGAGTTCGTCGACGCCATCGACCAGTTCATTTTCGTCGAGCACGTGATGCACGGGCTGAGCCTTGCCGGCGACACCGAACATCTCGTGCAGCGACAGCACTGCGTCGTTGCAGGGATGATAGGCGTAATGGCAGGTCGGCCGGTATTGCACCTTGCCCTTCTTGCCGCGCAAGGTGAAAAAATCGGCGATCGAGATCGCTTCGTTGTGTGTCACCAGGAAACCGTATTGCGGGCCGGGCGTCGGACACCATGTGCGCACGCGTGTATTGGCGCCGGGCTGCTCCAGATAGATCGCGGCCTTCGAACCGTTCTTGTGGCTTTTGGCGTTCTTCGGCATCCACGCCTCATGCGTGCCCCAGCCGAGCTCGGCCGGCTGCAGCCCTTCCGAAATGAAGCCTTCGACCGACCAGGTGTTCCAGAACACGTTCATCGGCTTGGGCTTCTTGGTGCGCTGGGTGTCGCGCTCGGCGATATGGATGCCCTTGACGCCGGCCTTCTTCATCAGCCTGGCCCAGCCTTCGCGATCGTGCTGCGCGGGTTCCGAGAAGTCGAGGCCAAGATCTGTGGCGAGGTTGACCAGTGCCTGCTTGACGAACCATGAGACCATGCCGGGATTGGCGCCGCAGCACGAGATCGCAGTGGTGCCGCCCGGGTTCTTCGCGATTTCAGTACGTACGGTCTCGCGCAGCGCATAGTTGGTGCGTGAGGCGTTGTCGGCCTTCTCGTCGAAATAAAAGCCGAGCCAGGGTTCGACCACCGTGTCGATATAGAGGACGCCAAGCTTGCGGCAGAGCTTCATCAGCTCAAGCGAGGAAGTGTCGACCGACAGGTTGACGCAAAAGCCCTGGCCGCCGCCATTGGTCAAAAGCGGTGTCAGCAGCTTCTTGTAGTTGTTTTTGGTCACCGCATCCTGCATGAAGGTGATGCCGCGCTCGTCGAGCAATTTGCGGTCGGTGTCGCGCGGGTCGATGACCGTCATGCGCGACTTGTCGAATTTGAAATGGCGCTCGATCAGCGGCAGCGTTCCCCGTCCGATCGAGCCGAAGCCGATCATCACTACAGGGCCGGTGATCTCACCGTAAACGGGCCAGTTTTCATTCGCCATTTATCGATTACTCCCTCAAAAAACGCTTCGGAACAGCGGCTTGGCCGCGGCGCGACAAACCATAGATCATTGTCACAATAAAGCGAAAAGCGGACGGCCGGCCTCACGCCGCGCCATCCCGGCTACGGCTCGACCAGTCTTGCGAATGCAGGCTTGAAGAGGTCATGTGCCTCGGAGACCGGCAGTTCCAGCAGATCGTCGGCGCAGGCCTCGGCTCCGCCTCAGCTGCTATCGACAGTACCAGGATCGCGGCCATGAACGTGACCGGCCTGCCAAGATGCTGGATCATTGTGCCCCCAAGCCACAAGTTACAGTTGTCTTCCGCCGACAGTCACGGTCGGCTGTCAGGCCCTTATAGTCAAGGTGTGCCCCGTTCAGTGCCAGACGCTGCTCAGCGAAAAGACGCTGCCAGCGCCGCCCCGATGCGGATGGCGCATCCGCGCGTTTCAGCGGATTTTTGCCCTCGGCCCGGCTGTGGAGGCTCGAACCACCAGTTCTACCGGCAGAACGACCTGGCGGGGGGCTTCATTGTCAATAACCATTCGGGCGGCAAGCCTGCCTTTTCCGATCACGTCTTGCGCCACAGTGGTCATCGGAGGCGTGGTGCGTGCGGATTCAGCAGTGCCATCGAAGCCAACGACCGATACGTGGCCCGGCACGCCGATGCCGCGGCGAACCGCCTCGTCCAGTATTGTGATCGCCTGCCAATCCGACATGGTCAGGATCGCGGTTGCTTCAGGCGCCCTGTCGAACACCACTGCTCCGGCAGATGGCTCGCCTGGGATCGTCTCGAGGATCGGGACATCGTCGATCGACAAATTCGCCTCCGCCAAACCCTGTTTGAAACCGTCGAGCCTTTCATCGTCGAGCGGGAAGCCGGCCAGAAGCGGGCGCGTTGCCTGTCCGGGCATGTGGACAATCGGTGGGCCGGGAGTCCGTCGCGCCGAAAGGATGGCAAAATGCCGGTGCCCCAGCCCGGTCAAATGCCGGACGGCAGCTACCGCGCCGCTCCAGCCGTCGATCTTTATCGAATTGATGTCGGGACCCGCGTCGCTTTCGAGAATGACGAAGGGCAGACGCCGTCTCTGGACCGAAATTATGAGACCAATATCGGCGCTGTGACCAAGGATCTTCAACGCCACACATGCCACCAATCCGTTGTGGACCCCACACGCCCGGTTTCATGTCGTCTGGCAGGTGCTGAGCTACACCGGTGTGGCGCTGATTGCGCTCGGACTTATCTGGATCGAGGGACAACTCGAAGCCGAGCGGCTCGATCTCGCCGGGGGATTGGCCGCGGCTATGTATGGAGCATTCTTCGCGGCCATGCTCTCGCGGCCGATCTATGGCGGCGTGCTGTATGACGAGAACGGCTATCCGCCGTTCCGGCCGCCGTTTGGACCGGCGGGCTGGCGGTGGGATGTCAACGTCACCGTCTTTACCGCGATGTCCGCGATCCTGCTGCTGGGCCTGGCTGCGATTTAGGGCAATTCCAGGAAAGGTGTGAAACGGTTTTCCGTCCGGGATTGCGCAGAAACAAAGAGATAGAGCGGTTCGGCGTTTCCGTGAGACGATGAACTGCTCTAGGACAGCGCCAGCGCCCTGAGCCACGCGACCAGCCGGTTACGGTCGGCGGTCATCCCCTTGTAGTCGAGCTGTGCCTCGTCCAGCGCCAGAAGTTGTTCGGCCAAGGACGCCGCGAGCGCCGCGCGGTCGGGGTGGCGTTCCAGCACGGCGAGCGGGTCGAGATGGATGCGGATGGTGAAGAGTACGTCGCCCGAAACGGGGAGCTTTCTCAGCGTTTGCCGCTCGACGCGGATAAAGGCATGGGCGTCGATGTCGCCATCCGGGAATCTCGACGGGCGACTGCTGGCGCGGTCGATGCGTTCGAGGTTGGAGAGCGGGTGGTAGAGTGCGTCGCCCGCCTGGATCGACCAGTTGTAGCGCTCGACGGCTTGGCCCTGGAGTCCGTCGAACATGCGGTTGATGAGCTCGGCCGGGCGTGTGCCTGGACCGAAACCCGGTACCGGTGCGTGGATCTGCTGCAGCGGCTTGCCGAATTTTTCGATCAGCGACCATGACGAGGGGAAGCAGAGCGAGCCGGCGGCCAGACGCCAGCCGCTGTCGTCGCGGCGCATCAGGATCAAATCCTCCTGGACGAGCAGCGAGGCGGCGATAAGCGGCGCATCGCTGAAAGAAGCTGGGGTGCCCGAGCCCTCGAGATTGTCGGTGCCGTCGATCACCTCGATCGCATTGTCGGTACGCCTGTGGGTCTCCGGAAAGTTCGCCGCCAGATGCGCACCGAGCAGATCGAGCACTTCGCGCTGGGCGTCGCGCGTTGCTTGCTCCTCGACAAAGACCTTGTCGGGAATTTCCGCGTAAAGCCGGCGTTTCTCGGCAAGGTAGGGCAGCAGATATTCGTCGACCTCGATCCAGCTATCGAGATTGAGCGGCTTCAGCCCGATGGTGAACAGTTTCGACGAGCCGTCATAGGGTGTGTGGGTCGGCGGGCGGAAACTCATGCCTCTTTGTAGGCTTCCAGTGCGGCGGCGGCCATTCTCGCCGTGAATTCGGTGATTTCGTAATCGGCGGCACCTGCCTTGGCGAAGGGATCGTCCGCCAGTCTGGCATCGAGCACCTCGCGTGGACCGCGCGCGATGATGATGCCGCCGGTCCTTGGCCGCTTTGGCCCGGAGGCGACAAAGATACCTTGCGCATAGCAGGCCTTCAGCCACTCGACATGCGCTTGCTGCAAGCGGTCGATCTCGGTCAGCGGCACCTTGTAGTTCAGCGAAACCACGAACATTGTTGTCTCCCGATGCTTCAGCCCAGCCGCGCCGGGATCAATCCGCGCAGCGAGTTGCCGACGAACAGCGCCTTGGCCGATTTCAGTTCGTTCCACGTGTAGACCGCTTCACCGGCGCGGCCTTGATCCAGCAGTTCGCCGCGCAGGACGCCAGGCAGCAGGCCGCAATCGAGCCGCGGCGTGGCCAGCACGCCGTCGCCGAAATCGGCAAAGACGTTGGTGATCGTGCCCTCGCAGATTTCGCCGCGCTCATTGGCGAGCAGCACCTCGTCGGCGCGGCTGGCGAGATATTCGGCGCGGGCGCGCGTATAGGGTTGTCGGCGGCTGGTCTTGTGACGCAGCAGCGTGTCGCTCGAATCAAGCCGCACCCGTGCCAGTTGAAGTGTCCAGACCTTGTCTGCGGCGAGCGGCTCGTAAGGCTGCGCCGAAACCGCGACTTCGCCCTTGCGCGACAGGACGAGGCGTGTGCGCAACGCGATCTGTTGGTGGCCGACCGCATTCATCAGCGCTTCGCCGACCCTTTGCGGATCGCAGGCGAAACCGAGTTCGCTTGCCGAGCCGTAGAGCCGCGCGAGATGGCGGTCGAAACGGAGGAAACTCGAGCCGGGTTCCCAGCGCATTGTTTCGATCAGTTCGAAATCGGCAGTGTTCCCGTCGCGAAACGGGCTTTCAGCAGACACTCCTGGTACTCCTCTTCGGCTGTCGAATCGAAGACGACGCCACCGCCGACATTGTAGACCGCCTCGCCATTGGCAAAGAGCGAGATGGTGCGGATCGCCACGGAAAAACGCATCCGGCCGCCGGGCGCGATCCAGCCTATGGCGCCGCAATAGACATCGCGCGGGCCACTTTCCAGCTCGCGCAGAATTTCCATAGCGCGGATCTTCGGTGCGCCGGTAATCGAGCCGCAGGGGAACAGCGCGGCGAAAATCTGGCGGATGGCGAGGCCGGGCAAGAGTTTCGCCCGCACGCGGCTCACCATCTGGTGGACGGTCGGGTAGCTCTCGATGCGGAAAAGCTCCGGCACATCGAGCGTGCCAACCTCGCTGATCAGTGAAATGTCGTTGCGCAGGAGATCGACAATCATCCGGTTCTCGGCCTGGTTCTTCTCGTCGTTGCGCAAGAACGCTTTCAGGCGATCGTCCTCGGCTTTTGTTGCCCCGCGCGGCGCGGTGCCCTTCATCGGATGCGTCTCGATCATGCCTTCCGCGTCCACCTCGAAGAACAGTTCGGGCGAACGCGACAAGACGATCGGATCGCCGAGCGCGACCAGGGCCCCATACTTCACCGGCTGGCGTTCGGTCAGCGCGTTGAAGGCGACCAGCGGATCGCCCGACCATTGCGCATGGACCGGAAAGGTCAGATTGCCCTGGTAGCAGTCGCCCTTGCGGATGTGGTCATGCAGCCTGGCAAAGCGTTTGGCGTAGTCGTCCGAAGACCAGGCTGCCTTGGCGTCGAAGATTGGGCCGTTGCTAGCCGGCAGATCGCCTGGCGCGACCGTCTCCTCGACCGGCGCATCGAACACGCCGAGGCAGAAAAGCGGGGCGCGGCGGCCGGCCGGCAGTAGCGGAACGAGCTTGGGTTCGAGCAGGTAACCGGCCTCGTAGGAGAAATAACCGGCCAGCCATTTGCCGCCGTCATGTGCAGCCTGCGCGGCTTCCAGCGCCGGCAAAAAATCCGCCTCGCCATGCGCTGCGATTATCTCGGCCGGCCAGTCGAAAACGAGCTGCCGCGCGGTCTCGTCGTTCCTGAAAATTGCAAAGGGCAGGGGCATAAGGCTCGGATGCTGCGGTCGCCAGCGATCGATCTATATGGGGGCTCGACCGTGCGCAATCGAGGGAACGGCGTCTCAAGACGCAAAGGCGCGGCGGCAAAAACAAAAGCGGCGCCAGAGAGCGCCGCCTTGTTCCAGATGCCGCCTGCGGTGGATCAGGTGTTGCTGGCTTCTCCCGCGGTCGGGAAGCGGCGCGCAAATTCCTTTTCGTCGCCGGCGGCAAGCAGTTTCGCCTGCTCAATCCAGCGTTCACGTTCGATACGGCCGTCGAAATTCAACGTCGCCTCGATCCGCTTGACGTCGTCGGGCGTCCAGGCGGCGATCTGGGCATAGGTCGTGACCCCAAGCCCTTTGAGCAGCCGCTCGTTGGTCGGGCCGATGCCGATCAGGCGACGCAGATCGTTGGCGTTGCCTGCTGCCGCGGCTGTTGCCTTGCCGGTCGCGGCTTTCTTTGCCGCTGGCGCGGTCTTGCTTGCCGCCGGCGCAGCCTTGCTTGCCACTGGCACAGTCTTGGGCGCGGTGGTCGCTTTCGATGCGGCCGGTTTCGGCGTTGCCGGTTTAGCGGCAGTTGCGCGCGGCGCAGCCGCGGCTTTGGCCGTTGCAGATTTCTTCGGCGCCGGTTTGGCCGGTGCGGATGTCGACATCAGCCTTGACGGCGCCTGCATCGCGGCTTTGGTCGCGCCGGTCTTGGCGGCTGGCGCCTTGGCTGTTGCCGCCTTCGCGGTTGGCGCCTGGTTGGTTTTCGCCTCGCCCAGCCGGCGTTCGAGATCGGCGCGGGCGCGGCCGCATGCATCCAACTCACCGGTCAGACGGTCGCTATCGGCCCGCAATCTGTCGCGTTCGCTGCGCGTGCGGTCTAGATCGCCGCGCAAACTGTCGAGTTCGCCACGCAGGCGTCCCCAAATGAACCAGCCAACCAACACACCTACCAGGAACGCCAGGAGCATGTAGAAAAAAGTGCCCATTGTCTTTCTCTCTCCAGTCCGATCCGTCCGCCCTGGCCTGTAGAGCCATGACCTCGGCGAAGGACCATTCGATGGTGGTTCCGCAATTTGCAGAACAGCCGGCTTCGATCGAGCCGTCGGCGACCGGTTTGCCCCTGGCCAACAGCCGTTGTCGCATCCGCCGACACGCCATGACCGGTCGGGATTTTCCGACCTGACCCATTCATGCCCGGCTGAGCTTGAGGGCGGACGCTATCATACAGCTTACGGGAATCTAACGGAAAACTTCCATGGAAAGTTATTTAAGAACAAATATCCAAGACAAGAATAGAACCATCGCCAATATGCATTGCAGCTAAACTGTTCTGGAAAACCCGGTCACCCGGTGTTGCGCATCACCCAGTGTTGCGCATCAATTGTCCAGTGCTTCCAGCTCGTCGATCAGTCCGCTGATCACGCCAAGCCCGATCTGCCAGAAGGCAGGGTCGGCCGCGTCGAGGCCGAACGGCGCCAGAAGCTCGGAATGATGCTTGGTGCCGCCGGCGCGCAGCATGGCAAAATATTTCTCCTGAAAGCCGCGCTCGGCGTTCTGGTAGACCGCGTAGAGCGAGTTCACCAGGCAATCGCCGAATGCGTAGGCATAGACGTAGAAAGGCGAGTGGATGAAGTGCGGGATATAGGTCCAGAAAATCTCGTATCCTTCGCGCAGCTTGATCGCCGGCCCGAGGCTTTCCGCCTGCACTTCCAACCAGAACTGGCCGAGCTTGTCGGAGGTCAGTTCGCCGCTCCTGCGCTCGGCATGCACTTTGCGCTCGAACTCGTAGAAGGCGATCTGGCGCACGACCGTGTTGATCATGTCCTCGACCTTCTGGGCGAGCATGGCCTTGCGTTCGCGCTTGTCGGTGGTCTGCTCGAGCAGCGAGCGGAAGGTCAGCATTTCGCCGAACACCGATGCGGTTTCGGCCAGCGTCAGCGGCGTCGATGCCATCAAGGCGCCCTGGCCGCCGGCCAGCACCTGGTGCACGCCGTGGCCGAGCTCGTGCGCCAGCGTCATCACGTCGCGCGGCTTGCCCATGTAGTTGAGCAGCACATAGGGATGCGCCGAAGGCACGGTCGGATGCGCGAAGGCGCCAGGCGACTTGCCGGGTCTCACCGGTGCATCGATCCAGTTGCGGTCGAAGAAAGTTCTGGCGATCTCCGCCATGTCGGGCGAAAAGCGCTGGTAGGCGGAAAGCACGGTGTTCTTGGCCTCGTCCCAGCCGATGACCGCCTGCGGGGTCTCCGGCAGGGGCGCATTGCGGTCCCAGTGGTTCATCACCTCCATGCCGAGCCAGCGCGCCTTCATCGCGTAATAGCGATGCGACAGGCGTGGATAGGCGTCGCGAACCGCGGCGGCGAGTGCATCCACCACGCTGCTTTCGACGCGGTTGGCGAGGTGGCGGGAATCGGCAATGTCCTCGAAGCCGCGCCAGCGGTCGGAAATCTCCTTGTCCTTGGCCAGCGTGTTGGTGACCAGCGTGAAGACGCGCAAATTCTTGCGGAAGGTCGTGGCCAGCGCCTCGGATGCCCGGCGGCGCACCTCGCCGTCGGCATCCTGAAGGCGATTGAGTGCCGGCTCCAGCGTCAGCTCCTCGCCGTCGACGTCGAAGCGCAAATCGGTCATCGTCTCGTCGAACAGGCGGTTCCAGGCCCCGCGCCCGGTGATCGATTTTTCATGGAAGAGCTGCTCGATGCGGTCTTCGAGCTGATAGGGCTTGTCCTTGCGCAGATCGAGCACCCAGGGCCGGTAATGGGCGAAGGCCGGATCGGCGGCGAGTGCGGTTTCGATCGCGCTATCGTCGATGAGATTCAGCTCGAGCGCGAAAAACAGCAGGTGCGCGCTGGCATCGGTCATCTTTTCCTGGATGTCGCCATAGAGCTTGGCGCGCTGCGGATCCGACGTGTTGCCGGCATAGACAAGCCCGGCATAGGAGACGATGCGGCCGATCAGCTCCTCCAGCGCTTCATAGGCCTGAAGCGCCTCGCCAAGCCTGCCGGCGCTGCCACGCCCGGCCTCGGCGGCGAGCGTGCCTTTCCAACGGCTCTCGAAGGCGAAGGCATCGACGGCGGCCTTGGCGATGTCGCGCTTCAACTCGGGCGCTTCCATGCCCGAATAGAGATCGGCCAGATTCCATTCCGGCAGGTCGCCAAGCTCCGCCACGCCCTGACCGGGCGCCGCCGCCAGCTTTCGAGCAAAAACCATGCGCATTGCCGATCCTTCCAGACACAAAAATTCGAGGAAACGAGAAGCCGGTCAAATCCTAAGGAATTCATTCACCGGGTTTTTTGAAAGCTTATTTAGAACCCTGTGCCAAGATGATCCATAGGGCGCATTCTCGGGCGGGCACGGTCGGATCAGTCATGGCAGCTTCCATACTCATAGTCGATGACGATCCCGTGCAGCGCAGGCTGCTCGAGGCGGCGGTGACGAAATTCGGCCACACCGCGATCGTCGCCGATGGCGGCGAGGCGGGTCTCGAGTTTGTCGACGGACCCA
Organism: Mesorhizobium sp. M0185; assembly: GCF_040322175.1. Classification (NCBI taxonomy): domain Bacteria; kingdom Pseudomonadati; phylum Pseudomonadota; class Alphaproteobacteria; order Hyphomicrobiales; family Phyllobacteriaceae; genus Mesorhizobium; species Mesorhizobium sp. M0185. The sequence continues at coordinate 192,716 of NZ_JAMYSY010000001.1, read as the reverse complement.
ATGCGCGCGACGTGTCGGTGGTCATCCTAGACCTTATGATGCCCGGGCTCGACGGCATCGGCGTGCTGAAGGCGATGCGCGAGCGTGGCATCCACATTCCCGTCATCGTGCAGACCGCGCAGGGCGGCATCGAAACCGTCGTTTCGGCAATGCGTCACGGCGCCTTCGACTTCGTCGTCAAGCCGGCCTCTCCCGACAGGCTGCAGGCGTCGATCGGCAACGCCCTCAAGGTCGAAGCGCTCGAAGGCGAAGTGAAGCGCTCGTCACGACAGCGTGGCGGCCATCTGACATTCAAGGACATGATCACCCACAGTCCGGCGATGGATCGGGTGATCCGGCTCGGCCGCAAGGCGGCGGCGTCCAACATTCCGATCCTGATCGAAGGTGAATCCGGCGTCGGCAAGGAACTGGTGGCGCGCGCCGTCCAGGGCAGCGGCGACCGCCGCTCGAAACCCTTCGTCACCGTCAATTGCGGCGCCATCCCCGACAATCTGGTCGAATCGATCCTGTTCGGGCACGAGAAGGGCTCGTTCACCGGCGCCACCGAAAAACATACCGGCAAGTTCGTCGAAGCGCACACCGGCACGCTGTTCCTTGACGAAATCGGCGACCTGCCGCTCGACGTGCAGGTCAAGCTGTTGCGCGCCGTACAGGACGGCGAGGTCGATCCGGTCGGCGGGCGCTCGGCCGTCAGGGTCGACATCAGGCTGATCTCGGCAACCCATCGCAACCTGCTGCAGCAGGTCAAGGACGGCAAGTTCCGCGAGGACCTGTTCTATCGGCTGAACGTCTATCCAATCTTCGTGCCGCCATTGCGCGACCGTCGCGACGACATCCCCTATCTGGTGGAGCATTTCATGGAGAAGGTGGCGCCCGCCGATCCGCGCCACCGCCTGCGAGGCATCTCGGCTGCGGCGCTTGCCATGCTGCAGGCCTATGACTGGCCGGGCAACATAAGGCAGCTCGAAAACGCCGTCTTCCGGGCTTCGGTGCTCGCCGACGGCGACATGCTGACCGAAGAAGAATTCCCGCAGATCCGGACGCAAATCGAGGGCACGGTCAATCTCGATTCGGGTATTGCCTTGCCAGCTCCAGGGTGGCCAGCTTCAGGGGGGCCAACTCCAGGGTGGCCAGCTTCCGGAGTGGCTTCGGGCAGCCAGCCGCGCGACAACATATCCGCCGCTGGCGGCATCGCAGCCGCCGACGCCGATGCACCAGCCAAGCCTCGTTTCGGCACGCTGCGGGCGCTCGACGAGCGCGGCAATGTGCGTGCGCTGGCCGACGTCGAACTCGAAATGATCAAGCTCGCCATCGATCACTACAACGGCCAGATGAGCGAAGTCGCCCGCCGCCTCGGCATCGGCCGGTCGACGCTCTACCGCAAGCTCAAGGAATACGGCATCGACCCGGAAACCGGCCGCGTCGAACGGCTCGCTTCCTGAGTCACAGGGCCAGGCCGGTTCTCATCCGGACATCATTCCACGCAACTGCGCGTCGAAATGATGTGTTCGCCACAGTGTTCACGTATTAAGGCGGACGGTAACAGATCGTGTTTCGAGCTGGCGCCAAAACATGATCTAAACCAGCGGTTTACCAAGATATCCTGCGCAATATTTTTGGCGGGATATCGCCACCGTGTTACCGCATTTCGGCTTCAATAAGCGATGATTAACCATTAGGATCGATATTCGGATGCACACACCACGCATCCGTTTGGTCAAATCCGGGGACAAAACGGCAGCCTGCAAGGCCTTTTGATTTGAACAGAATCGAACGACACAAAAACGGGCGGCATTATCACATGAGCGTCTGGCCGAGATGGCTGGCAGCGGTGATTGTTGCCGTCGGGTTCCTTGCAGCGGCGGCAACCGGCGCCAGCGCCGAGACACGTTCGCTGAAGCTCTATCATCTCCACACGCATGAAAAGGCGGAGATCGTCTATAAGCGCAACGGGCGCTACGACCAGGCGGGCTTGCGAAAGATCAACATCATCCTGCGCGACTGGCGTCGCAACGAGCCGACCAAGATGGATCCGCGCCTGCTGGACCTGGTCTGGGAGGCCTATCGGGAGAGCGGCGCCACCGATTACATCCAGGTCGTCTGCGGCTATCGTTCGCCGGCCACGAATTCGATGCTGCGCAGCCGCAGCAGGGGCGTCGCCGAGAAGAGCCAGCACATGCTCGGCAGGGCGATGGATTTCTATATTCCCGGCGTGCCGCTGAAGAAGCTGCGCGACGTCGGCCTCAGGATGCAGGGCGGCGGCGTCGGCTACTATCCCAGCTCCGGCTCGCCCTTCGTGCATATGGATGTCGGCAATGTACGCCACTGGCCCGGCATCAGCCGCCAGGAACTGGCGCGCGTGTTCCCCAACGGCAAGACGCTGCATGTGCCGAGCGACGGCAAGCCGCTGCCTGGCTATCAACAGGCCCTCGCCTCCTACAAAGCCCGCAAGGGCGCCGGCGCGCCGGCCATCGAACTCGCCAGCGCAAGCGGCGGTGCCAAAAAATCCCGTGGGTTCCTGGCAGCCCTCTTCGGCGGTGGCGACGACGAGGCGGACGACAGCGCCGACGTGGCGATGGCCGAGCCGGCGCCAAAGCCCCGTAACGTGAAGCCGGCGCCGTCCGCCAAGAGCAGCAACCTGCCTGGCATTGCCATCGTGGCGCCTCAGGATGCCAAGCGCGCTCAGATTCCGGAAGTCGCCGATGCTCCGGCGCCTGCGCCTGAACCGGAGAACGACACGCCGGAGACGATCATCGCGGCATTGCCTGCGCGCAGCATCCCGCTGCCGGATTTTGCTCCGCGCCCGAAGACGGACGTCGGCGCCCAGCCGCCTGAGAACGTTCCGTTCGGCGTGGCGGATGCGGCTGGATCGACTGAACAGGCGGTGGCGACCGCGCAAGCGCCGGCAAGTGTGGCGCCGGCAAATGTTCCGTTCGGCATAGCAGACCCGTCTGCTGCGGCCGGCCCGGCGCAGGTCGCTGCAAACAACATTCCCGTGCCGAGCTGGCGGCCCGATCATTCGCTGCCGGCCGATCTTTCGCCGGCGGGTCTTGCGCCGCAGGACAAGCAAGTGTTGCTGGCGCTGGCGAGTGCGGCCGAGCGGAGCAACACCGCCACCGACGCATTCTCGGTATTGCCGTCGGCGCGGCCCGACAGTTCAGAGCCCGACGAGGTCAAGGCCGTTCTGGAAAGGGTCAGCGCGACCGACGAATACAAGGTCGCGTCGCTTTCCGAGCAAGCATCGGTGTTCGAGGAACCGGCGAGCGACGACGGGGCATCGAGCGACGGGGCATCGCCGCGCGAGGCCATCGTTGCCCGCCGGGCAGGCTCCGATCCGGCGGCCGTCATCGGAGCGGGCGTGAAGACCACACGCAAGGAACCCAGGGCCACCGCCCGCGACCTGAAGCCCGGCCCCAAGCCGGTGGTGGTCGCCGCCGCGCCGCAGGCCGCCCGTTGGGCGCTGCACAGCGGTGAGTATGTCGCAACCGTTTCAGATGCGACAACGGCGCCGCGCTACGCCTACGACTTCGTCCGTACGGCACCGAGCGAGGTCTATACGATAGGCTTCCAACCGGGCAACGAGATGGCCGACGCAAACCGGTTCACCGGCAAAGCCGTCAAGTTCATGTCGGTTGCCCGCTTCAAGACCGAGTAGGCCGCGCTGGGCAAATATCGTAAAGGCTGCGCTGGCACCCCGCGCGGCCTCCACCGCCGGCACTGGCTTCCTTCATCCAGGGATGCTAACCACTGGTCGGCATTCTCCCGCTTCGTCTAATGGTAGGACAGCGCCCTTTGAAGGCGTGAATCGTGGTTCGAGCCCATGAGCGGGAACCAGCCTGCGAACCAGATCGGCCAGATCGGCGGCGACTTTTGATGCAGAAGATGCTAGCGCCCGAGCTTGCTTGCCGCGCGCGCCAAGGCTTCGATCTCGTCCCATTTGCCGGCCTTGACCAGCTCGTCCGGCGCCACCCAGGAACCGCCGACGCAGATGACGTTGGGCAGGCTGAGGTAGTCGGCGGCGTTCTTGCCGGTGATACCGCCGGTCGGGCAGAATTTCACGTCGGCAAGCGGCGAGGCGAAAGCCTTGAGCGAGGCAATGCCGCCCGACTGTTCGGCCGGGAAGAATTTCAGAAAGCGCAGACCGGCTTCGCGGGCGGCCATGACCTCTCCCGGCGTGATGGCACCGGGCAGCAACGGCACGTCGCTGTCCTTGGCTGCCGCGAGAAGCTCGCGGGTGATGCCGGGGCTGACGATGAACTTCGAGCCGGCGGCCGCCGCCTCGCCGAACTGCCGGGCGTCCAGGATGGTGCCGGCGCCGACGACGGCGTCTTCGACCTCGCCTGCCACCCGGCGGATCGCCTCCAGCGCGTCGGCGGTGCGCAGCGTGATCTCGATCACCGGCAGGCCACCGCTGGCCAGCGCCCGGGCCAGCGGCACCGCGTCGGCGGGATTGGCGATCTTCAGCACCGGTATGACCGGCTGGCCGTTGAGGAGCGACAGGAGCTTTTCGGTCGTGCTGGGCATTCGTCGTCTCTCCTCTGTTGATCAAGTCGACCGGTTAGCAGAAGGCGGTTTTTCTGTCCACGAAACGCGGCGTGTCGCGATGTCACGCGTGGTGTTCGAAACCTTCCGCGATCAGACCGCACCCGGCTCTGCCTTGATCCGGCTGTCGTGAGCGTTTAGTGGCTTGGTGATGACACTGCCCAGCCAAGCCTTCCGCGTTGCCGCGCTTTACCGCTTCGCCCGGCTCGACACCTTCGAGGCGCTGCGCGCGCCGCTCGCCGCCTTCTGCTGCGCACGCGGCATCAAAGGCACGCTGCTGTTGGCGCGTGAGGGCATCAACGGCACGGTCGCCGGCAGTGAAACGGCAATCGCCGCGCTCATCGATCATTTCGAATCCATCGACGGTCTCGCCGGCCTCGAGATCAAATACAGCAGCGCCGCAACGATGCCGTTCCACCGCATGAAGGTGCGGTTGAAGCGCGAGATCGTCACCGTGGGCGTGGAGAATATCGATCCGGCGGCAGGTGCAGGCACCTATGTCGCGCCGGCCGACTGGAATGCACTGATCTCGGATACGGGTACCATCGTCATCGACACGCGCAACGCCTACGAGGTGTCGCTCGGCACCTTCAAGGGCGCTGTCGATCCCGCCACCAACAGCTTCCGCGAATTCCCGGCCTGGGTCGAGCGGCATCGGCACGAGCTCGACGGGCGCAAGGTCGCCATGTTCTGCACCGGCGGCATACGCTGCGAGAAGGCGACGGCCTATGTGAAGTCGCTCGGTTTGGAGGATGTGTTCCACCTCAAGGGCGGCATTCTGAAATATCTCGAGGACGTGCCCGCCGAACAGAGCCTCTGGCAAGGCGAATGCTTCGTCTTCGACGAGCGCGTTTCGGTATCGCACGGGCTGGTCGAAGGCGAGGCCGAACTCTGCCGCGCCTGTCGGCATCCGCTAGCCGCGGAAGACCGGCTGTCGCCGCAATATGCTACCGGCGTTTCATGCCCGCATTGCTTCGATGCCCGCTCGGACGAAGATCGCGCCCGCTACGCCGAGCGCCAGCACCAGGTCGAGCTGGCGCAAGCACGCGGCGACCGCCACATCGGAAGTTAGCTTCACGTTAAGCAACTTAACGTCAAGCAACAGAGAAGCGGTCGATGACCCACAGCCATGTCCCGTCGCTCTGCCGGCGCGCGACCTCGGTGGTGATGGTGCCGTCGGGAAGCCGGGTCGAGGTGAGCGCCAGGTCGCCATTGACGACAGCCGGGCGCTGATCTCCGGACTGAAATTTTCGGCCGGTTGCGGTGATCTCCGCGAACAGCCCCCGGATGGCTTCGCGGCCGAACGTCAGTTGTCCGCCACCGCTGTCGATGACGGCATGCTGCTCGAAAAGCGCTGCCATGCCGTCAATGTCTCCGACCCATTGCCGTGAAATCAACAGGCGCTCCAGTTCCTGGGGGTCGCGTGCCGGCTGGCGGTCTGTCTCATCGGTCATGCCAGGCTCCTCCCAAGCGACATGCCGCGACATTAGTCGGGGGCGGTTTCGACACGTCCAATGTCCACAGCGCCGCGCGTTTTTTGACGCGGATGGAGGCTGCAGCACTATAATTTCCGCGTGAAATCCCAGCAGATGTCGGTGCAACGTCATGCGTGGCAGCGGGCAAAAGGATGCACCGCGTCATTGTAATGTCAAACTGCGGGACCTAGGTCTTCGACGTGCAAACCCTGCCCGCGCGCCTTTGGCCGGGCCAATTCTGGAGGCATTGATGTTCGATCCCAAGAAGCTCCTCGACGATCTGCTCGGCTCGCAAGTTCCCGGCACCGGATCAACCGTCCGCGACAAGGCCGGGCAGGCGGTGCAGATGGCCAAGGACAATCCGCTTGCCGCCGGTGCGCTGGCTGCGGTGCTGCTCGGAACCGGCCCCGGCCGCCAGGTCACCGGTGCGGCGGTGAAGCTTGGTGGGTTGGCTGCGATCGGCGGCCTCGCCTACAAGGCCTACCAGAACTACAAGAACGGCAACGCGCCGGCCGAGACGCAAGCTGCAGGCGAACCGGAATTGCTGCCGCCGCCGGCCGATACCGCCTTCCATCCGTCGCAAGCGCCGCAGGGCGAAGACGAATTCACGCTGACGCTGGTCAGGGCGATGATCTCGGCGGCGAAGGCCGACGGTCACGTCGATGACGAAGAGCGGCAGAAGATCGCCGGCAAGCTCAGCCTCGCCGGCGTCGGCGCCGAAGCGGAGAAATTCCTGATGTCGGAACTGGAGGCGCCGCTCGATCTGGATGTGCTGATCGCCGGGGCCAAGACCGATGCGCAAAAGCTGGAACTCTACACCGCCTCGCGTCTTGCCATCGATCCGGACACGCGGGCCGAACGCGGCTATCTCGACCTGCTTGCCGGCCGTCTCGGCCTGCCGGATGCGCTGGTCGACCATGTCGAGGCGACGGTGACGGCGGCGAAGGTGCCGGCAGCGGGCAGCACGGCCAAGCCGGTCGCAGGCTCGCGCTGGTAGCTCGAAGAGGAAGCCTCGGAGCTCAGCGCCGTTGGCGTTAGCTTCTCGTTAATCCGGTGAGCGCATGATTTCAGTCAGTCGGATCGGCTTTCCTCCTCCCATGCCCGGTTCGGATCAGGGGCGGTCGCCAACGGCCGCCCTTTTTGTGAGCACAGGCTTTGGGCCGGCTTGCCATGGTTCCCGTCATTTGCGATGCCTCATCCCTTTCAGGGAGTACAGCCATGACCGACTATAAAACCGCCATCGTCACCGGCGCCGGCACGGGCATCGGCAAAAGCGTCGCCACGGCGCTGCTCAAGGCCGGCTGGGATACGGTCTTCTGCGGTCGCCGCAAGCCGGTGCTGGAGGATGCGATCGCCGCGGCCGGGCCGACGCAGGCCAAGGCATTGGCCTTCGCCTGCGACATCAGCAAGGCCGATCAGGTCGACGATCTGTTCGAGACGGTGGCGGCGGCTTTCGGGCGCGTCGACCTGCTCTTCAACAATGCCGGCACGAGCTACAAATCGACATTGATCGACGACATCCCGGTCGACGTGTGGAACGACATCGTCGGGGTCAATCTCACCGGCTCGTTCCTGTGTGCTCGCGCCGCGTTCGGCGCCATGCGCAGGCAGCAGCCGATGGGCGGCCGCATCATCAACAACGGCTCGGTGTCGGCCTATGCGCCACGGCCGGGCTCGGTGCCCTATACGGCGACCAAGCACGCCATCACCGGGCTGACCAAGACGCTGGCGCTGGACGGCAGGCCCTTCGACATTGCTTGCGGTCAGATCGACATCGGCAACGCGCTGACCGACATGGCGCAGGCGATGACGGTCGGCGTGCCGCAAGCCAACGGCACCATTGCCGCCGAAGCGGTGATGGATGTCGAGCGCGTCGCCGATGCGGTCCTCCATATGGCCAGCCTGCCGCTCGACGCCAACGTGCTGTTCATGACCGTGATGGCGACGAAGATGCCGTTTGTCGGGCGAGGCTAAATTAATCTCAACCCGGTCCTAAATCAGGGCCGGGTGACCGGAAGCGGCACGCCGGGAAGATAGAGCGAAATCGGGCGGATTTCGTAGACGGCGGTCGGATTGACGCGGCGAAGGTCGCGCGCAATGTCGATAGCGGCGTCACGGTTGGCGCAGTCGACGACATAGAGCCCCAGCAATTGTTCCTTGGTCTCGGCAAAGGGGCCGTCGATAACCATTCCGGTGCCTGGCCCGCGCAAGGTGCAGGCGTCTTGTGTCGCGCCGAGCCGGGCCGCCGGCCCAAGGGTGCCTTGCCGGTAGAGCCGATCGTTGATCTGGAGAAGATCGGTCATCAGCGCCGCATCCTGCTCAGGCGTCAGTGCCGTGATCGCTGCTTCCTCGTGATAGGCAAGAATGGCATAGAACATCTGGCGTCTCCTTTCGTCGTCCTCACTTCGCCAGGAACGCCTCGATCCGCTCCAGCGCGCGCAGGATGTTCTCTTCGGAATTCGCGTAGGACAGCCTGACATAGCCTTCGCCGAGAATGCCGAAATCGGGGCCGCCGATCAGCGCCACGCCGGCATCCTCGAGCAGCGCCGAGGCGAGCTTCTTGGCCTTCCAGCCGGTCTTGGAAACATTGGGGAAGGCATAGAAGGCGCCTTTCGGCGTAATGCAGGAAACGCCGGGCAAGGCATTCAACCCCTCGACCACGACCTTCCTGCGGCGGTCGAAGGCGCGCATCATCTTGTCGACATCGTCCTGCGGGCCGTCGATGGCGGCAATGCCGGCATACTGGCTCGGCGCGTTGACACAGGACCAGCAATTGACCGCTAGCTTGCGCACCTTGTCGTAGAGATGCGCGCCCTTGTCGCCATTCGGCCAGATCGACCAGCCCATGCGCCAACCGGTCATCGCCCAGGTCTTCGACCAGCCGTTGAGCACGATCAGCCGGTCGCGGATTTCGGGGAAGGCGAGCAGCGAGCAGTGCGTCTCGCCGTCATAGGTCATCACGTCGTAGATCTCGTCGGAGAGGATGGCGACGTCCGGGTGCGCTTGCAGCCCCTTGACCAGCTTCTCGATCTCGGCGCGCGGCGTGACGCCGCCGGTCGGATTGGCCGGCGAGTTGAGAATCAGCAGCCTGGTCTTCGGCGTGATCAGCGCCAGCGTCTCCTCGGCCGAAAAGGCAAAGCCGTTCTCCTCGCGCATCGGCACCGGGATGGGGGCAGCGCCGGTGAACTCGATCATCGAGCGGTAGATCGGAAAGCCGGGATCGGGATAGAGGATTTCGGCACCCGGCTCGCCGAACATCAGGATCGCCGCGAACATGGTCGGCTTGCCGCCGGGCAGGATCATCACCGCTTCCGGCGAGACTTCGACGCCGGTAGTGGCCAGCGTGCGGCGGACCACCGCTTCGCGGGTCGCCAGCAGGCCGTTGGCCGGCGTATAGCCGTGATGGCCGTCGCGCAGCGCCTTGATCGCGGCCTCGACGATGTGCTGCGGCGTCTTGAAGTCGGGCTGGCCGATGCCGAGATTGACAATGTCGCGGCCCTGATGGGCAAGTGCCGTGGCGCGCGCCAGCACTGCGAACGCATTTTCCTCGCCGAGGCGGTCGAAGGCCGAAATCGTGTGGAGCATTTTTCCTGTCCGTGTGGTTCTTTCAGCGAGCGTGCGTTTTTGTGAGCGTCCGCCCGCAAAAGTCAAACGGATTGGAGTTTTCGGTGTCGGAAAATCTCAAGAATTGGCAACCGCGCCCGCGGCCCGAACGCAAGGTGCTGGAGGGGCGAACTGTCAGGCTGGAGCCGCTCAACGCCGAAAAGCACGGCGACGGCCTGTTTGAGGCCTCGTCGGTGGCCGATGTCGACGGCCGCTTTGCCTGGCTGCCAGACTACCCGCCGGAGAGCCGTGCCGCCTTCCAGCCATGGCTGGACAAGGCGGAAGCCAGCGAAGACCCGCTGTTCTTCACGGTCATCGACAAGGCCAGCGGCAAGGTCGCCGGGCGCCAGACGCTGATGCGCATCGACGCCACCTATGGCGTCATTGAGATCGGCAACATCTATTGGGGCCGGCTGATCTCGCGAAAGCCGGCGGCGACGGAAGCGCAGTTCCTGTTCATGAAGTATGTCTTCGACGAGCTTGGCTACCGCCGCTACGAATGGAAATGCAATAACCGTAACGAGCCGTCGAAGCGCGCGGCGGAACGTTTCGGCTTCAAGTTCGAAGGCATTTTCCGTCAGCATCTTGTGGTCAAGGGCGAAAACCGCGATACCGCGTGGTATTCGATCATCGACAGGGAATGGCCTGATCTGCGCAGAGCCTATGAGGCGTGGCTGGATCCGGCTAATTTCGACAGCGATGGCCAGCAGAGGCGGCGGCTCGAGGATTTTCGCGCTGAGTTCGGCGCCTGACCATGATCCCGAAAAGTGGAATTCGATTTTTCGGGTAAGATCATGGTTAAAAAGATAGAGCCTCCATCCCGATTCTGCCGGGATGGATCAGGCTCTAGCAGGAGCTCATAGATGGCGCATACCCACGACCATGCTGTGCAGGGCCACGACCAAAGTCACCGTGCCGGGCATGTGCATGGCTCGACCGACAAGAAGCGCGTGCTGATCGCGGCCTGCCTGACCGCCGGCTTCATGGTCGTCGAAGCGCTTGGCGGTCTCTTGACGGGATCGCTGGCGCTGCTGGCGGATGCCGGCCACATGCTTGCCGATTGCATTGCGCTCGGCCTTGCCTGGTATGCCTTCCATCTCGCGGGCCGGCCGGCAACCGTGCGCCTCACCTATGGTTTCGGCCGGGTCAAGACATTGGTCGCCTACACCAACGGCATCGCCATCTTCGCCATCGCGCTGTGGATCATCTACGAGGCCTGGGGGCGTTTGCTGACGCCTGAGCCCGTGCTCGGCGGGCCGATGCTGGTCGTTGCCATCGCCGGCCTTGCGGTCAATATCGGCTCTTTCTTCGTGCTGCATGGCGGCGACCGCGATAGCCTGAACATGCGTGGCGCCATCCTGCACGTGCTCGGCGATCTGCTTGGCTCGGCGGCGGCGATCGTGGCGGCGCTGGTGATCCTGGCGACGGGCTGGACACCTATCGATCCGATCCTGTCGGTGCTTGTCGCGCTGCTGATCCTGTCCACGGCCTGGTCGCTGATGCGCGAAGCCGCCCACGTCCTGCTCGAAGGCGTGCCGGCAAGCCTCGACCGCGACCTGATCGCCAGGGACATCGAGGCGACAGTCAAGGGCGTGCGCGAGGTGCATCACATGCATGTCTGGTCGATCGACGGTTCCAGCAACATGGCGACGTTGCATGCCTGCCTCAATGACGGCGTCGACGCGCATATGGCGGTCAGCGCGATCAAGAAGCGGCTTACGGCGGAACATGGCATAGCCCATGCCACGGTCGAACCGGAATTCGGCCGATGTGCGGACAGCCATGAGCATGATGACGAGCACGAGCATGCGCATGACACGGCACCGCACCGCGGCCATTATCACTGACTTCGGGAGTTCTGGGCATTGGCAACGATCGACATGAACTCTCGCCACCCTGGCGCCGCGTGATGGACCGCGACACCCGCAATGCGGCGATCGGCGCCGCCTGGGTTTTGCTGCTGTTCGGCATCGCAGCCTATTATCTTCCAGCAGTGATGCTGGCGGTCGGCAAGGTCTCGACGGTGCTTGCCGGTGTCGTCGCGGCGATCTTCATGGTGGCAATCTTCGTCGTGTTTTGGCTGCGTAGCCGCAGCCAGCGCAAAAAGGGAAAGTGACATGCGCATTCTGATTACCGGCGCGGCAGGCATGGTCGGCCGCAAACTCATCGCCAGGTTGGCCAAGGACGGGACGCTCGGCGGCCGCAAGATCGCCGCGCTCGATCTTCACGATATCGTGCCGCCGCAAGCGCCGGTGCTCGAAGGTGTCAGCATTACCCTCCACACCGGCGACCTTGCCGCACCGGGAGCGACCGCAAATCTGGTCGCGCCGCGCCCCGACGTGATCTTCCATCTCGCCGGCGTGGTGTCGGGTGAGGCGGAGGCCAATTTCGATCTCGGCTATCGCGTCAATCTCGACGGCACAAGGGCGCTGTTCGATGCCATCCGCTTGGCCGCCTATACGCCACGCGTCGTCTTCACCTCGTCGATCGCCGTGTTCGGCGCACCGTTTCCCGAGATCATTCCGGACGAGTTCCACCCGACGCCGCTGACCTCGTACGGCACGCAGAAGCTGATCGGCGAGGCGCTGCTTGCCGACTATACGCGCCGCGGTTTCTTCGACGGCATCGGCATCAGGCTGCCGACCATCTGCGTCAGGCCGGGAAAGCCGAACAAGGCGGCCTCAGGGTTCTTCTCCGGTATCATCCGCGAGCCGCTGAGCGGCCATGAAGCGATCCTGCCGGTGCCGCGCTCGGTCGTCCACACACACGCCAGCCCGCGTTCGGCGGTGAATTTCCTGATCCATGCGGCTCAGATCGAGGGCAGTGCCGTCGGCCCGCGCCGCAACCTGACGATGCCGGGCGTCGCCGTCACCGTCGGCGAGCAGATCGAGGCGCTGGAACGTGTCGCCGGCGCCAAGGCGGTGAAACTGATCCGCGAGGAGCCCGACGAGACGATCTGGGCGATCGTGAAGGGCTGGCCGACGCGCTTCGAGGCGCGGCGCTCGAGGGAGCTTGGCTTTGCCGCCGAAACGAGCTTCGACGAGATCATCCGCGTCCATATCGAGGACGAGTTGGGGGGCAATATCCCTAGTTAAAGCGCCCCGATCGGACGCAACGAGGTCAGGCGCCAGTCAGGCTGGCCGAGAGCAGCAGCAGGCCGAACAGGAAGACGAAGGCGGCGCCGCCGATCTCGACGAAGGAATGGATGCGGTTGCCCATGCGGCCGTCGCCGGCGAAATACACCGCCCAGTTCTTCGCGGTCACCGCAAGCGTCGCCAAGGCCGAGACGGTGATTGCGGTGCCGAGCGCGATGGCCAGCACCGAAAGGATGCCGCCGAACCACAGCCCGTTCAGCAAGGCGAAGCTCAGCACGATCAGCGCGCCTGAACAGGGGCGGATACCGACGGCAGCCACCGCCGACCAGGCCGTGCGCCAATCGAAGCGATCACCGGAAAGCAGCGCCGGGTCGGGCGCATGCGAGTGCCCGCAGGTCTCGCAGACCTCGCCCGCCGCATGGCTGTGGTGATCGTGCGCAGCATGGGCGTGGTGGTGGTCGTGGGCGCCGTGATCGTGATGGTCATGCGCATGATCGTGGTGGTCATGTGCATGAAGCGCGTGGGAATGTGCCGCATGGGCATGCGCGGAATGCGCATGGCCGGCATGTGAATGGCCGGCATGGGCAGCCGAGAGGCTGTAGCCCGGATTTGCGCCGAACAGGCGAAGGATGGCCGGGCCTGCCTTGCGCCAAAGCAGCCAGGCGCCGAACAGAGTGACGAAGACATAGCTCATGATTTCGAGGAACCATGCGGCGTCTGTCATCGAGACAGCAGTGCCGCGCAGCAAGAAATAGGCGACCAGCATCACCACGATCGCGGTCAGCGCCTGCAGCAGGGCCGAGACGAAGGACAGCATGATGCCGCGCCGGAGCGCCACTTCATTGGCCACCATGTAGGACGAGATCACCGCCTTGCCGTGACCGGGGCCGGCGGCGTGGAAAATGCCATAGGCAAAGGACAGGCCGATGAGCAGCCACAACTTGCTACCGTCCTGGCGCATCGCCTTCATTGCGCCGGCAAGCGCATGATAGAATTCCTGCTGGCGCAGATTGATCCACATCAGGATGTGGGCGAACGGGCCGGTGGCGGTTGGAGCCATGCCGTCATTGGTGCCGATGCCGAGCGAGCTCTGGGCGTGGGCGGAGCCGAGGAAGTGCGTCATCACAAAGGCGACGGCCAGAAGGCCGATGGCCAAACGCAGGGACGGTTTCGTCACTGGATCTATCCTTCCGGCTGACAGGTCAGTTCGAGCTTGGTGGCGAAGATCTTGCTCATGTCGGTGCCCGTCGGATCATTGAAGAAGGCATCGGTCAGGGTCTTCTGGTTCTCGGCGATCGCCTCGTCCGGGTTTGGGCGGACAACCTTGCTGGTGCAGGTCGGCGGCAACCCATCGACCTGCAGATTAGCATCCTCGGTGAAATCGATCGCGGTGTAGAAGGTCGGGTCGTAGACGCCGATATCTATCTTGCCGCTCAGTTTGATCGGCACCTTCGGTTCAGATTCAAACAGGATGATCAACTGGTCATTGTCGAAATTGGCCATCAAATGCGGCGGCGGAGTCATTGCCACGTCCTTGCCGTCGACGGTGACGAGCTGGAAATAGTTGAATTCGGCAAGCGAGGCATGGACGGTATCGGCGACATCCTTCAGCTCCTTGTCGTCGAGTTTCAGGTCGGAATTCTTGTCGAACTCCATCATCACCGTGCTCGAAAACAAATCATCGAAGCGCCAGACATGGCGCAATGCCTTCACAGTTTGGTGATCCGGGCCGAGGACCACTTCGAGGCGGGCTTCAGCGAAGACGTGGGGATGCACCTCAGCCGGTCCGACGGCGGCAAACGTCGCGGTCAAGGCCGAAGCCAGCATCATTGCTTGCCGTTTCAGGTGCATTCTCGGTCGCGATTCAATCGGCTTCGGTGAATTGCCGACAGTTACCAGAAAGCGGGCGAAAATGGGACCGCAACGCGGCTGAAAGCTCATGCGTTGTCCAGCGCCTTGAACCACTGCACCAGGAAGTCGACGAAAACGCGAACTTTTGCAGGCAGATAGCGCCGGTGCGGATAGACGGCAAAAATGCCGCCGCCGGGCAGAATGCGGTCATCCAGCGCAGTCACCAGCTTGCCGCTTTCGATGTCGGGCGCGGCGATGAAATCCGGCAGGATGGAAAATCCCAATCCAGCCACGGCGGCCGCCCTCGCCGCCATCGGGCTGTTGACCTCGATCGGGCCAGAGACCGAAACACTCACCGTATCGGCACCGTCGCCCTTGAACGGCCAATTGGTCAGCCAGCGGCCGTTGGTGTCGATGATGCAGGGCACGCGGGCAAGGTCTTGCGCCCTGACCGGCATGCCGTGCTTGGCGATCAGTTCGGGAGACGCGCAAAGCCGTACCGAAAATGGCGCCAGGCGCCTGGCGATCAGCGAGGAATTTTCCAGCCGCGAAATTCGCACCGCCAGATCGAAGCCCTCCTCGACCAGATCGACGAAACGGTCGTCGAGATGGATGTCGAGGACGATGTCGGGATGCTGCTTGGCGAAATCGATCAGCGACTGGCCGATCGGCGCGTCGGCAAACGTACGCGGCGCCGACAGCTTGATCCTGCCGCGCACGTCGCCGGAGGATTCGCGCACCGCATCGGCAAGGCTGTCGACCTCGCGCACGATCTCCGAGGCGCGCCGGTAGTAGGTGTGGCCGGCCTCGGTCAGGGAGAACTGCCTGGTGGTCCGATTGAGCAGCAGCGCGCCGAGTTCGTCCTCCAGCTCGCGCACATATTTCGACAATAGCGCCTTGGAGCGGCCGATCTTGCGCGCCGCCGCCGAAAATCCTTCGGCCTCGACCACGTCGATGAAGGCGCGCATGCGGGTCAGCGTATCCATGTCATGCGCCTCCTTGGTGGGCCGAAAGGATGCGGGCGGCCAGCGCAATCAGCTGCCGGTCGCTGTTCTTCGGGCCGAGCAGCGAAAGACCGAACGGCGCCCCGCCGGTCTTGCCGAGCGGCAGCGTGATTTGCGGAAAACCGGACAGGCCGGAAAGGCAGAGCAGTCTCAGCGCCCGCTCGCGATAGGTCTGCAAATCGTCGAATGATGCGGCCTTGAGCGGCGCGGCACCGGGAACGGTCGGAAGCACAAGAACGCCGTCCTCGCCAAGCAGATCGGCAAGCTCGAGGCGAAACGAAACGCGACGTTCCGTTTCGTGCTGCGCGGTTGCCGCGTCGACAGTCGCGCCGTGCTCGAAACGCTCCTTGACACCGGGTCCCAGCATGCGGTCGCCGCCGGCGATCCAGGCGCCGTGACTTTGCCAGGCTTCATAGCCTTGCAGCTTGCGGAAGCACCAATAGAGATCGTCGGTCGAATGCGACAGCGGCCCGACGCTGCGCTGTGCGCCCAGCACCGAAGCGACACTGCGGAGCATGGCGCGATATTCGTCGGCCTCGTGCGGGCCGAGCACGAGGCCGTCCAGCGCAGCGAGAGTGACGGGGCGTCTCAGTTCGTGGGAATGCGGATCGTCGCCGAGCAGCACCGTGCCGACCTTTTCGTAGATGACTATGTCGCTTGCGAACCAGCCGAACGTGTCCAGCGAAGGCGCCAGCGGCATGGTGCCGTCGAGCGGGATGCGGCCATGCGTCGTCCTGAGGCCGACCAGGCCGCAGAAGCTTGCCGGCGCACGGATCGAGCCGCCGGTGTCGGAGCCGGTGGCGATGTCGGCCAGCCCGCCGGCAACCGCCGCGGCGGAACCGGAGGACGAGCCGCCGGTGACGCGGTCGGGTGCTGCCGGATTGATCGGCGACGGGAAATGCGCGTTCAGCCCCAGCAGGGAAAACGCCAGTTCATCAGTCTGCGTCTTGCCGACGAAGCGGGCGCCCGAATCAAGCAGCGCCTGGACGGCCGGCGCGGTGGCCATGGCCGGTGAAGCGTCCCGGTACTTCTGCGGATTGCCGCAGCCGGTGCGGTAGCCGGCGACGTCGAAGATGTCCTTTACGGCAAGCCGCAAGCCGGCAAGCGGGCCGGATTTCGCATTGGCTACAGGGGTTTGATCAAGGTCGAGAAAAGCGTTCAGCGGGCCGCGAGTGCCTGTCATGCGTTCGATATCCGGATGTGCTTGCCGCAGCATTGTTCTTCTGGTTGCCGCAGCATTGTTCGATGCCACAAATTTTACAACCTGCCATACGATTTTTATTGATTGTGAAATCTTTCGATCTTATATCGCGCTTGCCCAAAGTCGCACGTGCCTGTGGGTGTCCGCCGATCCTCGAATGGTGAGGGTAATCGGTAAGGTAACTGGAGCCAACCCCTCCAGTCGGTTTAGCGGCCAACCGCCAACCGAGGACACCTTGAAGCAACGACGGTGCGGGCCTTTCTGGTGTTCTGCCGGTCGTCCAAAGACCGGGGTTACTGAAGAGGCACACCTTCATTGCCGGCAGTGCGGACGGGTCTCCCATCCAAGCCAAGGCAGACAAAGCGAACCGAGGCCGGGCAAGGCCAAGGTTCACCGCCGCGAGACGGCGCTTCATGGTTCCGGGGTCTCCACCGGCTGGTTCCATGGATTTCCGTCCCGCCTTTGTCCACCGCGTGTTCGCGAGGCCGAGAGCCCGCGTCCGCAAGCCTTTGTGCGCGCCGAAAGGCGCTGATGGAGAGACCCGATGGCTACCCAGCGCATCCTTGACTTTCTCGCCACCCGACGTCCGAACGGCCCGTGCCTAGTCGTCGACCTCGATGTCGTGCGTGACAATTTCCGCGCCTTCGAGAAGGCGCTTCCCGATTCCAAGATCTACTATGCGGTGAAAGCAAATCCGGCGCCGGAAATCCTGCGCCTGCTTGCTGCGATGGGCTCGTCCTTCGACACCGCTTCCGTTGCCGAAGTCGAGATGGCGATGGACGCCGGTGCGCCGGCGGACCGCATCTCCTTCGGCAACACCATCAAGAAGGAGCGCGACATCCAGCGCGCCTACCAACTCGGCATCAAGCTGTTTGCGGTGGACTGCGTCGAAGAAGTCGAGAAGATCGCTCGCGTCGCTCCCGGCACCCGTGTGTTCTGCCGCGTCCTGACCGACGGCGAGGGCGCCGAATGGCCGCTGTCGCGCAAGTTCGGCTGTGTGCCGGCGATGGCGGTCGACGTGCTGCGCCATGCCAGGGCGCTCGGCCTCGACGCCCATGGCGTGTCGTTCCATGTCGGCTCGCAGCAGACCGACCTGACCGCCTGGGACCGTGCGCTGGCCGACGCCAAGAAGGTGTTCGCGACGCTGGCCGACGAAGGCATCGTGCTGAAGATGGTCAATATGGGCGGCGGCTTCCCGACCCGCTATCTCAGGGATGTGCCGGTGGCGCAGGCCTACGGCCAGGCGATCTTCTCGGCGCTCAGGAAGCATTTCGGCAACGCCATCCCAGAGACGATTATCGAGCCGGGCCGCGGCATGGTCGGCAATGCCGGGGTGATCAAGTCGGAGGTCGTGCTGATCTCGAAGAAGGCCGATAACGACAATGTGCGCTGGGTGTTCCTCGACATCGGCAAGTTCGGCGGTCTCGCCGAGACGATGGACGAGGCGATCCGCTATCCGATCGTCACCGCGCATGACGGCAGCGAGACCGCGCCTTGCGTGCTCGCCGGACCGACCTGCGATTCGGCCGACGTGATGTACGAAAAGACGCCGTACCCGCTGCCCTTGTCGCTGACCATCGGCGACGAGGTGCTGATCGAGGGCACCGGCGCCTACACGACGACCTACGCCTCGGTCGCCTTCAACGGCTTCGAGCCTCTCCGATCCTACGTGATCTGAGGGCTCGCAAGAGTTGCTCAGATCATCCCCGGTGGGCGCCTGTCGCCCGCCCCGGGCTCGCCTGTGGAACAATCCGCTTGTGAAGGATCGCGGAAATGAACATTGCAGATCTCATCGTTGAAGGCGTGGGAATCTCCCCCCTCGAGGGGGAGATGGCCGCGAGGCGGCCAGAGGGGGTCGGTTCGACTGGACTCGGCCTCCTGCCGGAGATGGAGGCCGGCGCTTCACGCGCGACAACCCCCTCTGTCGCCTTCGGCGACATCTCCCCCTCGAGGGGGGAGATTGCGGTCGTCGCCGAAACCGCCGCCGACGTCCCGGCGCGCGAGGCTTTGCTCGATCGCGCCATGGGGCCGAAGCGCCGGAAGAAGTCGTCGGAAAAGCTACGGCGCGGCCGCCGGCCTTCCGAGGGCCTGGCCTTTGTCGCGCGCGACGCGTCGGGCACTGTTGCCGGCACGGTGCGGCTGTGGGACGTGGTGCTGGGCGAGGGCGGCAAGGCAGCGCTGCTGCTCGGCCCGCTTGCGGTCGACCCGGCGCTGAAAAATGCCGGCATCGGCTCGGCGCTGATGCGCCATGCGGTCACTGAGGCCGAGCGGCTTGGCCATGCGGCGATCCTGCTGGTCGGCGACGCGCCCTATTACGAGCGCTTCGGGTTTTCGGCCGCAAAGACCGGCTCGCTGGCCATGCCGGGGCCTTACGAGCGGCACCGCCTGCTGGCGCGGGAACTGGTCGTCGGCGCGCTCGACGGCGCGCAAGGCACGCTGAAGGCGGCAGGGCGCAAACTGAAGGCACAGAGGCTGCCCCTCGCTGCGTGACGGATCAGAAACAAGCCGCCCATTGCACGGCGGCTTGTTTTCATCCCTGACCGGAGTGGATCAGCCGATCAGCTGGCTCAGCGCCATGGCGACGCTCATGTCGCCTTCGACCTTTATCTTGCCGGACATGAAGGCCATGGTCGGGTTGAGGTCGCCTGATATCAGCGAGTCCAGATCGTCGAGCGACAGCTTTATGGTGCAATCGGCCGGCGCATCGGTGGTCGAGACATCGGCGCCGTCGATGACGATGACGCCGTCGCTGCCGGTGTCGAATTTCACCGAGCGATCGAACCCGGCACTCGCCACGCGCGACCTGATGTTGTCGGCAATCTCCTGAACGCTCATGGCGGTTCTCCTCGTCTGCTTGCGTTTGTCGCGCGCCGGCGCTTCGATCCGGCCGAAAGCCGCTTGCCTGGTTTTACAGCCACGGCCGCCGGCGCATATAGCTTCGGGTTGACGTTTACGTCAACGCAGTTCCCCGAGGTGAAGATGGGCTTTATCGCCGCAGCATCACGCGGGCATGGTTGCCGGTGCTGTCCTTCGCCAAATTCAGGGATGCGGTGCTGGTGCCGAGCATGAACGTGCAATCGGCGGCCGAGACCTTCCAGCGCGCCGGCGCCGAGGAATTGGCGGTGGTCGAGGATTTCACCGACCGCGAGGTGGTCGGTCTGCTGACCGAAGGCCACCTGATGCGGCGCTATGCCGAAGAACTCGACAAGGCGCGGCGCGATCTGTCGGGCGAGGGGTAGCCGCGTCCTGTCCCGATAGCGATGCGACACACATGTCGGCTGCTGCGTAAGGAGGGCACGTCAACGGCCCGCTAATCGCCGGCTCCGAAATCCGATTGCGCGGACTGTCTTCCTCCTTGTGGAAGAGTGTCTTGAAGAAAAGAGCGTCGGGAACCGCCTTGATCACTTTTGCGATCACGGCGGTCGCGAGCACGGCAAACGCTAGGCGACCGAGAAGCACGCTCGTGACATCGGCGCCAAGTGTGACAACGACCAACGTATCCTCAATGAGGCTATGGGCAAAACCCATGAACACGCAGGCAAGGAATATCTGACGCGGCTCCGCGCTAGGCGTGCGCGCCTCGCGGATCAGCAGTCCTGCGCCATAGGAAATCCCGAGAAACAGGCCAACAGCGGCGAAAGGTACCGTCTGCTTTTCGATGCCGGCGAGCCGAAAGAGCGGTGCAAGCCCTCTGTTCATCCACTCCAAAATGCCCGACATCTTGAGAAGCTCGATCACCCAGCTCAGCGCAAGCAGAACAACGAGCATGATGCCCAGGGTTTTGAGCGTACCCAGGAGAAAGCCGCCCCAGTCGGTGCTTTCATTCGTCGGCATCCACGCCGGCTTCACCGGTCCTGACAGCCATCCGGTCACGGTGAATATCTGATGCAGAAGGACAGCAAAGACCAAACCCCCGCCAATACGAAGCGCCGCGGTGACCAGGAAGCTCGGCCCGGCCCTCTGAATGATCCGTTGCTCGATCGGAATGGCATGTGCAAACAGCAAGAGAGCCGAAAGAACCGTCATGTCGGCAGTGCTGAGCGCCGAAACCGGAACCAAGGTGAATACGATCACAAGCGCGCCCCAGATCCCGACCAGCAATCCCGTCAGCCAGGCAAAGGCGAGTTCAGGTGGCAACCCCACCTGCAACATGAGCGGGGAGAAGAACGGAGAAATCGCCTGGATGACGCCAAGGTCCTGCAGCAGCCGCGTGGCAATCGCAACCGGAACGATCACGCGAACCAGTTCCCAATAGATTTCAAGCGTCTCCAATGTCTTGCGATAGAAGGCGACGCAAATTGCCATCATGCTGCTCCATCATCCCTGGAGCCATCTGAGTAGCGTGAGACGCTTCGCATTTGTGGTCAAAGTTGGCGATTCTGTGCAATAAAATTGCAACGCACCGACGATGAGCGCGACCGACATGGACAAGATCGACAGAAGGCTTCTCAACCTGCTCCAGGATGATGCCTCACGAACTAACGCCAAACTGGCGGGATTAGTCGGGCTTTCCCCTTCGAGCTGCCTGCGCCGCATACGACGACTGAAGAAGAGCGGTGTCATCAGCCGCGTTGTCGCGCTTCTCGCACCGGCAAAGGCTGGCCGGGGCTTGAAGGCGATCGTCGCCGTCGAACTGGAGCGTCATGGCGAGCAGTTTATGCGGGACTTTCTCGAGTTGGCCGCTCAGGAACCGGCCGTCACTCAGGCCTACAGTGTGAGCGGCGAAACCGACGCCGTCCTCATGCTCCGCCTGACGGATATGGAAGAGTTCGATGCGCTGTGCGAGCGACTGTTCCGAGACCGAAGCAACGTCGCGCGATACCACACGATGTTCGTGATCCGAACGGCCAAAGAAGTGACCGCAATTCCACTGTAGTGTTCGGGTTGCGATAGACCTGCCAGGCCGTGAATTCAGCGGCCCGGCGGAGAAACTCTACGAACATTTCAATATGCCGAAAGGGGGTAGTGCAGGCAGCTTGGAGGCAACGCCTCGCGCACGCGAGGACAATCGCCAGCGCCGAATGTCGGAATTGGGCGCCAGCTCGACGCATTTCATGGCGCCTCCCTCACGCCCAGGCATGAAGCTGTCCTTGTTGGCTCAAGGAGAATTTGCATGCGTGGTCATTGCTTATGTGGCGCTATTGCCTTTGAAGTCGATGGCCCGGCACAGGCCTGCGTGGTCTGTCATTGTGAAAGTTGTCGGCGGCAATGTTCTGCGCCGATGACCTCCTATATTGGCGTCTTGAACGGCCAATGGCGATGGCTGGGCAAGCTACCGAAGGTATTCAACTCTTCTCCCGGTGTGGAAAGAACATTTTGCGATCACTGTGGCACGCCGCTGTCCTTCCGCTCAAAGAATATGTCTGATGTCATGCATTTTTTTGCGGCAGCGATGGAGGAGCCAGAAAAATTTGCACCTACGCTGCATGTCGCTTTTGAGGAGAAGCTCCCTTGGTTGAAATTCGCCGACAACCTGCCGACTCGTTTTGGGCCTGACTATACGAAAGACTAGGATCTGCTCGCATCGAGACAAACGGTGGAAGCTGCGGACAGCATCCGGAAGCGAGATGATGCCTCCGTCCAT
Source organism: Mesorhizobium sp. M0185 (assembly GCF_040322175.1). Taxonomy (NCBI): domain Bacteria; kingdom Pseudomonadati; phylum Pseudomonadota; class Alphaproteobacteria; order Hyphomicrobiales; family Phyllobacteriaceae; genus Mesorhizobium; species Mesorhizobium sp. M0185. The sequence continues at coordinate 170,361 of NZ_JAMYSY010000001.1, read as the reverse complement.
CCAAACGGCGGTCGAACATTATCGATCGCGGCTGCTCTCGACCTGCTTGAGCGGCAGCAGGTAGGCGATGATCTGCTGATCGCCGAGTGCTGGATCAAAGCCAATAATGTCGGAGGCGAAAAGGTCGTGGGCGGGGCGGGAGCGATCGTAGTTGCGCGACATCTCGAGCCCAGACTATCCGGCTCTATAGTGGAGCGTTACGGCGACCCAGCAGCAGAGCGATGCCCAACGCCGGAAGCGTCGCCGTCGCGACGGCGAAGAAGACGAATTGCAGCCCGGCCGACCCAGCGACCAAGCCGAGCGCCGGACTGCCGAAGCCGAGCGCCACGTCGAGGAAGACGGTGTAGAGTCCCATGGCCAGGCCGCGGCTGCGTGGTGGAAGATGGCTTACGGCCTCGGCACCGAAACCGGGATAGACCAGCGAGTAGCCGAGGCCAGTCAGGCCCGCTCCGATGGCGGCGAGAACGGGCCCGGGCGCAAGCCAGATCAGCATCAGCCCTGCAGCCTCGACCGCCACGAAGATCACGGCGACGCGCGCGCCCCCTAACCTGTCAGGCAGGTGGCCGAAGCACAGCCTTGCCGCGATCAGCGACGCGGCATAAGCGGTGAAGGGAAGCCAGACCGGCTGCCAGCCGCGTTCGGCAAAGAGCAGCGCGCCAAAGGACAGGATTGCGCCATAGCCAAGGCTGCTGAAAGCAGCTCCGACGCCGGGAAGCCAGACCGCTTGCGCCACGCTCGTCCATGACTGTCGCGCGGCGCTCGCGGCGAGGCTGGTGCCACGCATAGGCAGGATGGCAAGCAGCGTCGCAAGTGGCAGGCCGACCGTCGCGAGTGCGATCGCGGCGAAGCCGCTCGTCGCGTAAAGCGCAGATCCGATCGGCGCGCCTAGCGCGAGCGCCGCGAACATCGCCGTGCCCACCCAGGCTATGACCTTTCCGGAGTTCTGTCCGCCCGCAAGGGAGAGGCCCCAGGCGAGGCCGCCTGTGATGATGAAGCTCTCAGACGCGCCCAGTACCGCCCGGCCGGCGAAGAGCGCCGATGCGGACGCTACCGGCCGGTCGAGCAATGCCAGCGAGCCGAGGTAAATGAACCCCGCCAGGACAGCGGCAATGAGGCCGACGACGACGGCCCGCTTGCCGCCGCGCCCATCGGCATAATTTCCGGCTCCAATGCGCGACAGCATCGAGGCGACGAACTGGCTACCCGTCACCAGCCCGACTGCGAAGGGGCCGAAGCCGAGCTGCTGGTGAAGATGCAGCGGCAGGACGGGTAGTGCCAAGCCGATCAGGAGGAAGCCGGCGAAGACAGCCGCCATGATTGGCACCAGTTCCGCCATCGCGCCATTTCGGTCAGAAGTCCGGGCCATTGTGGCCACCGATAACACGTTGACAGCCGGGCTGTTCCGATCAGTAACGTTCGTAGGTCACGCGCCAGCCTTCGGCCGGATTGTCCGGCGTCAAGGTTGCGGACCAGGGAGGACTCGATCGTGATGACGAAGGTCTTGTCCTGGTCGTTGATGGCGACCGGCCCGTAATAGGCTTCGTAGCCATTCGCCGTGTAAGGCGTGTCCGGCGCCTTAGCGTCGGGGTTCTGGGCCTGCACCGAGAGGGTGCCGGCCTCGGTGAAGATGACCTGGCCGGAATATGTCACGGGCTTGAGGTTTCCCTCGGCACCGGCCTCGAGCGACCTCATGCGCCATGCGCCAATGATCGGGGACTCTTGGGAGAAAGCCGGCGTGGCGACCGAAAGCGCAAGCGCAAGGGCAGCGATCTTCAATCTCATCGTCATATGTCGTTGTCCTTTTTCTGGTTTGTGGGTGCGGACAGGCCGTCCGCCCAATCTTCGCTTACACCGAAAGCATGACCTTGATGGCGCGCCGCTCGTCCATGGCGCGGTAGCCTTCAGCGACCTCGGCCAACGGCAGCTTGAGGTCGAAGACCTTGCCGGGCTTGATCCTGCCCTTGAGCACACGGTCCATGAGGTCGGGCAGGAAGCGGCGCACCGGCGCGGGGCCGCCCAGCATGCGCTTCTGGCCGAAGAAGAGATTCTGGCCATCGAAGCTCACGCCATGCGGCACGCCGACATAGCCGATGGTGCCGCCGGGGCGAGAGCAGGCCAGCGCCTGGTCGAAGGATTCCGCCGTGCCAACGCATTCCAGCACCGAGTCCGCGCCGACGTCCTTAGTGAGCCCTTTGATCCGGGCCACACCTTCCTCGCCGCGCTCAGCGACGATGTCGGTCGCGCCGAATTCGCGGGCGAGTTTTTGGCGGCTGGCGTGCCGGCTCATGGCGATGATGCGCTCGGCGCCCATCTCCTTGGCCGCAAGCACGCCCATCAGGCCGACCGCACCGTCGCCGACCACCACCACCGTCGATCCTTCTCGGACCTCGGCTGCGTCGGCCGCATACCAGCCGGTGCCGAGCACATCGGACACAGCCAGCAGGTCGGGGATGAGTTCGGCCGGCGGCACCTCGGCGGTGGCGACCAGTGTGCCATCCGCCAACGGCACGCGGGCGTAAGGCGCCTGCGCGCCCGACATGAACTCGCGCTGCACACAGGACGACTGGAAGCCGAAGCGGCAATGCGGGCAGGTATTGTCGGAGAGGCAGAACGAGCCGACGACGAACTGGCCGGGACGGACCGTGCGCACCTCTGCGCCGACCTCGACGACGATGCCACAATATTCGTGGCCCATATGCATCGGGCCGTTGACCGGCTGCAGCCCGCGATAGGGCCACAGGTCCGAGCCGCAGATGCAGCTCGCCGAGAGCTTGATGATAGCATCCGTCGGGCGAAGGATCCTTGGGTCTTCGACTTCCTCGCAGCGGATGTCGCCGGGCTTATGAAGAACGGTTGCGAGCATTTTGCTTTCCTTTCGTTCAATCGATGTCAGGCGCCGTAGTCGGCGTCGCTGACGTGTTCCAGCCAGTCCACCACCTTGCCGTCTTTGACCTCCTGGAGGGCAATGTGGATCATGGCCGTCTCGGGTGAGGCACCGTGCCAATGCTTCTCGCCGGGTGCGAACCAGACAACGTCACCGAGACGGACCTCCTCGACCGGCCCGCCCTCGCTCTGAACGAGGCCGAGGCCGGAGACGACGATCAACGTCTGTCCAAGCGGATGCGTGTGCCAGGCGGTGCGGGCGCCCGGCTCGAACGTCACCTGCGCGCCCTGCACGCGCGCGGCGTCGAACGGGTTGAACAGCGGATCGATCCGGACCGTGCCGGTGAACCAGTCGGAAGGCCCCTTGCCAGACGGCCTGGTGCCTGCGCGAAGAATATCCATGGTGATCTCCTGTCAGATGCGTTCGATGCGAAGCGGGAACTTGCCGCTTACGCGTAGGGCCTCTTCGGCCGCGTCGAAGCGGCCGAGCCTGATCAGCCCGGGATGGCGGTAGTCGGTGTAGAACATGGCGAGATTGCCCCAGGGCATGAAGTAGCAAAGGTCGTATGGCCGCTCGTTGCCGAACGGGCCGCTGCCCTCCTCGGTCAGCTTGCGCGGCAGATAGGCAATCTTCTCGTTATGCGCGTAGTCGTCGATGGTGAGATTGAGCGGCAGCATGGTGAAGAAGTCGCGCGCCGACGGATTGTCGTAGAGCGTGGCGGTCATGGTCCGGCCATTGAAAATCATCTTGATCTTCATGTCGGTGGGCTCCTGGCTGCCCTGCTGGCTGCGGGCGGCCCGCGGCAGGACCGTTGCCGCGAGCGCGCCGCCGAGCAACGCGCGGCGGCTGAGGTCCGGACGGTCGATCGTCATGGCTGCCGTCATGGCTGCGACCTCCGGGCCAAATGCGATGCTGCAAAGGCGGCGAGCGCCGATCCACAGAGCAGCACCGCGCCGAAAGTGAATGCACCCCACCAGCCGACCGTATCGAAGAGCGTGCCGCCGATGGCGGCGCCGCCGGTGATGGCGAGCTGGATGACGGCTACCTGCAACCCGCCGCCGGCCTCCGCGTCGTCCGGCAACGTGCGGCAGAGCCAGGTGCCCCAGCCAACGGGCGCGGCCGTGCCGAAGAAGCCCCAGGCAACGAGCAGCGGCGCTGTAGGAATCGGCAGCGTACCGAAGGCGATGAGCGCTACGGCCAACGCGGCCATGACCAGCGGGATGACGACGAGGATGCTAAACAGGCGCGTGCGCAAAAGCCGGCCTATGCAGAGGGTGCCGAGCACCCCGGCCAGCCCCATCGCCAGCAGGATCGCCGAAAGCGCGGCGATGTCGAGCCTAGTGACGCTCTCGAGGAAGGGCCGCAGATAGGTGAAGAGCGCGAACTGGCCCATGAACAGCATCATGATCGACGCCATGCCGGTGGCGACAGGAAGACGGCCGAGGAGCGCCAGCGGATTGCCTGGACGCTTCCTCCGGCGCGGGGGCAGCGCCGGCAGGCTAGTCCACTGCCAGACCAGCGCCAGGAGCCCAAGCGGCACGACGAGGAAGAAAGCGCCGCGCCAGCCGACATAGGCGCCAAGAAAACTGCCCAGCGGCGCGGCGATGGTGGCCGCAATGGCATTGCCAGCGTTTAGCATGGCGAGACCCTTCGGAACCATGTCTTGCGGCACGAGGCGCATGACGATCGCGGTCGACATCGACCAGAACCCGCCGATCGCGATGCCGAGCAGCGCCCGGCCGACCATGAGGAACGCGTAGTTCGGCGCGAAGGTGACAGCGAGCCCGGACACGATCAGGAGAAGGGTGAAGCCGGTCACGACCAGTCGGCGGTCGATCCGGCGCGTGAGGCCGGCGACCAGCAGGCTGGTCACGACGGCGAAAGCGCCCGAAATCGAGATCGCCTGTCCCGTGCGGCCCGCGGTGATGCCGAGATCGGCCGCGAGCGGCGACAGCAGGCTGACCGGCATGAATTCCGATGCGATGAGCACGGAAACACACAGAGCCATCGACAGCACCGCGCCCCATGCGGCGCGGTCTTCGACAAGCCTTGTGTCGTAGGTCGTTTCCATAATTGGCATCCTTGCTAGGCGACCGGGCGGATCAGCCGCCAATCCCCGTCGCGATGCCAGAAGATATTGCAGAGGAACCCATTCTATTAGACTAAGTAATTCGCATGGACTTATCTGCTCATGATATAAATGTCCGACGGGAGGTGCCCTATGCAGCGCGATGGGATGAAGGATCTGCTCTGGTTCGTGGCGGTCGCCCGGGAGCGCAGCTTCACCAAGGCGGCGGCCAAGCTCGGAACCTCGCAGTCGACCCTGAGCTCGACAATCAAGGAGCTTGAAGGTCGTCTTGGCGTCCGCCTGCTGACACGTACGACGCGGAGCGTCGCTCCGACCGAGGCCGGCGAGCGACTTTTCCAATCTCTTGTTCCCCGCTTCGAGGAAATCGAAGCCGACCTTGCAAGCCTGGTGGCCTTTCGCGACAAGCCCTCTGGAACGGTCCGCATCACGCTGTCCGACCATGCGCTCCAGACGACCGTCTGGCCGAAGCTGCAGCCCTTGCTCAGCGACTATCCTGACGTGTGCGTCGAGCTCTACAGCGACAACGGCATGAAGAACATTGTGGAGGAGCGTTTCGATGCAGGCGTGCGGCTTGGTGAGAGCATCGACAGGGATATGATAGCAGTGCGCATCGGGCCGGATTGGAGGCTCGTGGCCGTGGCTTCGCCGGAGTACTTTTCCCGCCATCCGGTTCCGACCGCACCGCAGGATCTGGTCGATCATGACTGCATTAATATGCGGCAGGCGACGTTCGGCGGATTATATGCCTGGGAATTCGCCAGGGATGGCCGCGACCTTCGTGTGCGGGTGGAAGGCCAACTCACCTTCAATTCGTCCATTCCCATGATCGAGGCTGCGATAAGCGGTTTCGGAATCGCCTATGTCCCGGAAAACCTCGTCAGCCACCACATCGCCAAGGGATGCCTTAGGCTCGTGCTTGACGACTGGAGTCCGCCATTTGCGGGCTATCACCTCTACTACCCGAGCAGGCGACAGCTCTCGCCTGCGATGGCGGTGATCGTTGAGGCGCTCCGCCATCGCATCTGACCCCAAGACTGCGCCTATGGATCATGAAGCTGACATTGGTAAATGGTAGGTTCTGACCCAAGCCATTTGACTTCTACGCTGCGGGCGGCTGCTTTCGTGAAGAGTTTCGGGCGCCGGCAGGCGTACGAAACTCTTCACGAAAGGAACCCGCGGGCCACAGTCGACGGCTATGGGGATTTCGAATTGCGGCCGATGTCGGCGATAACTCAACCGCCGCTGGGAAGCGCGGGGGTGGATGCGGACAGGCCGCTTCGTTGTGCCTCCGCGCGGTTTAGCCGGCCGTGCACGTGGCTCGTCGCGACTCCGTCGGTTGCGATAGTCACCATGGACACGCGTGGGTCCGTTGCCGGAGGCTGGATGCCTGAGGCCTGAATCTGGATGATGTCATGCCGGATCATGGGGCGGTCTCCCGGTTCGGCGCTCTTGAGGCGGGCGGTCCGCGTGGCTGTCTCCACCGTTCGAACGTCTCGATGATGATCATGCGTCCGCCGCAGCAGGGGCATGGCGGGCGGAAGTCGTCCGGTTCGCCCGGTGTGTCGTCATCGGGCGGCGCGGCGACATTTAGGAGTTGGCGGGCGAGCGCGAGGCTGGCCTTGCGGGCAGAGCCGGCGAGCAAGCCGTAGTGCCGAATGCGATGGAAGCCGCGCGGCAGCACATGGAGCAGGAAGCGGCGGATGAACTCCTCGGCAGCAAGCGTCATTACCTGCTGCATGTCAGCGCCGTCGCGACGGTAGTCCTTGTAGCGGAAGGTGACGCCGGCCTCATCGAAGCCGATCAGGCGGCGGTTCGAGATTGCCACGCGGTGGGTGTAGCGCGACAGATAGGCGAGCACCGCCTCCGGCCCGGCGAACGGCGCCTTGGCGTAGACCACCCAACACTTCTTCCGAACAGGAGCAAGGTGGTGCAGGAATGCGCGTCGATCGGACAGGTGCACCAGCGATCCGAAGAAGGCGAGCCGCCCGGCGTCGTGCAGAGCGACCAGCCGGGCGAGGAAGAGCCGTCGGAACAGTTTGCCGAGCACGCGCACCGGGAGCAGGAAGGCCGGCCGCGAGGAGACCCATCGGCTTCCGCCCAGTGCGATGCCGCCGCCCGGCACGATCATGTGCACGTGCGGATGGTGGGTCATCGCCGATCCCCAGGTGTGGAGCACGGCGGTGATGCCGATGCGCGCGCCGAGGTGTTTTGGATCGGCTGCGATCGTCAGCATCGTCTCCGACGCCGCCTTGAACAGAAGGTCGTAGACGAGGGCCTTGTTGTGGAACCCGATGTCGGCGACCTCAGCGGGCAGCGTGAACACGACGTGGAAGTAGCCGACCGGCAGCAGGTCGGCCTCGCGCTCGGCAAGCCATGTCCGCGCCGCCTTGCCCTGGCACTTCGGGCAGTGCCGGTTGCGGCAGGAGTTGTAGGCGATGCGCCATTGGCCGCAGTCCTTGCAGGCCTCAACGTGACCGCCGAGCGCTGCGGTGCGGCAGTTCTCGATCGCCGACATGACCTTGAGCTGAAGAAGGCTCAGGTGACCTGTCTGGGCGGCCCGATACGCAGACCCGGCTGCGCGGAAGATGTCGGCGACCTCGATGGAAGCGCGCACGGCTCAGCCGTCCGGCGAGATCTCTGCTGGCCTGAACAGGCCGAGCTTGTCGAGCGGGCTCGTGACCGTGCGAACCGTCCGGGTCGCGACCTTGGCGTAGAGGGCCGTGTTGTTCAGCTTGGCGTGCCCGAGGAGGACCTGGATAATCCGGATGTCGGTGCCGTCCTCTAGCAGGTGGGTCGCGAAGCTGTGACGCAGCGTGTGCGGCCCGACCCGTTTTGCAATGTCGGGGGCCCGGGCCGCCTCGACGACGATCCGATAGAGCTGCCGGGTGCTGATCGGCTTCATCGCGTGCTGCCCGGGGAACAGCCAGCCGTCGCGGTGCATCACGCCCTGCCGCCGCCCGACCTTCCACCACTCACGCAGAAGCGTCAGCAGGTCCTCCGAGAGCATCGCGTTGCGATAGCGCCCGCCCTTGCCGCGTTCGACACGCAGCAGCATGCGCTCACTGTCGACGTCGGCAACCTTCAGCATCGACACCTCGGCGACGCGCAGGCCCGCGCCATAGGCGACTGACAATGCGGCCTGGTGCTTGAGACACGTGGTGGCGTTGAGCAGCCGGGCCACCTCGTCGCGGCTGAGCACCACGGGCAGGTTGCGCGGATGCGCCAGCCGGACAAGCCTGCGCGCCAGATCCGGGCGGTCGAGCGTGTGGGTGAAGAAGAAGCGCAGTGCCGACACGATGCTGTTCATCGTCGGCACGGGGACGCCGTCCTCCTGCTGCTCGATCTGGAACCGGCGCAGGTCGTCGGCGGTCGTCGTGTCCGGTGAGCGCCCGAGGAATGTCGCCAGGCGTCCGATGTCGCGGAGGTAGTTGCGCTGCGTCTCGCGTGAGAAACGCCGCAGGTTCATGTCGTCGATCAACCGCTGGCGCAGCGGGCTGACGAGTGTGTCGAGATGGGAGTGCTGCATGGTCGGGCTCCTTATTGAAGAAGCCCGTCATGCTCTGCCGCTGCCGTGCGACGCTCAATGCAGGCGCGATGCTCGGCCTGTGCCCCCTACCTCAGCCGCAGGCGCCCTCCCGCGCAGCGGGTTCGTTCACCGCCTCAAAGCAGACGTGTAGCTCGCTCGCCTCTATGTCTGTGATTGACACAGAAGCAGTCATCGAAAAGGAGCCAAACTCGCAGGCTGAACTGGCCAAGAATTCTCGTGGATAGCCGAGGTTTTTCTCGAGCCCAGGCCATGTCTTGGTCGTCATCGGATAGGACAGGGCAGGACAGGGTTGTCCAGTTATCCCCCGGCAAGACGCGGCAGCAGGAAAATCTCCGCGCCTTCCGGCAGTTCCTTCGACCAGGTATCGCGATAGATCGTCCCGTCGATGGCGACGGCGATGCCGCGATCGATGTACGGCTCGAGGCCGGGATACTGTTCAGCCAGTTTCCTGAACAGCTCCCTTATGTCCTTCGCCTCGATTTCGACCTTGCTCTTGCCTCCGGCGATCGCGCCGAGCGACCCCCAGAGCGTTACTTCGACCATCAGCCTCCCCGTTCCGCCTCGAGCGCCGCCAGGATGCGCGGCGGCGACATCGGAATATGCGTCATGCGCACGCCCGCGGCGTTTGACACCGCATTGGCGATCGCCGCCAGCGGCGGCACGATCGAGGTCTCGCCGACGCCGCGCACCCCGTAAGGATGGTTAGGATTGGGGATCTCGAGAATCTGTGTGTCGATCATCGGCAGGTCCGAGCAGACCGGGATCCGGTAATCCAGGAAGCCAGGGTTCTGCAGCCGCCCGTCCTTGCCGTAGATATACTCCTCGTTGAGCGCCCAGCCGATGCCTTGTGCGGCACCGCCCTGGTACTGCCCCTCGACATAGGTCGGATGCACCGCCTTGCCGGCGTCCTGAACGACGGTGTAGCGCAGCACCCTGGTGGAGCCTGTCTCGGGATCCACCTCGATATCGCAGATATGGGTGGCGAAGGAGACGCCGGCGCCGTCGGCGACGAGCTCACTGTGGCCTGCGATCGGTCCCCCCGTCTTCCCTGACGCGGCTGCGATCTCCTTCAGCGACAATGCTGCAAGGTTGCCGTATTTCTCGCCCTTGGCAATCGCGTGACCTTTTTCCCAGACCACGTCGTCGACGGGAATGTCCCACATCTGTGCGGCGCGTTCCCGCAACACCTTGATGGCGTTGCGAGCGGCCGAGATCGTCGCCATGGAGGAGGAGAAGGTGCCGCGGCTGCCGTCCGTCATATCGTTGTAGCCGAGGCTGGAGGTATCGGCGACCACCGCCTTGATTTGCTCATAGGGGATGCCGAGCTCCTCCGCCGCGACCAGCGACAGCGACGCGCGGGAACCACCCACATCGACAGTGCCGACGGCAAGGGAGACCGAGCCGTCCATGCCGATGTTGAGGTCGGTGCAGGTCTGGCCACCGAAATTGAACCAGAAGCCGCAGGCCATTCCGCGGCCCTGGTTCTTGCCGAGCGGCGCCTTCATGTGCGGATGGTTCTTCACCGCCTCCAGCGTCGGCCCGATGCCGATCGGGCCGTATACCGGTCCATAGGACGATCTGGTGCCTTCCTGCGCCGCGTTCCTGATCCGGAACTCGACCGGGTCCATGCCGATCTCCTTGGCCAGCTCATCGACCGCACTTTCCACCGCAAACGCCGCCATTGGAGCCGACGGCGCGCGATAGGCCGCGGTCTTGGGCCGGTTGACCAGCACTTCGTAGCCGACCGTCCTGACGTTCTCGAGCTTGTAGCAGGCAAAGGCGGTCATGGCGCCGATCTCGGCCCACGTGCCGGCATAGGGGCCGCAGCTATAGCGCAGCGTCGCCTCGGCCGCCGTGATCGTGCCGTCCTTGCGGGCGCCGATCCGAACATCGATCGAGGTGGCGCTGGTCGGGCCGGAGGCGCGGAACACCTCGTCGCGCGTCATGACCAGCTTGACCGGCCGCCCGGCCTTGCGTGACAGCGCCAGTGCCACCGGCTCGGCCCAGACATGGGTCTTGCCGCCGAAACCGCCGCCGATCTCCGAGGAGGTGACGCGCAGCTTCGAGGCTTCCATGCCAAGCAGTTGGGCGCAGTGCTGGCGGTAGACAAAATGGCCTTGCGTACAGACCCACAGGTCGGCGGTGCCGTCGGAGCTGACATTGGCCACGCAGGCATGCGGCTCGATATACCCCTGGTGCGTCTGCTCGGTCTTGAAGGAGCGTTCGACGACGAAATCGGCCTGGCCGAAACCTTCATGGATGTCGCCATGGCCATACTGGGTGCGCTTGGTGACGTTGGACGGCTTGACGGCCTTTTGCTCGAGGCCCTCGGTGAAGATGGCGTCGTTGACCAGAGGTGCGGAGTGCTTCATCGCCTCGTCGACGTCGGTGACATGCGGCAGCACCTCGTAGTCGACCTCGATCAGCTTCAGTGCCTGCCTCGCCGTGCGGGCATCGACCGCAGCCACCGCGGCCACGGCATGGCCGTCATAGAGCGCTTTCTTGCGCGCCATGCAGTTGTCGAGGATGTCGTACATGGCGGCATCGCCGTCGGTGAGGTCGGGCAGGTCGGCCGCGGTGATCACGGCCTTGACGCCGGCGAGCTTCTCCGCCTTCGACGTGTCGATCTTCCTGATCGTGGCATGCGCATGGGGGCTTCTGAGAACGCGCCCGACCAGTTGCCCGGCCATGTTGAAGTCGGCGCCATAGCGTGCGCGGCCCGTCACCTTGTCGACGCCGTCGGGACGGATGGGACGCGTGCCGACAGAGGTGAAATTGCGTCCGGAGTAACGCGGATCGAAATTCATCGTCATGCTCCCTTCATCACGCTGGCGGCGTCCTGAACGGCACGCACGATCTTGTCATAGCCGGTGCAGCGGCAGAGGTTCCCGGCGAGGCCGAAGCGGATCTCCTCCTCGGTCGGATCGGGGTTCTTGGCCAAAAGGTCCTTCGCCGCTATCAAGAAGCCCGGCGTGCAGATGCCGCATTGGAGTGCGGCGTGTTCCAGGAATTTCTGCTGCAGGGGATGCAGCCTGTCGCCATGCGCCATGCCCTCGATGGTCTCGACGTGCCGGCCCTCGGCCTCCGCGCCGAGCACCAGGCACGAGCACACCAGCCGATCGTCGAGGATGATGCTGCAGGCCCCGCAGTCGCCGGTGCCGCAGCCTTCCTTGGCGCCCGTCAGCCCCAGGCGATCGCGCAGGACATCAAGCAGCGTCTCGTCCGGCTGGCAAAGGAACTCGACATTGTCGCCGTTGATTGTCGTTGATACTGCCACACCAGCCATCATTTGCCTCCTGCGCGTGCATAGGCGGTCGTGGCGGCCCGCCTGGCCAGCACACCCGCAACTTTCCGTCTGAATTCGATGGTGCCCCGCTTGTCGTCGATGGGGCGGCAGGCCCCTGAGCAGACCTTGGCGAGCCTCTCCAGCGTGGCTTCGTCCAGCTTGGAGCCGATGAGAACCTCGGCGGCCTCCTCGACCAGAATCACCGTCGGCGCCACGGCGCCCAACGCCAGACGGGCGGATTTGACGCGACCTTGCTCATCGAGCGTCAAGTTCACGCCGGCGCTTACCACCGCGATGTCCATCTCTGTGCGCGGAATGAAACGCAGATAGGCATCGCCCGAACGCGGCAGACGGCTGTCGAGCAGGATTGCCTCGATGATCTCGCCCTTGGCCAGCGACGTCTTGCCCGGCCCAGTCGGCACCGCTTCCACGGCAATCGTGCGCCTGGCTCCCGGGCCGACGACCACAGCCTTGGCGCCAGCGGCCACCAGCGCCGGCACGCTGTCGGCGGCCGGCGAGGCGTTGCACAGATTGCCGACGATGGTGCAGCGTCCCTGCACCTGCTTCGAGCCGATCAGCTTGGCCGCTTCGACGACGCCAGGCCATGCCTTCTGCAGGGCCGCGTTCTCGCCCAGCAATGCGCAGGGGACCGCCGCGCCGATGCTGAAGCCCTCGGCTGTTTCCCTGATCTCGCCAAGCCCGTCGATCGCCTTGATGTCGACGATCAGGTCGGGTTCGATAAAGCCGCCTTTCATTCGCACCAAGAGGTCGCTGCCTCCGGCGAGGATGGCGGCCGTGCCGACTGATCCGGCCAACTGGCCAACGGCATCTTCCATTGAAAGCGGACGTATGTAGCGCATCGTCTCCCCTTAGTGGTCATAGTCACATCAACTGATATAACCGTCTCTTCACAATGGCCATCCTGTTCGTGCATTCGCGGATTAGGCCAGGCGCCGCAATTTCATTTTGCTCGTCCACTGGACGCACCGCCAGCCACTAATGCTCGATCGGTCCCTTCGGCATGACCAGCGCCGTGCCAGCAGTCGTCGGGCGCTCGATCATGCGGCGGACGCGCGCAGTCCAGCACCGCGCCGACCCATCCGTAAGTCATCCGTAAGTGCGCTCCCTCTACGTCCTGTTTCGAACCAGGCGACATGTCTGCGCGGTATAGAGGGGAACGAATATGAGCACGCTTCTTGCACCAATTGTGATCGGCCCCGTGTCGGTCTTGAATACCTCGGTACGTATCGATGGGCCGCTTCCCGGGTCGAGCATTTCCCTCTTGGTAAACGGCATACCTGTCCCTGCCGTAGATGCCGGCGCCACAACCACCACTTTTGTACCAATCACCGCAGGCTCCCTCAACGTGGGGGATGCGCTGACCGCACGCTGGACACTCGGCGCCGAAACCAGTGACCCAAGCCCGGTCCCGATCGTCGTGCTCGGGTATCCCTCGACGCTTGGCCCATTGGTGTATTTGAGCCAGGTGCACGAGTGCGTCGACTGGGTGCTGATAGGCGCAGCCTATCCTGGCGCCACGGTCGAGATTTTCAACGGCGGCGTATCGATTGGCAGCGATACCGCACGCGGAAATGTCGTACCCGTGCGCATACGCGGGCCGATCCAGGCCAATGATGTCCTTAACGCGATGCAGTCCGTTCAGACGCCCGGCGGACTAGTGAAGAGCAGTCAGACCCCGAGCTTGCCCGCCGAACCGACGCCGTATCGGGAAAATACCATGCCGGCACCGGCGGTCGGCCCAGTTCCTGGCTGTGCGCAAGCAGTACCCGTCAGGGGGTTGGCTCAAGGCGCCACCACCAAAGTCCACTTCAATGGCGACGTGCTGGAATATCCTTTCGTTGGTGCAAACCTGCTAGCGCTGCTCGGCCGCACCGCGCATAATCCGGACGTCTTCAGCGCCACGCAGCACTTCGAGCGCTGCAATGCATCAAGTCCGTCGTCTGCCCCTCCGGTGATCGTCGACGAAACCTTGCCGGTTCGAAAGCCCGTAATCGGGACCGCACAGTATTCCTGCCCGGCAGCCCGTGCTTTGCCTATTTCCAACCTCGAGCCCGGCGCGACATTGACGATCCAACTTGTCGATCCGACTTCGGGTGCAGCTACCGTGCTCGGGAGAATCGGAGTCGGCGAGGATGTGAGTTCCGGCCAATACTGGATTCCCGACGTGTCGGCCCTGATCCCGGCCTCGCCGCCGTTTCCATCGCTCGTCGTCATCCAGGAGCTATGCGGCAAGACAGCCACATCGGATAAGTTGCTGGTGGTAGGGTCTTACCAGGGCAGCATATTTCCGCCGACCGTCATGGAGCCTGCATTTGAATGTGCAAGCGGCGCTTTCGTCAACAGCGTCGACGCTGCGGTCGTACGTTTATACTCGGATGCGCCTGATTCTCCTGTAATCAGCAAGCCCGTATTCAGTTTTGGCGGCGCCGTCTGGGTCGAGACATTTCGGCCATTGCGCGCCGGCGAGCACATTCACGCCGAGCTGGAGCTTACTTGTCAGCCCCCCGCGCTTAGGGTCGGGCCCCCGATCAAAGTATCCGATCTGACCCCACTCAAGACGCCGGATATTCAACAGCCCGTGCGGGTCTTCCAGCGGTTAATTGGCGTATCGGGCGTAATCCCCGGGGCGCGCGTGCATGTGTTCGTGAACGGGAAGTGGCGGGCCAGCGATATGCCACTTGGTTGGACGACGTTCTTCTTTGCGATTTACGTGGGCGAGCTCAAGGTGGAAGACCAAATTACGGTGATGCAGACATTGTGCACGAAGATGTCTCCGCTCACCAGAGTTCCCGTCAATGTCACCCTCGGGGAAATGTTGCTCTCCGCGGCTCCCCCGTCCCTGATAGCGGGCCGGCCGGCGACGATAACCATCAAAGCAGTCGACGCCGACAACAAGTACCAATCGGTTGGCGGGACCATATCGCAAGGGGGCACGGTGGTCGGGGCCACCAACACACCGTTCACGCTATCTCCGCCGACCGGCCAAGCATCGGTCAGCTTGCAAGTTGCAGCCGTTGGCTACAAGACCGAGACCATCAGTATTCCCCTTACCGCGGCGCCGGTCGTCAAGCCGGCGATGCTGACGATAGCAACGGGTCTCTGGTTCAACGCCAGCAAGAAAGAAATCACTGAAATCACCTGGCACCTGCAGGGGCCATCCGGCAGCTTTTCAAAGACCGAAAAGCCGAACGCAGAGCCGGCGTTGGTTCAGTTCGCGTTGCCCAAGCCGGCCGGCGGCGGGTTCACGCCGTTCACTCTCAGCTGCGAGGTCACATTCCAGTTCCAGGATTTCAATTTCATCTCAGGCGTATCTGGGACGAGGTCGAGTGACTTTATCGAGGGAGGCCTCATAAAGCCGTCTCCATCAACCGTCGAGATGCATTGGAGCGGTACCGACCTGACGATCAACTTCCTGGTAAAGTGGATACAGCAGGGCGATTATTTCGTCATAGAGCTCATGTAGTCGAATCGCCAGCGGAAGGGCGTCAGGGTGGCTGGAGCGGTTCATCGTTTCACGGAAACGGCGAACCGCTCTGTCTCTTCCGGACGGAAAACCGTTTCACACTTTTCCTGGAATTGCGCTGGAGCGGGATGCGTTCAAATTGAACGGTGCATCCCGCTTTATCTATTTGTTTTAACCACATTTCTGCGACGTCAAGTGATTCCCTTGGCTGCAAAATGCTTTAATGCTCGATCGGTCCCTTCGGCATGACCAGCGCCGTGCCGGCAGTCGTCGGGCGCTCGATCATGCGGCGGACGCGCGGTGGCTCGTTGCCGCTGTGCAGCGCCCTTATACGCTCGCCGATGACCGCGTCGGCGTAGGTGGCGCGCCGATTGTGGCGGATATATTCTACCCAGGTCGGCGTGTGGTAGTGCTCGATCCATATCGACGGATTTTCGAGATCGCGCGCCAATGTCCAGTTGCGGGCGCCGTCACGGCGGCGGACGCGGCCGCGCTCGGCCATGGTGGCGAGGAATTCCGGTACGTCCTCGTTGCGGATGACATATTCGATCATGATGGCGATGGGACCGCTGCGCGGCTTGAGATCAAGCGCCAGATGCGGCTCCTGAAAACGGTTGAGCGGGTCGAGGTTGAGCACCGCCTGCTGCGGCAGCGGCAGCAGCAGGCCGATTGCGCCTCCCGCCAGCATGGCGACGCTGGCCGCCATCAGGGCGACTTCGGCGCCATGCGCGTCGGCAACGACACCCCAGACCCAGCTGCCGAGCGCGATGCCGCCGAAGGTCGCGGTCTGATAGACCGAAAGCACGCGGCCGACCACCCAGCGCGGCGTCGACATCTGCACGGTGACGTTGAAGTGCGAAAGCGCCGTCACCCAGCAGGCGCCGCCGAGCAGCAGGCCGAGCGACGTCTGCCAGGCATGATTGCTGACGGCGGCGTTGAAGGCGCAGACGGCGAAGCCGGCGAATGCCATGCGCACCATGGTTTCGCTGGACAGCAGCTGCCGCAGCCTGACGCTGATCAGCGCGCCGCCGACGGCCCCGATGCCGAAGGCGCCGAGCATGATGCCGTAGCTCAAGGCATCACCCTTGACGACGTCACGCGCGACCAGCGGCAGCAATGCCAGGACCGCGCCGGCGCTGAAGCCGAAAGCCGAGCTCCTGACCAGCACCTTGCCGATGTTAGGCGACATGGCGACGTAGCGCAGGCCGGCGCCCATTGCGGCGCCCAGCGTCTCGCGCGGCAAGGTCGATGCCGGCAGTTCCGGCTTCCAGCGGGCCAGCACGACGATGAGGCCGACATAGCTCAGCGTGTTGACGGCGAAGGCCGCGGCGGCACCTGCTGCGGCAACGATGATGCCACCGATCGCCGGGCCGACGCTGCGCGTCAGGTTGAAGCCCATCGAGTTGAGCGCGATCGCCGCCGGCACCTTGGTGCGAGGCACCATGTCGCCGACCGAAGCCTGCCAGGACGGGCTGTTGAGCGCGGTGCCGCTGTCGATCAGGAAGGTGAAGGCGAGCAGCGTCCACGGTGTCATCAGGTCGAGATAGGTGAAGACGGTGAGAAGAGCCGAAACAACCAGCATGAAGATCTGCGCGATCAGCATGATTTTGCGCCGGTTGAAGCTGTCGGCGATGGCGCCGGCCAGCAGCGCGAAGAGCATGATTGGCAAGGTGGTCGAGGCCTGGACCAATGCCACCTGGTAGGACGAGGTGGCGATCGTCGTCATCATCCAGGCGGCGCCAACGCCCTGGATGAGGCCACCGAAATTGGAGACGAGGCTGGCGGACCACACCGCCCGGAAGATGCCGTGCCGGAACGGCGCCAGCGCCGAGGCGCTTTCGCTTTCCGGTGTGTCGTCGTTCATAAATGCTTTCCCGGGCTCAAATGCGTTTGTTCTTCCGATCCATCGGCCCCGCAAGCCGTGGGTTCAAAAAATAGAACATCATTTCGCAAAGGGCGAACGCATTCTGGAAAAACATCATGGTCCAACAACAAGATAGCGATCGCGGAGCCGGTCAGCGCACGCCACTGCGTGCGCCGATTCAGATGCTGGCATGAAGGTAATTCGGCCCTTCAGGCTCCACAGCTCGGACTTGATCAAACTGCGGTCCGTACGTAGGAAAATTGCCAGAAGGAAATTACCGAGGGACTGAAATGAAAGCGCGAGCTCTCAAGGTGATGTCGATTGCCATTCTCATAGTGGCTATACCTCACGTATTTTTTAGACCGCTTGCGAGCATGAGCGACCTGGCTTTAATACAAATATTTACATGTGCTATTTTGTACACATATCTTGTGTTGAACATACTTGGTGACAAATTGTACGAAAAGAACGTAGTATTGTATATTATCGCTTGTCTAATAACTACATTTTACCCATATGAGAACGTATTTTTGATAGCCGGCAGCATATATGGATTTATTGTCCTATTTATTTTTCCTATATCTCTCCTTTTTATACTGAGATCCGTCCGAATCGAACTACGATGATGGTGCACTTTTTGCTGCCCAACCGACAGGCTCTGCGTTCGGATTGATCGCATGCCTCGCCTTGCCCGCATTGTCGTTCGCCGTCTGCCGCACCACGTCACGCAACGGGGTTACGGGCGCACCAAGGTGTTTTCGCGTACGAAGACTACGCACTCTGCAAGAGCCTGCTGGTGGAGCATTGCCCACTAGCCGATCTGATTCCGGAATAGTGGCGGACCATCAAGCTTTGGTGATTGCCGCGCCCCCCAAGGAACGGCTGATTCGGCTACAATCCAACTGCAGACGAATCTGACATCAACGCGATTTGACGGAAACGAATTCAATGAATTGGCGGTGAGCGATGGGCTTTACGGCCGCGAAACCGGGTCGGATCGCAACTGTGCCGTATCGGCGGCTCGCCGATTGCGATAAGCTCCCGGTGCCGGGACGGATGGGCGTCCGCCGGTTTGGGGTGACGCCGGTTGCTTGCCACTGCGCGGCAGAGCGCGGATTTCGCGAGACTGGTTTCGGGGGATGGGGAAATAGTGAGCGATTCATTTCAGGAAGTGACGTCCGTCTCGTGGTTCGGGCGGATCAAACGCGCGGTCGGCGGGGTCGTCTTCGGGCTGCTCCTGATCGTGCTGATGGTGATCGGCCTGTTCTGGAACGAGGGCCGGGCCGTGCAGACGGCGCGCTCGCTGGCCGAGGGATCGGGCGCGGTGGTCTCGGTCGGCGCCGACAGCGTCGATGCCGCCAATGACGGCAAGCTCGTCCATGTCACCGGGGCGGTGACGGCGAGCAGCGGCCTTGCCGATCCGGACTTCGGCATTTCGGCGCAGGGGTTGCGGCTGTCGCGCGGCGCCGAGATGTACCAGTGGAAAGAAGAGGAGAAATCCGAGACGACGAAGAAGCTGGGCGGCGGCGAGGAGACGGTGACGACCTACAGCTATTCGAAGGTGTGGGACGACAGCCAGATCAATTCGTCGGAGTTCAAGAAGCCGGACGGCCACGAGAATCCGCCGATGGAGATCCACAGCAAGCAATTCCAGATTCCGGACGGCAAGCTTGGTGCTTTCACGCTCGACCGGCCCGTGCTGGACCTGATCGGCGGCGACAAGACGTTCTCACTGTCTGCCGATCAGTCGGCCGCCATAGACGCCGCCTATACCGGCACCAAGCGGGTCAACATCGTCGACGGAAAAATCTATCTCGGTTTCAACACCACGTCGCCGGCGCTGGGCGACTACCGCATCGGCTACGAACTGGCGCCGCTCGGCGTGGTCAGCGTCGTCGCGCGCCGGACGGGGGGCGGCTTCGAGCCATACCAGACAATCGCCGGCGACCAGTTGCTGATGGTCGACACCGGCAATGTTCCGGCGGAAAAGATGTTCGCCGAAGCGGTCAGCGCGAACACGCTGATCACCTGGCTGCTGCGCGCCGCCGGCGTGCTGCTCCTGGCCATCGGCTTTGCCCTGCTGCTCGGGCCGATCGGCGTCATCCTCGACGTCATTCCTTTGCTCGGCAGCATGGCGCGGATGGGTACCGGCATCATCGCGTTCTTCCTGGCGATCCTGGTCGGGGCGACGACGATGGCCATCGCCTGGTTCTGGTACCGGCCGGTGCTGGCGGCGGGCATCCTGGCAGCGGGCGTCATCGCAGCGGCGGCGGTCTATTACCTCGGCCGCTCGCGCAGGCCGGCTCCGCCGGTTGCGGCGCCGAGCGCGGCCACATGATTTGCAGGCGCCGGCGGTTCTAGCGGTTCATCGTTTCACGGAAACGACGAACCGCCCTATTTCCTGGAATTGCTTCTAGCGGTCCTCGAAGCCGGTCAGCACGCCGACGGCGTTGATGCCGATCTCCTCGACCGCGTAGCCGCCTTCCATGACGAACAGCGTCGGCAGGCCGAGCCTGGCGATGCGGCGGCCGATCCTGGGATAGTCGGGGGTCTTCAGCTTGAACTGGCTGATCGGGTCCTTCTCGAAAGTGTCGACGCCGAGTGAAACCACGACGACGTCAGGAGCATAAGCCGAAAGCCTCGTGCAAGCGTCCTCGAGTGAGGCGTTCCACACGTCCCAGCCGGTGCCGAAGGGCATCGGGTAATTGTCGTTGAAGCCTTCGCCGTCGCCCTCGCCGCGTTCGTCGGCATGGCCGAGGAAGAAGGGATATTCGGTCATCGGATCGCCATGCAGGTTCAGCACCTGAACGTCACCGCGGCGATAGAAGATCTCCTGGGTGCCGTTGCCGTGGTGATAATCGACGTCGAGGATCGAAACGCGCCCGGCGCCATGGTCGCGGAACCATTGCGCGGCGACGGCGGCGTTGTTGATGAAGCAATAGCCGCCCATGAAGGCCGCCCCTGCATGGTGCCCCGGCGGGCGGCAGAGGGCGAAGGCGGAAGGCTCACCGGCCTTGACCAGCGCGGCGGCGGTCAGCGCGACATCATAGGACGACTTGATCGCATCCCATGTGCCTTTGACGAACGTCGCGCCACCGTCGAAGGAGTAGAAGCCGAGCAGCGCATCGATGCCTTTCGGGCGCACGTCGCCGCGCAGGCCGCGCGTCGGCCAGGTGAAGGGAATGGCCGAACCGCTGCGGCCCGATGCTTCCCAGAGCGGCCACACGGTCGGCAGGAAATCGATGTAGTCGCTGGCATGCACCTTCCTGGCGGCGGCGAGGTCGTGGCTTTCCGGCGGCAGGATCGGACCGAGCTTCTCGCTCTCCACCCGCGCCCTGATGAACTCGGCGCGCGACGGCTTTTCAAAGGCCGGCACGATGGCGCCGGCGATCAATTCGACATTGCCGGAATGGCCGGCATGGAAAGGCGAAAAAACAGTCTTCATGAAATTGTTCCGTGGTGAGACGCGGCGACCCTAACCGTCCTGCACTGCCTTTCACAAGGCGCTGGGCCAACCAGCCATGGCTTGCTGGCCCGGCAGCCGGTCGTCTAGCCTGCCGGCAGCGCAACCGACCCGCGGGTAATCATGAGTTCAAATGCCGACCTGATCGTCACCAATGCCCGTGTGCTGACCATGGATGAAGGCAATCCGGCTGCCGAGGCGGTGGCGATAAAGGACGGCAATATCCTGGCGGTTGGCGATCGCCGGACCATAGAGGCGCTGAAAGGGCCGGCCACGAAGATCATCGATGCGCAAGGCGGTTCGGTGGTGCCGGGCTTCATCGAAGCGCATATGCATCTTTTCGGCGGCGCGGCCGAACTCGACAATCTGCACCTTCAGGGCGTGCATGGCTTCGATGCGCTGAGCGACGCGATCCGCGCCTATGCTGCGGCACGGCCGAACGCCAAATTGCTGCTTGGGGCCGGCGTCGACTACACTATCCTCTCCAAGGAAGAGCCGGTCACCCGCCATCATCTCGACCGCATCATCGCCGACCGGCCGTTCGCGATGTCGGCTTCCGATCACCACACGATGTGGGCCAACACCAAGGCGCTGAAGCTGGCCGGCATCCTGCACGGCAAGCAACTCGGCCCCGGCAACGAGATCGTCATGGGCGCCGACGGCCTCGCGGCCGGCGAATTGCGTGAGGGCGAGGCGTTTGGGCCGATCCTCGAGCTTTCCGGGCAGAACCGCGTGCGGCTCGGCCTTGCGACAGGCGGCGAGCCCGAGCCGTACCCTTCCGCAGCCGAAGTCGCGGCCGATCGCGACCTGATGCATCGCGGGCTGGAATGGTGCGCCCGCCACGGCATCACCTCGATCCAGAACATGGACGGCAATCTCTACCAGCTCGAACTGCTTGCCGGTTTGGAGCAGGTAGGGCGGCTGCTCTGCCGCACCAAGATACCTTTTCATTTCAAGAACTTCATGACGCTCGACAAGCTGGAAAAGGCATCGAGCATGGCCAACTCCTACCGATCGGAATGGCTGTCGTCCGGCATGGTCAAGATGTTTTACGACGGCGTGCTGGAAGGCTGGACCGCGGTCATGGTCGACGACTATGCCGACCGGCCGGGCTGGCGCGGTGAGCCGCTGTTCACGCCGGAGCATCTTGCCGAGGTGGCGGTGGAGGCCGACCGGCGCGGGCTGCAGGTCGCCGTGCATTCGATCGGCGACGGCGCTGTGCGCGCGGTTCTGGACGGTTACGAGGCGGCGCGGCGGAAGAACGGCAGGCGCGACAGCCGTCACCGGGTCGAGCACATCGAGGTGACTACCGCCGCCGACGTGCCGCGCTTTGCCGAACTCGGCGTCATCGCCTCGATGCAGCCGCCGCACCCGCCCGGCGCCATGGATTTCCCGCTGGAGCCGACGCTTTCACGCATCGGCCGTGAAAGATGGCCGCTGAGCTATGCCTGGCGGACGCTGAAGCAGGCGGGCGCGCATGTCGTCTTCGCTTCCGACTGGCCGGTGTCGCGGATCGAGCCGATCCTGGGCATTCAGGCGGCGATGCTGCGCAAACCTTGGGCAGACGGCGTTCCCGACCAGAGTTTCTCGCTGTTGGAAGCGCTTGCGGGCTATACAGTCGAAGGCGCTTATGCCGAATTCATGGAGCACCGCAAGGGCCGGCTGAAACCAGGCTATCTGGCCGATCTGGTGGTGCTGTCGGCCGATATCGAAGCAACTGAACCGGGTTTGCTGCACAAGGTGCATCCGGTCAGCACCATCTGCGGCGGCAAGATCACTTGCCAGGGTTGATGGTGGCGCTGACCATGGCACGGAGCTTGCGTTCTGAACCGAGGCCCAGATGCATGGTTGCCAAGCCGACCGGCATATGCTGACAATCGAATGGGAACTGGATCCGCCATCAAGAGCGGACATGAAAATGGGGTAATGCGTGCCGGATCAACCGGGTAAGAGTGCAATCGAGGTCCGCAGCGTCCGCAAGGTGTTCGGTACCGGGGACGCACAAGTCGCCGCTCTCGACACGGTTTCGGTGTCGATCCGCGAGAACGAGTTCTTCACGCTGCTGGGGCCGTCCGGTTGCGGAAAGACGACGCTGCTCAGGCTGATCGCCGGCTTCGATTTTCCCAGCGAAGGCGAAATCCTGCTGTACGGCCACGACATCGCGCCGCTGCCGCCGTTCAAGCGGCCGGTCAACACCGTCTTCCAGTCCTATGCGCTGTTCCCGCACATGACGGTGGCCGAGAATATCGGCTTCGGCCTGGAGATGCTGGGCAAGCCGAAAGCCGAAATCAAGGCGCGCGTCGCCGAGATGCTGAAGCTGGTCAAGATGGAGGCGCTGAGTGGCCGCCGCACCAGCCAGATCTCCGGCGGCCAGCAGCAGCGCGTCGCACTGGCGCGCGCGCTGGCGCCGCAGCCAAAAGTGCTGTTGCTCGACGAGCCATTGTCGGCGCTCGACTACAAGCTGCGCAAGGAGATGCAGATCGAACTGAAACGGCTGCAGCACCAGACCGGCATCACCTTCATCTTCGTCACCCACGACCAGGAAGAAGCGCTGACCATGTCGGACCGCATCGCCGTGATGTCGGCCGGCAAGATCCTGCAGGTCGGCACGCCCTGGGACATCTATGACAAGCCGGCCGAGCGCTTCGTCGCCGACTTCATCGGCGAAACCAATTTCCTGACTGCGGCCATCACCGGCATCGGCAACGGCAAGGCGCGCGCGACCCTCAAATCCGGCGCAACGATCGACGCGACCGTGGCTGACGGCTTCCAGCCGAAGGATAATGCTACCGTGGTGGTCAGGCCGGAACACGCCAAGCTGACCGGCGGCAAGGGCGATCTTTCCGGAACCGTCGAAAACATCGTCTATTTCGGCACCGACACGCATATTCATGTCCAACTGGACAGCGGCGAAGCCTTCACCGTGCGCCAGCAGAACACGCGCAGCGCAGGCTGCGGTTTCGAGCGGGGCGACAAGGTCGGTGTCTCGATCGGCAACGACGCCGCGCAAGTGCTGAGGGATTGATGACGAGCGCGGAAGAAGTCGCCAAGGCGGCCGAGCGACGCGACATCCGCGACCGCTGGCTGCTGTCCGCGCCGGCCCTGCTGATCATCTTCCTGGCAGCGACCGGGCCGTTGCTGATTGTGCTGGTCTATTCGTTCCTGACGCCCGGCCCCTATGGCGACGTGAAGTGGCAATTCTCGCCCGAGGCCTGGACATCGGTGTTCATGGAACGCGACATCTTCGACGACACGCTTTCCATTGCTGCCGCCCATGTCACTATCTTCTGGCGCTCGATCAAGCTTGCCATCGTGACCACGATCGCCACTTTGGCGCTTGGTTTTCCTACCGCCTATTTCATGGCGACGCGCAGCGAGAAGACGCGCGATCTTTGGCTGTTCCTGATCACCATACCGTTCTGGACCAACTTGCTGATCCGCACCTTCGCGGTGCTGCAGATCATCCGCAACGAGGGGTTGATCAACACGGTGCTGCTCAAGCTCGGCATCATCTCGGCGCCGATCCAGATATTGTTCACCGATACGGCGATCCTGATCGGCATGGCCTATGTCTACCTGCCGCTGATGGTGCTGCCGATCTACGCCAGCATGGAAAAACTCGATTTCCGGCTGGTCGAAGCCGGCTACGATCTTTATGCGACACGCTTCCAGGTGCTCAGGCGTATCATTTTCCCGCTGGTCAAGCCGGGCGTCATCGCCGGCTCCATCCTGGTGTTCATTCCGGCGCTCGGCGCCTATGTCACACCGGTCCTGTTGGGCGGCGGTAAGACCATGATGCTTTCCAACCTGATCGAGCTGCAGTTCGGGCAAGGCCGCAACTGGCCGCTTGGCTCGGCCCTGTCGATCGCGGTCATGATCATCGTCATGGTGGCGCTGCTCGCCTATGTGCGTAACACCGGCCGGTCGGAGATGCGTCATGGCTAGCAGCTTCGCAATCAAGCATCAGCCGGGATTCACCGCGATCGCCGCGACCTGCTTCGTCGTGCTCTATCTGCCCATCGTCGTGCTGGTCGTCTATGCCTTCAACGCCGCGACCTCGACGTCGGAATGGGGCGGCTTCTCGCTCAAATGGTTCCAGTCGGCGTGGCAGAACACGCAAGTCATCGACGCCACCTTGCGCTCCTTTCAGATCGGCGCCATCGCGGCGATCCTGGCCACCGTCTTCGCCACCATGGCGGCGCTCGCCACCACGCGCACGCCGCCCTATCCCGGCCTGACCTTCAAATATGCCGCCATTAACCAGCCTCTGATGGTGCCGGAGATCGTCACCGGCGTGGCGCTGCTGATCTTCTTTTCGCGCATAAAGATATTCACCGGCTATTCGGGGCTTGGCTATCTGATCGCGGCGCATACGGCCTTTTGCATTCCCTTTGCCTATCTGCCGATCCGGGCGCGGCTGGAGAACATGGACCTGACGCTGGAACGGGCCGCCGCCGATCTCTATGCGACGCCGTGGAAAACGTTCCGCCGCATCACCTTGCCGCTGCTTTGGCCCGGCATTCTGGCCGGACTGATGCTGGCCTTCGTTATCTCGCTCGACGATGTCGTCATCACCGAGTTCGTGAAATCTGGCGGCCAGGACACGCTGCCGACCTACATGCTTGGCCAGATACGTCGAGGTATAACGCCGGAGATCAACGCGATATCGACCGTGTTCCTGCTCTTGTCGGTCGCCATCGTGACGTTGTTTTTCTTCATCAGCAGGAAACGAGACTGAAAATCGAAAATGGGAGCTAAAACATGAACTGGAAGACATCAGCGACCGCCATCGGGCTGGCGCTGCTCGCCTCGACGAGCCTTGCTCGCGCCGACGGTGAACTCAACATCTACAATTGGGGCAACTACACCAGCCCCGACGTGATCAAGAAGTTCGAGCAGAAATACAACGTCAAGGTGACCATCACCGATTACGATTCGAACGATACGGCGCTGGCCAAGGTTCGCCAGGGCGGCACCGGCTTCGACATCGCGGTGCCTTCGCAAACCTTCGTGCCGATCTGGATCAAGGAAGGCCTCGTTCAGGAGACCGATCCCGGCAAGATGGAGAATTTCAAGAACGTGGCGCCGGAATGGGCCAATCCCGATTTCGATCCCGGCCGCAAATATTCCGTGCCATGGGCCTGGGGCACGGTGGGCATCGTGGTGAACACCGATGTCTACAAGGGGCCGTCAGACAGTTGGGGCATTATCTTCAACACACCCGACGAACTGAAGGGCAAGGTCAACGTCGTGCCGGAAATGAACGACGTCATGTTCGCGGCGACCAAATATGTCGGCGCCGCGCAATGCGCCAGCGATAAGGAAACGCTGAAGAAGGTGCGTGACACTCTGGTTGCTGCCAAGCCGAACTGGATCGCGATGGAATACAATACCATCGAGAAAATGGGCGCCGGCGATTTCAAGGCGACCAGCGACTGGAACGGCTCGGCCTTTCGCCAGCGGCTGGCGAACCCCAAGATCCACTATTTCTATCCCAAGGAAGGTTTTGGCCTCTGGAGCGACAATGTCATGGTCCTGAAGGACGCCAAGAATGTCGAGAACGCCAAGCTGTTCCAGAACTTCATCATGGATCCGGAAAATGCCGCCGGCCTATCCGCCTTCCACCGCTACGCCAACGGCATTGCCGGTTCCGACAAGTACATGCCGGCCGATATGAAGGATGCGCCGGAAGTCATCATCCCGGAGGACGTCAAGGCGCATGGCGAGCTGCAAAAATTGTGTTCCGAGGAAGTGCAGGCCATCTACAGCAAGATCTGGACCGAACTGCAGAAGTGACCGCATCGTGATGGACCCGGCGGCAGGCGCCGGCCGGGTCCGTTTTGTCCGCATTTTTTTAACGTCGCCTATCGGTGGCGACACTGAAAGCCGTGCACGCCATCGCCGCGGCGCTCGCCTAGAACGCCAAAGACCCGGAAGGAAGCGGCTATGGCCGGCAAGACCGCGTTCGAGACTAGGTATGGCTTTGCCCGCAAGGAGGTGCTGCTCGGCAATTGGCGGGAAAGCCCGTTCAGCCGGTGGTCGTTCCAGAATGTCGGCGAGCTGGTGCCGAGCGCTGCCGTGGCGGCACAGCCGGGCAGCAGCGAGGCGCCGGAGCAGGATTTCGGCGGGCTACTTGGCGAAAAGGTCGCTCTTGCAGGCGGCGCAGAGACTGTCGCGGCGTTTCTCGCGCGCTCCGATACCGACGCGCTGACGATCATGAAACGCGGCAAATTCGTCGGCGACTGGTTCGCGCCGCATATGGAGTTTGGGGCGCGCCACATCGTCTTTTCGATCAGCAAGTCGCTGACCGCCATTGTTGCCGCCATATTGGAAGGCGAGGGGATTTTCGATCCGCAGGCTCCGGTAAGCCGCTATCTGCCCGAAGCCGCCGGCTCGGCCTATGGCGATGCGCGTGTGCGGCACGTGCTCGACATGAGTGTCAGCCTCGATTTCGAAGAGGCCTATCTCGATCCGGAAAGCGCCTTCGCCCGCTACCGCCGCGCCATGCTGTGGAATCCGGGCGGGGGCACCGAGAGCCTGGCCACTTTCCTCATGACGCTGCAGGGCCTGGCCGAGCCGCATGGCCGGACGTTCCGCTACCGTTCGCCCAATTCCGACCTGCTCGGCATCCTGCTCGAACGTGCGTCTGGCCGGCGCTTCGCCGATCTGATGCACGAAAAATTATGGGCGCCGCTCGGCGCCGTCAGCGACGCCTCGGTGACAGTCGACATGGAAGGTACGGCGCGCACCGCCGGCGGCATTTCGGTGACACCGCGCGACCTCGCGCGCGTCGGCGAGATGATGCGGCAAGGCGGTACGGCCAATGGCCGCCGTGTCGTGCCGGAAGCCTGGGTGCGCGACACGACCGAAACTGGCGGTGACGCCGAGGCCTGGCGGCGCGGCACGATGGCGTTCCTGTTTCCGCGTGGCCGCTACCGCAACAAATGGTACCAGACGGGCGCGGCAAGCGGCGCCGTCTGCGGCATCGGCATCCACGGCCAGTGGCTTTACGTCAATCCGAAGGCCGAAATTGTAATCGCAAAGATGTCGTCGCAGCCGGTACCGGTCGACGATCCGCTCGATCTGGATATGATTTCTTTCTTCGAGGCGCTGAGCCGGATGGTCTGATCCATCCAGACAGCCCGACCTTTCCTGTGGACCTCTCGCCGGGTTGAAAATGGCGCGGTTGGCGCGGCAGTGCTCTGCGCCTATGGTCGCTGCTCGTTTCGACTAGCGACAGGTACGACATGGCAGCCGACATCAAGCGCATCGCAACCATCATAGCCGCCGAAATCGGCGCGCGGCCCGAACAGGCTGCGGCGGCGATCGGCTTGCTCGACGACGGTGCGACCGTGCCGTTCGTGGCGCGCTACCGCAAGGAGGTCACCGGCGGCCTCGACGACACGCAGCTGCGCGACCTCGCTGAGCGGCTCGCCTATCTGCGCGAACTCGACGCGCGCCGCGACACCATCCTTGGTTCGATCCGCGAGCAGGGCAAGCTGACCGAGGAGCTCGAAGCAAAGATCGCTGCGGCCGGCACCAAGGCCGAACTCGAAGACATCTACCTGCCTTACAAGCCGAAGCGCCGGACCAAGGCCGAGATCGCACGCGAGCGCGGGCTCGGGCCTCTGGCGGAAGCTATTCTCGCCGACCGTACGGCTGTACCCGCCGAGCTGGCGCTGGCCTACATCAGCGAAAACGTGGCCGACGCCAAGGCAGCGCTCGAGGGTGCGCGCGACATCCTGTCCGAACAGTTCGCCGAGAATGCCGATCTGGTCGGCAGATTGCGGACCTACATGAAGGAACGCGCCTTCCTGCGCTCGCGCGTCGTCGACGGCAAACAGGAGGCCGGCGCGAAATTTTCCGACTATTTCGACCATGTCGAGCGCTGGACCAACGTGCCGAGCCATCGTGCGCTGGCCATGTTGCGCGGCCGCAACGAGGAGGTTCTGTCGCTCGACATCGAAGTCGATGCCGATGACGCCTCTCCGGTGAAACCGGTTGAGCGGATGATCGCCGACGCCTACGCCATCGGCCGCCAGTTGCCGGGAGACCGCTGGCTGATGGAGGTCGCCGGCTGGACCTGGCGCATAAAGCTGTCGCTGCACCTGACGCTCGATCTGATGCGCGATCTGCGCGAGCGGGCCGAAGAAGAAGCCATCCATGTCTTCGCCCGCAATCTCAAGGATTTGCTGCTTGCCGCGCCTGCCGGCTCGCGGCCGACGATGGGGCTCGATCCGGGCATTCGCACCGGCGTCAAGGTGGCGGTGGTGGACGGCACCGGCAAGCTGCTGGCGACGACAACGGTCTATCCGTTCCCGCCGAAGAACGATGTGCGCGGCGCGCAGGCCGAACTGGCCAAGCTCATCCGGCTGCACAAGGTCGAGCTGATTTCGATCGGCAACGGCACTGGCAGCCGCGAGACCGAAAGGCTGGTGGCCGACATGCTGGCTGACATGCCTGCCGGGTCCGGGCCGAAGCCGCTCAAGGTGATCGTCAGCGAAGCCGGCGCCTCGGTCTATTCTGCCTCGGCAACGGCGGCGGCGGAATTTCCCGGCCTCGATGTGTCGCTGCGCGGGGCAGTGTCGATCGCGCGGCGCCTGCAGGATCCGCTCGCCGAACTGGTCAAGATCGAGCCCAAGTCGATCGGCGTCGGCCAGTACCAGCACGACGTCGATCAGTACCGCCTCGGCCGCTCGCTGGAAGCGGTGGTCGAGGATGCGGTCAACGCCGTCGGCGTCGATCTCAACACGGCCTCAGCGCCGCTTCTGGGGCGGGTTTCGGGTCTCGGCGCATCGCTGGCCGAGGCGATCGTTGCGCACCGGGACGCGACCGGCCCGTTCGCCAGCCGTCGCGAACTGTTGAAGGTCTCCCGCCTTGGACCCCGCGCGTTCGAGCAATGCGCCGGCTTCCTGCGCATTCCCGACGGCAGCGAGCCGCTCGATGCCTCCGCCGTGCATCCGGAAGCCTATGGCGTGGCCAAGAAGATCGTCGCGGCCTGCGGGCGCGACGTTCGCTCGCTGATGGGCGACAGCGCCGCACTCAAGGCGCTCGATCCGCGCGTCTTCGTCGATGAGCGCTTCGGCCTCCCGACGGTGCGCGATATCCTGGCGGAGCTAGAAAAGCCCGGCCGCGATCCGCGCCCCGGCTTCAAGACCGCGACTTTTGCCGATGGCATCGACGACATCAAGGATCTGAAGCCCGGCATGCAGCTTGAAGGCACTGTCACCAATGTCGCCGCCTTCGGCGCCTTCGTCGATATCGGCGTGCACCAGGACGGACTGGTGCACGTCTCGCAACTGGCCGATCGGTTCATCAAGGACGCGCATGAGGTGGTCAAGGCCGGCGACGTGGTCAAGGTGCGTGTCGTCGACGTCGATATCAAGCGCAAGCGCATCGGTCTGTCGATGCGCAAGGATGGCGACGGTGGCGCACCGAAGCCGCGCGACAATGGCAGCAGGCCGGTGCCGCGCGCGCCCGCGCCCCAACGCCAGCCGGAGCGGCCGGTGCAGCAGGGCGCGTTCGGCGCCGCTTTGGCCGATGCGTTGAAGCGGAAGTAATTTCGCGAGCCGGGCTGCGCCGCCAGGTCAGGCGGCGGCGCTCGACATTGATGATCCATCACCAATGCTCATGGATCGGCGAAGCTATTTCGTTTGATTTTTTCAGGACGGGAGCCGATAAGCCGCGCGTTTCAAGATTTCTGTTTCGATGCATGTCGTTATCTCCAAGCTGCCGAACACCCTCGGGTCAGGCCCGCGGGCAAGCTTTGGGCGACATGCATGAGTTTGGGAGACCGAGAGCCATGGCCGCCGACAAGAACGCATTCGTCTGGGATGATCCTTTCCTGATCGAGGCCCAGCTTTCGGAGGACGAGCGCATGGTGCGCGATGGCGCCGCGGCGTTTGCCGCCGACAAGCTCGCTCCGAAGATCGAGGAAGCCTACCTCGAGGAAAAGACCGACGCCGGGATCTTTCGCGAAATGGGCGAGGCCGGTCTGCTCGGCATCACCATCCCGGAAGAATATGGCGGGCTCGGCGCCAACTACGTCACCTACGGGCTGGTCGCGCGGGAAGTGGAGCGGATCGACTCGGGCTATCGCTCGATGATGAGCGTGCAGTCGTCGCTGGTAATGTATCCGATCCATGCCTATGGCTCGGAAGAACAGCGCAAGAAATACCTGCCGAAGCTGGCGTCGGGCGAATGGATCGGCTGCTTTGGCCTGACCGAACCTGACGCCGGTTCCGACCCGGGCGGCATGAAAACGCGGGCCGAAAAGACCGCGAGCGGCTACAGGATCTCCGGCTCGAAGATGTGGATTTCGAACGCGCCGATCGCAGACGTGTTCGTCGTCTGGGCAAAGTTGTCCGACGAAAGTGGGGGCGCGCATGACAACCAGATTCGCGGCTTTGTCCTGGAAAAGGGCATGAACGGGCTATCGGCGCCGAAGATCGGCGGCAAGCTGTCGCTGCGAGCCTCGATTACCGGCGAAGTGGTGATGGAAGGCGTCGAGGTAGGCGAGGACGCGCTGCTGCCCAATGTCTCGGGTCTCAAGGGACCGTTCGGCTGCCTCAACCGGGCGCGCTACGGAATTTCCTGGGGCGCCATGGGCGCGGCTGAGGATTGCTGGCACCGCGCCCGCCAGTATGGCCTCGACCGTAAGCAGTTCGGCAAGCCGCTGGCCGGCACGCAGCTTTTCCAGAAGAAGCTCGCCGACATGCAGACCGAGATCGCGCTCGGCCTGCAGGGCAGCCTGCGCGTCGGGCGGCTGATGGATGAAGGCAAGATGGCGCCGGAGATGATCTCGCTCGTCAAGCGCAACAATTGCGGCAAGGCGCTCGACATCGCCCGCCAGGCCCGCGACATGCATGGCGGCAATGGCATCCAGATCGGTTACCACGTCATGCGCCACGCCCAGAACCTGGAAACCGTCAACACCTATGAGGGCACGCATGACGTGCATGCGCTGATCCTCGGACGGGCGCAGACCGGATTGCAGGCGTTCTTTTAGGTTCAGGTGTTCTCCGCTTCCAGGATGCCCGTGCCTGGTATCTCCGCTCGCAAAGCGGGAGATCGGCAATTTTCGTCGACGATGCCACATTTTGTTCTTGCTTTGTGCCGGCAGCTATGCTACTAATTTCGGTATGGTGCTAATTGGCTCCAACGACCCGTCCGCCGAGGCGGGTTTTTCTTTTCAGCTCTTTTCGACGAAGCATCGCGTGTGCTGCCGATCATCGATATCGGCGGGAAGCGCCCGGTGCTGACCCGCCGGACTTCGGCTCTGCAGCGTTGCAACGTTTTGCCGCCACACTGCGGAATCCCGGGGTCGGCGCTCCGTTTCGTGAGCTATGCAAGCTGCTTGATTTAGGTGCAGCGCAACATCTCTGCTTGGAGAATGGTCAGCATTCGTGTCAGGGTTCAGCGAACTCCTTTTGAAACGCCGACTTCAGGGGCACCATGGCAATTCTGGCAGCCGTCTATCACCTGACCCATTACAAATACGACCGGCCGGTCGTATTAGGCCCGCAAGTCATAAGGTTGCAGCCTGCGCCGCATTCCCGCACCAAGGTGCTCAGCCATTCGCTGAAGGTCGGGCCGGCAAATCACTTCGTCAATCTGCAGCAGGACCCCTACGGCAATTTCCTGGCCCGCTTCGTCTTTCCCGAGCCGGTGACGGAACTGAAGATCGAGGTCGATCTCGTTGCCGACATGACGGTCTACAATCCGTTCGATTTCTTCGTCGAACCGTCGGCCGAGACGTTTCCATTCGAATACCCCGAAGAGATCCGGGACGATCTGACCATCTACCGAACGCCGGAACCGGCGGGGCCGCTGTTGGAGGCATTCCTGAAAACCATCGCGCGCCACCCGACCAACACCGTCAATTTTGTCGTCGACCTCAATGCGCGGCTGCAGCGCGAGATCGCCTATATCGTGCGCATGGAAACCGGCGTCTTCTCGCCCGAGGAAACGCTGGCCGCCGGCAAGGGCTCGTGCCGCGATTCCAGCTGGCTCCTGGTGCAGATACTGAGGAACCTCGGCATCGCCGCGCGTTTCGTCTCCGGCTACCTGATCCAGCTCAAACCCGACCTCGTTGCGCTCGACGGGCCGCCTGGCACGGCGACCGATTTCACCGACCTCCATGCCTGGTGCGAGGTGTATCTGCCGGGCGCCGGCTGGATCGGCTTCGACCCGACCTCCGGCCTGCTCACCGGCGAAAGCCATGTGCCGCTCGCGGCAACGCCGCATTTCCGCAATGCCGCGCCGATCTCCGGCATGGCGAGCTTCGCCAATGTCGAATTCGGCTTCGACATGCGGGTAGACCGCATCGCCGAGCATCCGCGCATTACCAAGCCGTTCTCCGACGAGAGCTGGCAGGCGCTGGACGCGCTGGGGGTCCAGGTCGATGCTGCGCTCCAGGCCGGCGATGTGCGGCTGACCATGGGCGGCGAGCCGACCTTCGTCTCGATCGACGATTTCGAGGCTGCAGAGTGGAACACCGCCGCCGTCGGGCCGACCAAACGCGAAAAGGCTGATGCGCTGATCCGCCGGCTGCGCGAACGCTTCGCGCCGGGCGGCTTCCTGCATTACGGGCAAGGCAAGTGGTACCCCGGCGAAAGCCTGCCGCGCTGGACCTTCTCGCTCTACTGGCGCACCGACGGCGAGCCGGTGTGGAGCGACCCGTCGCTGATCGCGCATGAAAAGAGCGAGGCGGATGTCGGACCGAAGCAGGCCGAAGGCCTGCTGACGGCGATCGCCGACGAACTCGGCATCGACAAGACGATGGTCAGCGAAGCCTATGAGGATCCGGCCGAATGGCTGCTCAAGGAAGGCAAGCTGCCTGACAACGTCGATCCTTCCAATTCGAAGCTGGAGGACCCTGAGGAGCGCAGCCGCATGGCGCGGGTGTTCGAACGCGGGCTGACCAAGCCGTCGGGCTATGTGCTGCCCGTCCAGCGCTGGAACAGCCAGGCTTCCGGACCGCGCTGGCGCTCGGAGAAATGGAAGACGCGGCGCGGCAGGCTGTTCCTGGTGCCCGGCGATTCGCCGGTCGGCTATCGCCTGCCGCTCGGCACGCTGCCCTATGTGCCGCCGGCGCAGTTCCCCTACATAGTCCCGGTCGATCCATCGCTGCCGCGCGGACCACTGCCGGCGCGTGAGGCGATCTTGCCCGGTTCTGCTTCGTCGCCCGCTGCGGCCGAACTGGAGGGCGCCGACGAGATGGCGCGACGCCAGCAGGCGGTATCCTTTACGGCCGTTACCGGCCAGCAGGACCGCGTCGAACAGGAGATCACCGAGATCGGCGGCGCCGTGCGCACGGCCCTTTCGGTCGAGCCGCGCGACGGACGGCTTTGTGTGTTCATGCCGCCGGTCGAGGCGCTGGAGGACTATCTCGAACTGGTGGCGGCGGCGGAGAACGCGGCAAAGGCGATCGGCCTGCCTGTGCATATCGAGGGCTACGGCCCGCCGCACGATCCGCGCCTCAACGTCATCCGTGTCGCACCCGATCCCGGCGTCATCGAGGTCAATATCCACCCCGCCGCGAATTGGCAGGATTGCGTGGCGACGACCACGGCGATCTACGAAGAGGCGCGGCAGACGCGGCTTGGCGCCGACAAGTTCATGATCGACGGCCGCCACACCGGCACCGGCGGCGGCAACCACGTCGTCGTCGGCGGCGCGACACCCAATGACAGTCCGTTCCTGCGCCGCCCCGACGTGTTGAAGAGCCTGGTGCTGCAATGGCAGCGACATCCGTCGCTGTCCTACCTTTTCTCCGGCCTGTTCATCGGCCCTACCAGCCAGGCGCCGCGCTTCGACGAGGCGCGCCACGATTCGCTCTACGAACTCGAAATCGCGATGGCGCAGGTGCCACATCCGGACAAGGGCGCGGCACCCCTGCCGTGGCTGGTCGACCGGCTGTTCCGCAACCTTCTGACCGACGTGACCGGCAATACGCATCGCTCGGAAATCTGCATCGACAAGCTGTTTTCGCCGGACGGGCCGACGGGCCGGCTTGGGCTGGTCGAATTCCGCGGCTTCGAGATGCCGCCCAACGCGCGCATGAGCCTGGCGCAGCAATTGCTGGTGCGCGCCATCATCGCCCGGGCCTGGAAGAACCCGCTCGACGGCCGCTTCGTGCGCTGGGGCACCTCGCTGCACGACCGTTTCATGCTGCCGCATTATGTCTGGGCGGATTTTCTCGACGTGCTGGACGACCTCAAGCTGAACGGCTTTGCGTTCCGTCCGGAATGGTTCGACGCCCAGCTCGAATTCCGCTTCCCGTTCTGCGGCGAGGTCCAGCATGCCGGCGTCAAGCTGGAGCTCAGGCAGGCGCTCGAGCCGTGGCACGTGATGGGCGAGCAAGGCGTGATCGGCGGCACCGTACGCTTTGTCGATTCCTCCGTCGAAAGGCTGCAGGTGAAGACCGAGGGACTCAACCCGGAGCGTCACGCCGTCGTCTGCAACGGCCGCGTCGTGCCGATGAAGGTGACCGACAACCGCGAGATCGCGGTGGCCGGCGTGCGCTTCAAGGCCTGGCAGCCGGCGTCGGGCCTGCATCCGGCGCTACCGGTCAACACTCCGCTGGTCTTCGACATCTATGACCGCTGGTCGGGCCGCGCGGTCGGCGGCTGCGCCTACCATGTGGCACATCCCGGCGGGCGCAGCTATGACACCTTCCCGGTCAATGGCAACGAAGCGGAGGCGCGGCGGCTCGCCCGCTTCGAGCCACGTGGCCATACGCCGTCCAGCTATGTGCTGCGCAACCAAGAAGCCTCTGAAGATTTCCCGATGACCCTTGACCTTCGGCGGCCGCAAAGACTCTGATCAGCCATGGCGAAGGGGAATCACAAAAGGCTGCGCAGCAAGCCGCAAACCCACAGTCTGCTGGAGCACTATCAGCCGATCGACGGCGTCGTCGACGAGATGGTCGATGCGTCGGGCAATCCGCGGCCGGCGTGGCGGCACTTCATCGAGGCGCTGGAGGACCTGGGTCCGGAAAAGCTTGCCCAGCGCTTCGCCCGCGCCGACCAGTACCTGCGCGATGCCGGCGTCTATTACCGCGTCTACGACAAGGCCGGCGCCAATGAGCGGGAATGGCCGCTAGCGCATGTGCCGCTGCTGATCGAGGAGCAGGAATGGGCTGACATCAGCGCCGGCCTGGTCCAGCGCGCCGATCTGTTCGAGGAGACCATCGCCGACATTTACGGGCCGAACCGGCTGGTCGAGAAAGGCATTCTGCCGGCCGGATTGATCGCGGCCAGCCCGGAATATTTGCGGCCGGTCGTCGGCACCAGGCCGGCCAGCGGCCATTTCCTACATTTCTGCGCCTTCGAGCTCGGTCGTGGCCCGGACGGCCGCTGGTGGGTGCTTGGCGACCGCACACAGGCGCCGTCAGGCGCCGGCTTTGCGCTGGAAAACCGCGTCGCCACCACAAGGGCGCTGTCCGACATCTACGGCGAAATGCATGTGCACCGCCTGGCCGGCTTCTTCCGTCGCTTCCGCGACGCGCTGATCGGCATGGCCAAGCAAGCCGGCGGCCGTGTCGCCATCCTGACGCCGGGACCGCTGAACGAAACCTATTACGAACATGCCTATATCGCCCGCTATCTCGGCATCATGCTGCTCGAGGGCGAGGACCTGACCGTCTCGGGCGGCAGGCTGATGGTGCGCACGGTTTCGGGGCTGATGCCCGTGAGCGTCTTGTGGCGGCGGCTCGACGCCGCCTTCGCCGATCCGCTTGAATTGCGGCCGGACTCGCAGATCGGCACGCCGGGGCTGGTCGAGGCGGTTCGGCAAGGGGCGGTTTCGGCCGTCAATGCACTGGGCTCCGGCCTGATGGAGACGCGCGCGCTGCTCGCCTTCCTGCCGAAGATTTCGCGCGCCCTGCGCAACGAGGAACTGCTGCTACCGACGGTCGCGACATGGTGGTGCGGACAGGAGACGGAGCGCGAGCATGTGCTCGCCAATATCGATAGCATGGTGATCGGCCCGGCGCTGTCGACGCGGCTTGCCTTCGAGGACGACGGCTCGACCAAGCTAGGGTCAGCGCTTTCGGTCGAGGAACGGGCCGAACTCGTCGCCAGGATCGAACGGGACGGCGGCGACTTCGTCGGCCAGGAAGCGGTGACGCTGTCGACCACGCCTGTCTATGTCGGCGGTTGGCTGGAGCCGCGGCCGGCAAGCCTGCGCGTCTATCTGGCGCGGACGCCGGAAGGCTGGACGGTGATGCCGGGCGGTTTTGCCCGTGTCGGCTTTTCGCTCGACCCGACGGCCATCGCCATGCAGCGCGGCGGCCAGGCGGCGGATGTCTGGGTGGTCAGCGACAGGCCGGTCGAGCGCGAGACGCTGCTGCCGCAGGAGCACGACAGCTTCACCCGAACCTTGCCGGGCAGCCTGCCGAGCCGCGCGGCTGAGAACCTGACATGGCTCGGCCGCTATATCGAGCGATCGGAAGACACGGTGCGCATCCTGCGCGCCTACCATGTGCGGCTGGCCGAGACATCCGATCCCGAGATGCCGCTGCTCGCCGATATCAGCGACTATCTCGCGCCGTTCGGCATCGACGTCGAGACGGCAATCCCATTGGGGCTCATCGGCACGCTGGACAGCGCCGTTTACAGCGCCGGGCAGATCCGCGACCGCTTCTCGCCCGATGGCTGGCTGGCATTGAAGGATCTATCGAAGACCATCCACCAATTTGCCGCGACAGTGGCGCCGGGCGACGACGCGACAAGGGCAATGACGGTCATCCTGCGCAAGCTGGCCGGGTTTTCCGGCCTGCTGCACGAGAATATGTACCGCTTTGCCGGCTGGCGTTTCCTGGAAATCGGCCGCAGGCTCGAACGCGGCATCCAGATAGCCCGCACGCTCGCCCGGCTGACCAGAGCCCAGGCGCCGGAAGGTGCGCTCGACATGATGCTGGAGATCGGCGACAGCGTCATGACCCACCGTCGGCAATATCCGGTGCAAGCGGGACGGCGCACGGTGGTCGACCTTCTGGCGCTCGATCCGCTCAACCCGCGCTCAATCCTTTTCCAGCTCGAACGGCTGAAGGCCGAAATCGCGCTGCTGCCCGCTGTCGGCGCTGAAGGCCATATGTCGCCGGCGGCCAAGGAAATCCTGCAGCTCAACACGTCGATCGCCATCAAGGAGCCCTCGGACATGACGGCCAACGCCCTCGGCGATCTCGCCAATGAAATCGGCGGGCTCTACAACAGCCTCGCCAAAGCCTATTTCGGGTAGAGACAGCATGCTCTACGACATCAGGCTTCACCTGCGTTACGACTATGATGCGGCGGCCGGCGGTGGCCGCCATCAGGTGCGCGTGCTGCCGCCGACCATCCCTGGCGTGCAACGCGTCATCGCCGCTTCACTGTCTTTTGTGCCGGCGCCCAGCGAACGTTCCGACTTTTCCGACTTTTTCGGCAACAGTGTCACCTCGATCGCCTTTCGTGACGCGCATGATGCGCTCGACATCAGGATGAGCGCGCGTGTGTCGGTATCGCGGCCCGAACCCGGGCTCGACGTATCGCCGGACATACGCCGGCTGAGGGAAGAACTCGGCGCAGTGCACTCGCTGGCGCCGGCTTCGCCGCATCACTTTCTGGCCGCCAGCGATCATGCCGGCATCGACGCGGCAATCACTGCCTATGCGAAAGGCAGTGCCGGCAGTTCGACAGTCGGCACGGCCATGGCTCTGTGCAACCGCATTCACCGCGATTTCACCTATGACGGCGAGGCGACCACCGTGCAGACGCGGGCCAGCGACGCCTTCGGCCTGAAGCGCGGCGTCTGCCAGGATTTTTCCCACATCATGATCGCCGGCCTGCGCGGCCTCGGTATTCCCGCGGGCTATGTCAGCGGGTTCCTGCGCACCATCCCGCCGCGCGGGAAGCCGCGGCTCGAAGGCGCCGACGCCATGCACGCCTGGGTCAAGGTGTGGTGCGGGCGCGATGCCGGCTGGCAGGAATTCGATCCGACCAATGGCATGCGGGCAAGCAACGACCATATCACGGTCGGCTATGGCCGCGACTACTCCGACGTGGCGCCGATCGTCGGCGTGCTGAAAACCACGGGCGGGCAGGTCGGCGAGCAGGCGGTCGACGTCATTCCGGTCGTGCTCGAAAAGGCGTGACGACTCACGTCTTCGTTGCACGGCGACGTCGATAGGCTGTTCTGAAACCAAGAGATCAAGAGGCGTTGGAACCCGCAGCCGGCAAGCGGCTTATCTACGGAAATTCCGTGGAGAGGACATGCTGGACAAATCCGGGTCGTCTGGCCGATCGGCTGTAAGGAAAGCTGCACCAAAAAACGCGGTGCCGCAGAACGGGGCACTGGAGAACGGCGCGCAAGCCTCGGCCGTTCGGGCCTCGCTCAACTATGTCACCGACACTGAACCCGGTATTCGCCGGCTGCGTTCGGGCAAGGGGTTCTCGTACAAAGGACCCGACGGGCGGATTGTCGACGGGGAGGCGCTGGTACGCATCAAGGCGCTCGCCATTCCACCGGCCTGGACGGATGTGTGGATCTCGCCGGATGCCGACGGTCACATCCAGGCGACCGGTCGGGACCAGCGCGGACGCAAACAATACCGCTATCACCCGTACTGGGCGGAGGAGCGTGACGGCGTCAAATATTCGAGCCTGGTCGCCTTCGCCGAAAGCCTGCCCGAACTGCGGCGGCAGATCGACGTCGATTTGCGCCGTCACGGCCTACCGCTGGAACGCGTCGTTGCGGCTATCGTCTGGCTGCTCGACAACACGATGATCCGTGTCGGCAATGCCGCCTATGCCCGCGACAACAAGAGTTTTGGGCTGACCACGCTGCGTGACCGCCATGTCGACATCAAGGGCTCGAGCCTGCGCTTTGCCTTCATCGGCAAATCCGGCAAGGAATGGAGATTGAAGCTTGTCGATCGCCGGATTGCCAAGGTCGTGCGTGGAGCGCAGGACCTGCCGGGCCAAAAACTGTTCCAGTATCTCGACGAGGACGGAAACAGGCATCCGGTGCGCTCAGACGACGTCAACCGCTATATCAGGGAAAATGCCGGAGCGGAGTTCAGCTCCAAGCACTTCAGAACCTGGGGTGGCACCATCCATGCAGCGTCGCTGTTTGCGCAAACCGAACGTCCGGAAAGCCAGGCGCAGCAAAAGAGGGTGATGAACAGTGTCATCGACAAGGTTGCCGATCGGCTTGGCAACACACGCGCGGTTTGTCGCCAATGCTACATCCATCCGGAAGTGTTTCGCGCCTGGTCCGAAGGACGGCTGCTGGACGAAATGGCGGATGCCAACAAAGGCAAGCGCTCGATCGCCGGGCTCGACGACGAGGAGGCCTTGGTCTTGAGATGGCTGAAGGCGAGGGAATGACGCCAGACCGGGGGCGTATTTTTTTTGTCGACGCCATGTCGGCATCGGTCCTAGTGTTTCGTCCTTTGACAGAGAAAAGGACGACCCATGCTCTACGCGATCCTCTGCTATGCCTCTGAAGACGTCGTCTGCTCCTGGAGCAAGGAGCAGGACGACGCAGTCATGGAAAAGCTTATCGGTGTGCAGGAAAAATATGCCCAGGCGGGCCGGCTTGGTCCGGTGGCGCGGCTCTTGCCGACGACCGCGGCGACGACGCTGAGGAAGGTCAAGGGCGAATCGATCGTCATCGACGGCCCGTTTGCCGAAACCAAGGAACAGTTCCTCGGCTTCTACACGCTCGAATGCGCCGATCTCGATGAGGCCGTCGACTTCGCGCGCGAGCTTTCCGAGGTCAATCCGAGCGGCGGCTCCTATGAAATCCGGCCGGTCTCGCTCTTCAATCCCGCCAAGGTTTCCGCATGACCGAACTCGCCTGGATCAGCACGGCAATCAGCACCGCTCGCCCGCAGGCGATGGGGGCATTGCTGCGCTACTTCCGCGACCTCGACGCGGCGGAGGAAGCATTCCAGGACGCCTGCCTGAGGGCACTGAACAACTGGCCGAAAAACGGTCCTCCGCGCGATCCGGCAGCCTGGCTGATTTTCGTCGGCCGCAACAGCGGCATCGATGCGGTGCGCAAGCGCGCCAAGCAGGCGCCGCTGCCGGAGGAGGACCAGATCTCCGATCTGGAGGATGCCGAGAGCGACGTCGCCGAGCGGCTGGACGGGGCGCATTACCGCGACGATATTTTGCGGCTGCTGTTTATCTGCTGCCATCCCGACCTGCCGGCCACACAGCAGATCGCGGTGGCGTTACGCATCGTCTCCGGCCTGACG
Source organism: Mesorhizobium sp. M0185 (assembly GCF_040322175.1). Classification (NCBI taxonomy): domain Bacteria; kingdom Pseudomonadati; phylum Pseudomonadota; class Alphaproteobacteria; order Hyphomicrobiales; family Phyllobacteriaceae; genus Mesorhizobium; species Mesorhizobium sp. M0185. The sequence goes on along the minus strand of NZ_JAMYSY010000001.1, from coordinate 129,499 downwards.
GTCAAGCAGATCGCCCGCGCCTTCCTCGTCGGTGAAAGCGCCATGGAGCAGCGTATCACGCGCGCCAAGGCGCGTATCGCCGACGCCGGGGTGCCGTTCGAGACGCCGGGAGCGGTCGAGCGCTCCGAACGGCTCGCCGCCGTCGCCGCCATGGTCTACTTGATCTTCAACGAAGGCTATTCCAGCAACAGCGGCGAGGCTTCGGCGCGAGCGCCGCTTTGCGAAGAGGCGATCCGGCTGGCCCGGCTGCTGCTCAGGCTGTTCCAGACCGAGCCGGAGATCATGGGGCTGACGGCGCTGTTGCTGCTGCAGCATGCACGCTCGCCGGCTCGCTTCGACGAGAACGGCGAGATCGTGCTGCTCGAAGACCAGGACCGCAGTCTGTGGAGCCGCAAGATGATCGATGAAGGCCTGGCGCTGGTCGATAAGGCGTTGCGCCATCGCAAGCCCGGTCCCTACCAGGTGCAAGCGGCGATCGCCGCACTGCATGCGCGGGCGGAAAAACCCGAGGATACGGACTGGAACGAGATCGACCTGCTCTACGGGCTGCTCGAGCAGATGCAGCCGTCGCCGGTGGTGACGCTCAACCGCGCCGTCGCGGTCTCCAAGGTGCGTGGACCGGAAGCCGCACTCGCCATGATCGAGCCGCTGGAGGGAAGGCTTTCCGGCTATTTCCATTTCTTCGGCCTCAAGGGCGGACTGCTGATGCAGCTTGGCCGCGGCGAGGAGGCGCGTGTCGCTTTCGACCGCGCCATCGCGCTCGCCAATACGGCCGCCGAGGCAGCGCATATCCGCATGCATATCGACCAGCTGATGAAAGAAAGCGCCGTGCGGGAAACCGCCAAGACGGCACACTGATTCGCTCTATCTGGCTGGTTCAACAGTCGGACGCCGGCTTGGACCATGCCGGGGTGGCGATTTCTCCCTGAAACGCGTAATGCCACGCCATGACAGCGCCTGGTATGCCGACCGGCAGGGAACCGGTATGGCGAAAAGCTTGGACCGACGCCATATGAGCGACGGGATCTGAAAGGGACGAACGAAATGACGATTGCGAAGGAAACGGCCGGGCTTCTGGCGAAACTGGGCGTTGCCGAGGGCGCGCTTACGGGCGGCGACCTCATCGTGCGCAGCCCGGTAACCGGCGAGCAGATCGCCGCGCTGAAGACCATCTCGCCGGCCGATGCGGCAACGACCATCGACAATGCCCACAAAGCTTTCCTGGCGTGGCGGCAGGTGCCAGCTCCCAAGCGTGGCGAACTGGTGCGGCTGCTCGGCGAGGAATTGCGCACACACAAGGCCGAGCTTGGCCGGTTGGTATCGATCGAAGTCGGCAAGATCCCATCCGAAGGTCTTGGCGAAGTGCAGGAGATGATCGACATCTGCGATTTCGCCGTCGGTCTTTCCCGGCAATTGTACGGCCTGACCATCGCCACCGAGCGTCCCGGCCATCGCATGATGGAGACCTGGCATCCGCTGGGCGTCGTCGGCGTCATCTCGGCCTTCAACTTTCCGGTGGCGGTATGGTCGTGGAACGCGGCACTTGCGCTGGTCTGCGGCGACGCGGTGGTGTGGAAACCGTCCGAGAAGACCCCGCTGACGGCGCTCGCCTGCGAAGCGATTTTTGCACGCGCGGTAAAGCGTTTTGGCACGGACGCGCCGCAGGGCCTGGCGCCGGTGCTGATCGGCGACCGTGCCGTCGGCGAGATCCTGGTTGACCATCCGAAGGTGCCGCTGGTCTCGGCCACCGGCTCGACGCGCATGGGCAGGGATGTCGGCCCACGGCTGGCGAAGCGCTTTGCCCGTGCGGTGCTGGAGCTCGGCGGCAACAATGCCGGCATCGTCTGCCCGACGGCCGATCTGGACATGGCGCTCCGCGCTATCGCCTTCGGCGCCATGGGCACGGCCGGCCAGCGCTGCACGACGCTCAGGCGCCTGTTCGTGCATGAGAGCGTCTATGACCAGCTCGTTCCGCGCCTGAAGAAGGCTTATGAGAGCGTCTCGGTCGGTAATCCGCTGGAGACAAGCGCTCTGGTTGGCCCGCTGATCGACAAGGCTGCCTACGAGAATATGCAGAAGGCGCTGGAGGAGGCGGCTTCGCATGGCGGTAAGATAACCGGCGGAATGCGGGTCGAGAACGCTCACCCCGAGGCCCACTATGTGCGTCCGGCGCTGGTCGAAATGCCGCGGCAGGTTTCGCCGGTGACGGAGGAAACCTTCGCGCCCATCCTCTATGTGATGAAATATTCGGACTTCGACATCGTGCTAGAAGAACACAATGCGGTGGGAGCGGGGCTGTCATCCTCGATCTTTACCCGCGACCTGCAGGAATCCGAGCGCTTTCTTAGCGTCGACGGATCGGACTGCGGCATCGCCAACGTCAATATAGGCACGTCAGGGGCCGAGATCGGCGGTGCCTTCGGTGGCGAGAAGGAGACCGGCGGCGGCCGCGAGTCGGGGTCCGATGCCTGGAAGGCCTATATGCGGCGCGCCACCAATACGGTGAATTATTCCAAGGCGCTGCCGCTTGCGCAGGGCGTGTCGTTCGACATCGATTGAAAAGCCAGACCTCCGTCGCGGCGGCGCGAAAGCCGCCACGACGGCGGTCGGCTCGCGGTTCAGCTGGCTTCGGAAGTTACAACACAATTGTCGAAGGCTGCATCGATGATGGCGAGCTTGACCGCCTGGGCGGTCATGTATTCCTGATAGAACTCGCTCGACACCCACATGACCGAGTGACCGCGCTGGCCCAGCCAGCCGATGCTGCCGAGTTCCTCGGCATCGCGCAATTTGCGTGACAGGTGAGTGCGGGAAAGCTTGAGCCAGTTCGCGAAATCCCCGATTGAGACGACACCGGTCGGGATTCGGTCCAGGTCGGCATGATCGGGGTCGACGCCGGACATCAGCCAATCCATGACGATGCCGCCATTGTCGAGCCAGGTGAACAAGGAAAAAGTCTGTCTTGGCTCGCGCACGGCATGCGACGAAAGCAGTCCGTCGGCCACCAGTGGCTGCAGTTTGGCGAGCACATCCGGTTGTGCGACGAATGCAGGCAGTCGAAATCCACCGTCCAGGCTGTCCAGCGTTTTCAGATGAGCCATGACCCAGCCGGCAACCGTCTCCAGAGTGCCCGCGGCCGGCTCAAACGGGCGGACGCGCCCATATTTAATCGGCAGATGCCGGATGAAACCGTAATGCAGCATCTCCTTCAGGAAGGCGTCGGCGGTGTTGCGGCTGGCCACCGAATGCCGGCAGATGTCGTCCATGAACCGTGCGGACGTAAGGCCCTTGCGATGATCGTCCGGCTCTCGATTGAAATACAAGCCAAGGCCGATATGGGCCATCAGCCAACGCTGTTGCGTGGCGAATACGGAAGCCAGCCGCGGGTTCGCTTCATAGGTCTGGAGAAGCGTCCGCGACTGAGCCTGGACATGGCGACGCAGTGCCGGATGGCTGGCAATGTCTTCAGAAACCAGCGCCATCCCCGCCGAGCCCAACCAAATTTGCAACTGGAAAATGCCGATCACAATTTCAGCCTTCGCGGGTCGTGTCCAGAGCCGGCGCATTACGATACGAGCTGAATCCCGCCGGCTAGTGGGCTGAATTCCGCGACTTGATCGCCGAGGCCACTGATCTCGCTGCAGAAGGCTAGCCCGCTCGAACCCGCCAATGATGGCCTCGCCCCGTCCAGCCCGTGCTCCCGCCGATGGCGACGCGGAACCAACACAAGCTTTGCTCGTTGAAGAACGCTGATTTGGACTGAGACTGTGAGGAACTACAAAATGGAGAATGGCCTTTTCGCCACGCCGCCTGCAGCGTTACGGAAAACAGAGTCGGTTTGGCTACGGGCGCTCAAATGGCTGTTGCGCCGGGTGCGCAGCGCCTCCGACAGCTCCGGAACCATGTTGAAGCCAATCCTTTCCGGACCTGAGGATGATAGCGGGCCTACTCCGCCTCGACGCGCTTGAGGCTGATTGCACTGCGATCCTGACGCCAAAAATAACCGGTCGCATGTCTTTTCATCACTGCCGCGGCGGCGACAGCCATGACCGCTTCGAAGGCCTGCGACGGCGATGTGTTCGCCTGATGCAGCGGCGGGAGCGGCAGTGCCGCGTAACGGCGGGAACCATCGGGCATGCTTGGCTATTAGATACAGGCGGCTGCTGGTCTGCCGGGCCAGGAGCTATTGCTATGATCATTAATCCCCCACCGGAAAGCGCGATCCCGGCATCCGTTCCGTCGGTCGATCCAAAAGCCGCCCCGACGCTTCGCAATGCCGAAGCGGAGGTCTTTTATATCGAAGCGATCCGCGAACTTGTCGCGACCGGCATCCCCTTTCTCGTCGCCGGCACCTATGCCGTAAGCGCCTATACCGGGATCATCCGCCAGACCAAGGATCTCGACATTTTCTGCAAGGCCGGCGACTGCCCGCGCATCCTCGCCCATTTCAAGCAGATCGGCTACGCCGTCGTGGTCGAGGACGACCGGTGGCTCGGTAAAGTGTTCAAGGGCACCCATTTTTTCGACGTCATTTTCGCCTCGATGAACGGCACCATGCCTGTCGACGACCAGTGGCTGGAGCACGCCCGTCAGGGCGAATTGCTGGGCAGCCAGGTGCGGATCATCGGGCCCACCGAGCTTATCTGGTCCAAAAGTTTCATCCAGGACCGCGGTCGCCACGATGGTGCCGACATCTCGCACACCATCCTCAAGGCCCACGACCAGATCGACTGGCAAAGGCTGCTTTCCTACATGGAAGTTCATTGGGAAGTTCTGCTGATGCATCTCTTGAACTTCCGATGGATCTATCCGACGGAGCGGGGCCGCGTGCCCGCCTGGCTGCTCGACGAGCTGCTTGACCGGCTGGCCAAGCAGCGCGAATTGCCACCTTCCCGGATGAAAATCTGCCGTGGGCGCATGCTTTCACGAACTGACTATGAGATCGACGTCAACGACTGGGGTTTTGCCGACGTCGGCGGTGAAGGAGAACATAGCAATGGCTGACGAGCTCGAAACTGCTTCGCCGAAGGCGGAAAACGGCAGCGCACTCAAAGTCGCCGCCATTGGCGATCTGCATGTCGGCAAGGAGGACCAGGCCTCGTACCGCGATCTTTTCGGCGAGATGTCGCGTGCAGCCCAGGTTCTCGTGCTGACGGGCGACCTTACCAATCTCGGCAAGCCTCGGGAGGCCGAAATCCTTGCCGAGGAACTGCGTGCCTGCACGATCCCGGTCGTCGCCGTACTTGGCAATCACGACTATGAGTCAGGCGCCGTCGAGCAGGTCACCGACATTCTGCGTCAGGCGGGCGTTCACCTGCTCGACGGCGAGGCGACGGAGATTCACGAGGTCGGGTTCGTTGGGGTCAAGGGTTTCGTTGGCGGTTTTGGATCGCGCATGCTCGGCTCCTTCGGCGAACCGGCGATCAAGTCAATGGTGGCGGAAAGCGTGAACGAAGCGATGCGGCTTGAAAACGCAATGCGGCAGGTCCGCGCCAAACGCACGCTTGTCGTTCTGCACTACGCGCCTGTCGTCGAGACGGTCGAAGGCGAGCCGCTGGAGATCTTCCCGTTTCTCGGTTCGTCACGCCTGGCCGAGACAATAGACCGGTTCCAGGTCAGCGCGGTGGTGCATGGCCATGCGCATCGCGGCGCCTACGAGGGCCGCACACCGGGCGGGGCGACGGTCTATAACGTTGCCATGCATGTCGCCAAGCCGACCGGCCGCCCCTACGCTGTGCTCGAAATCTAATAGGCTAGATGTTGAACGCCCGCTTCGGCGGAATATCGTTTTCATCCGGATTGGGAATGGGGTCCTCGTCGGGGAGCCTGTCGGGGTCCGGCTCACGCACGGGCTTGGGATCGGGGATGGGAGGCGGCGGCACCGGGGTCGGCATTGGCTCGGGTGTGGGAATAGTGGCCATCGTGATCATCTCCTCTTGGCGCAGAACAACGCAATGGGTCAGCTGGTTCCCGCCTTCTGGTCAGCCCATCTCCGGATTCGCCTGTCTGCTGCCCGACTTGCTTGATCGCAGCAGCAGAGCAAGCGGAACGAGCAGGGCGGTTGCCACCGCGCAGTAGCGGAAGACATCGACATAGGCGAGCAGCGTGGCCTGGCGGGCGATCAACTGGCCAAGCCAGCCGATCGCCTGCTGCTTCGCCTCGACCATCGGCGAACCCTGGGCGACGAAATGCTCGGTCGCCTGCCGAAGCGCCTGCTGATAGGCGGGCGACGACTGCACGGTGTGGCCGACCAGATACGATTGATGGATCTGGGAGCTTTGCGCAATGACGGTGTTGGACAGCGAGACGCCGATGCTGCCGCCGATATTGCGTGCAACGTTGATCAGCGCCGATGCCTGGTTGGTCTTCTGCGGGGGCAGGCCGACATAGGCCGCGGTCGAGATGGGAATGAACAGGAACGGCAGCCCGACCATCAGGAAAACACGGGCAAAGGCAAAGAAGCGGAAGCTGGCGTCCGGAGTAAGCGAGGTCATATGCCAGAGGGCCACTGCGACCACCGACATGCCCATCATGATCAGGTATTTGGGCTGCACGATGCTGCCTACAAATCCGGACACCGGCATCAAGATCAGCATGGCGATGCCGCCCGGCATCATCGAAAGGCCCGAGAGCGTCGCGGTGTAGGCAAATGTCGTCTGCTGCAGCTGCGGCACGATCTGGGTGGTGCTGAACAGGATAGCACCGACCGCCATCATGACCAGGAAGGCCGTGCCGAACTGGCGCGTGAACAACAGACGCATGTCGACGACCGGATCGCTGCGACTGAGCTCCCATGGGATAAGCAGCAGGAACGCGATCGCGGAAATCACTGCGAAAGTGGTGATGAAATCCGAGGCGAACCAATCGTAGCGCTGGCCCCGGTCGAGAAAAATCTCCAGGCACCCCAAGGCCGTCGCCACCAGGACGAACCCGATCCCGTCGATCTTCAGGCCGCCCTTCAGCCGTTCCTTGCGTTCGCGTTCGAGTACGTCCGGTTCGACCAACAGCCATTGCACCAGGGCCAGCGACAGGATGCCGAACGGCACGTTGATGAAGAAGATCCAGTGCCAGGAGAAATGGTCGGTCAGCCAGCCGCCGATCGTCGGCCCGACCGTCGGTGCGACGATGACGGCAATGCCGTAAAGCGCGAAGGCCTGCGAGCGCTTTTCAGGCGGAAAGGTGTCGGCAAGGATCGATTGCTCGCTTGGCGCCATGCCGCCGCCGCCGAGGCCCTGAAGGACCCTGAACAGGATGAGCAGTTCCAGGTTGGGTGCCAGTCCGCACAGCAGCGACGCGACGGTGAAGGTCGCAACGCAGAGCATGTAGTAGCGCTTGCGGCCGATGACGCTTGCCAGCCAGCCGCTGACCGGAATGATCACCGAGTTGGCAACGAGATAGGTGGTAATCACCCAGGTGCTTTCGTCCATTCCGGCCGCCAGGCTGCCAGCGATGTTGCGCAGGGCGACATTGGCGATCGAGGTGTCCAGCACCAGCATGAAAGTGGCGATGGAGACGACGACGGCGATGAGCCACGGATTGTGTGTCCCGGCGGCGGATCGGCTTTCGCCCTGATTTCTGGCGGTTTCGCCGTTCATCGCACCTTGACCGTCGGCACCACCGACAGGCCTGGCCCGAGAAGCACATCCGGCGGCTTGTCGAAGACGATCTTGACCGGCACGCGCTGCACCACCTTGACATAATTGCCGGTGGCATTTTCGGCCGGCAGGAGGCTGAAGGCGGTGCCGCTGCCGGCCTGAATACTGTCGACGCGGCCGTGAAAGGACTTGTCCGGGTAGGCGTCGATGTCGATGTCGACCGGCTGTCCCTGCCGCATCAGATCGAGCTGCGTCTCCTTGAAATTGGCCTTCACCCAGACCTCGTCGGGAACGAACATCATCAATACCTGGCCGGGTTGGGCGTAGGTGCCGTTCGCGGCGGAAATGCTCGTTGCCCGCCCGGCTGCGGGTGCTGTGATAGTCGTGCGCGACAGCGTCGTGCGGGCTTGCTCCTGGCTGGCCTTTGCCTGCTCGAGCTGCGCCTCGACGCTCCTGGCCTGTGCCTGCAAGACCGAAACCTGGCTTTTTGCGGAGGCTACATTGGCCTCGGCGCTGTCCAGCGCGGCCTGATCCTGACGCAACGTCGATGCCGCCTGCTGCGCCTGCTGCTGCGTTGCTGTGCCCCTGGCCAGGAGTTCGCGATTGCGTTGATCCTCGGCCTTGGCGAAGTCCAGCGCTGCCTTGGCCTGTGCAACCTGCCTCTGGGCAGCGTTTACCTTTGCGTTTTGAGCCTCGATCTGGGCGGCGACATTGACGATTTCGGCCTCGGCCGCGGCGACGCCGGCGTCGGCCTGCTTCAGGTTTGCCTGATAGTCGCTGTCGTCGATACGCAGGAGGACATCGCCCGCCTGTACATGCTGATTGTCGGTAACCGCCAGCTCGGTAATGCGGCCGGCTATTTGCGCACCGATCGTCACTGTGCGCGCATCTATGAAGGCGTCGTCGGTCGATTCGTACTGGCGAGCGTTCAGCCACCAGATCGCGATGCCTGCCGCGACGAGCAACAGCGCAAGCGCGATGGCTGCGGCCGCATAGGGATGGCGCCTGGGAAAGCCGAGCAGACCGGCCTTTCGTTGCGAGGCATTCCCGTCGGGTTTTTCCTGCCGGGGCTCTGCCGATCGCTTATGAGATTCTCGAACCGGGGCCGGTTGCTCCCGGGTTTCATTTACAGGCTCGACGTCTTGCTCGACGCGTTGAGGCTTCGTGTCCAACGGAATTGCTTTCAAGATTGATATTGCAGCCGCCGAAGCGGACGCAAAGCCAAACGGCAAGCTTCCGCAAAAGTTCCTGTCCGGAAACGGGTTCGGTTAACGGGTCGACATCGAACACAGGCGGGGGCGCGTCGGAATTCGAGCGCCGCTTCGACGGGGCAGGTGATCCGTACGCCTCATGTTGCGGCGGTCCGGCCTTGTCAGCGCTCCATGGCGCGATAATTGCTCATGTAGGCGTGGGCGAATTCACCTGTCGACAGGAGCCGACCATGAAACATCAAACACTCGACCAACTGCAGGCCGTCGCGGAAGTTGAGTCCTTCGCGGCGTATCCGGCGATGACTCGAACCCAGCGGATTGAACGTTGGGCGGAACTTCTCGAACAAAACCCGACGCGATGCCTTGGGGCGCTTCCAGGCACCGAATATATGAACAGGGAAGCGCGCGACAGATCGCGTGGCGCTGGCACGCCGCTCACTGTCGCCTTCGAGGATCCGGTTCTGCGTGCCATGGGCCTCAGCGATGATACCTATGGTGAGGCAAAGCGCTTCTTCGAACTGAGCGACCGGCAGTTGCACCAAATCGTCTGCCATTGCCATGTCGGCGCTACGATGCAAGCGAGATGGGCCGCTGCCAGGGTGCGCGGGATAGTTCGCGGCAACAGATTTGTTGCCTGGATGAAGGGCTTGATCGTGCATTGAGGCGGTACGAGGAACGGCGGAACACGCGTTCTTTCCGCGCCGTGGAGAGCGCTTCCGAATTTGGAAGGGCTCGTGCGCCGTCGGGCCGCGCAGATTGTGAAACTCCTCGACGCTTGGCTGCGCCTTGTCGCGGCCATGCGTCCGTCTTTGATGTGAGAATTTGAGCTGGCCCGCCGCAGGTGAGGGCCTTCGTCTGGCCGGCGGCCGAGCGCCGTCCAGGCCTGCCTGCGCGGCTACTAACGACACAAATGATCCTGCGATCGGGGAAGATCCTGCGACCTGGCTAAACTAGCGATCGATTTCTCCGAACACGATGTCGAGCGAGCCGATGATCGCGGCAACATCGGCGATCATATGGCCTCGGGACAGGAAATCCATCGCCTGCAGGTGGGCGAAGGAAGGTGCGCGGATCTTGCATCGGTAGGGAACGTTGCCCCCGTCCGACACGAGGTAGACGCCGAATTCACCCTTCGGCGCCTCGACGGCGGCATAGACTTCACCGCTCGGCACGCGAATGCCTTCGGTATAAAGTTTGAAGTGGTGGATCGTCGCTTCCATCGAGCGCTTCATCGTGGCACGCGGCGGCGGCGTGATCTTGTGGTTCGGAATCGCGACCGGTCCCTGGCCTTCGGGTGAGCGCAACTTTTCCAGGCATTGCCGCATGATCCGGACCGACTGGCGCATTTCCTCCATGCGTACGAGATAGCGGTCGTAGCAGTCGCCATGCTTGCCGACCGGAATATCGAAATCCATCTCCGAATAGCATTCGTATGGCTGCGCCTTGCGCAGGTCCCAGGACGCGCCCGATCCGCGTACCATCACCCCGGAAAAGCCCCAGGCCCAGGCATCATCGAGGCCGATCACCCCGACATCGACATTGCGCTGCTTGAAGATGCGGTTCTCGGTCAACAGCTCTTCGAGATTGTGGCAGACCTTGAGGAACGGATCGCAGAACTTCCAGATGTCGTCGAGGAGTTCCGGCGGCAGATCCTGATGCACGCCGCCGACCCTGAAATAATTCGCGTGCATGCGGGCGCCGGACGCGCGCTCATAAAAGACCATCAGCTTCTCGCGCTCGGCGAAACCCCAGAGCGGCGGCGTCAACGCGCCGATGTCCATGGCTTGCGTGGTGACGTTGAGGAGGTGCGATAACAGCCGGCCTATTTCGCAGAAAAGCACGCGGATGAGCTGTCCGCGTTTCGTAACCGATATTTCGAGGAGCTTCTCGGCGGCGAGACAGAATGCATGCTCCTGGTTCATCGGCGCGACGTAGTCGAGCCGGTCGAAATAGGGCAAGGCCTGCAGGTAGTTCTTGTACTCGATGAGCTTTTCGGTGCCGCGATGCAGCAGGCCGATGTGGGGATCGGCGCGTTCCACGATCTCGCCGTCGAGTTCGAGCACCAGCCGCAGGACGCCGTGAGCGGAGGGATGTTGTGGCCCGAAATTGATGGTGAAGTTGCGAACTGCAGCCTCGGCCATGACAGTCCTCCGCGATCGGGCGGCCTTCGTTTCCGTGCCGGAGCCGGCTTGTCCGCTTTCAGCCGCTCACGTCGTCGTCTGGATGATCAGCGTCAGCGTGCCGTCGCCGTCGATATTGGCCGCCACGACCTGCGTGGAATTAAGCCCGTTCGCCGCCAGCGCCGATGCCGCCTGCGGCGATGCGTCGATCGAACTTTGCAGGATGCGCAAATCCTCGGCGCTGGTCTGCGTGACGACGGCCTCCGCCTGTGCCTTGATGTCAGGAGGCAGATCCTCCATCGCCACGATTGTCACTGCGGTGAAATTCTGGGCGGAGAAGGCTTGGTCAGGTGTAGCCTGGTCGGGAGTGGTCCCTTCGGGGGTGGCTTGCTCCGGCAGGGTTTGCGGGGCCGTCGGCGGGACAGGGGCAAGCTCTGGTCCCACGGATTGCGCATAGACCGGCGAGGCAAGGGCCAGTGCCGAAAGTGTGGCAATTGTCGTCGATAGGCGCATGGCCGTTCCTTCCGTTTGCTCAGCGGACGATCAATTCGGTGACGACAAAACCATCGTGTCGAAATATGGTTCCGTGACCGAGGTGATGTCTTGCCGAAAGCCGTGATTGTCGCGGAAAGCAGGGCGCGAAATCCGGCGTTGCCTGTCTCAGGCAGCGGTGTGGCTGCGATCGGGCTGCGGCCAGCGCTGCAACGCCTCACGGCCCTGAGCGGTCAGTTCGTAGATCCCGCGATCGGTGCGTGCGAACCAGCGATACACATTGTGCAGCAGGATCTTAGGCGCGTTCGGCAGGTTGGGCTTCAAGTCACGCGGCCGCTTTGGGCCGTCGGCGAGGGCTGCGGCGCATGCCAGCGCCTGCTGGCGATAAGCGGTCATGATCGGCGCACGCGAGCCGCCGCCGGCGACAGGATCGCCCTGCCGACGCCGATGTTCGTCAATTAGCTTCGAGCGGCGCCGGGGATCGCGACGCGGAGCCAATGCCGTCGGGCTGAGCAGCACCTGAACCTCGCCGTTCGGTCGCACGCCAAGCAGGCCAAAGCCGAGCCGACGGCAGAGATTGCGGTATCTCACATCGCTCTCACGGCCCTTGCCACGGGCCGACATGCATGCCGCTAGCCAGACCTCGTCGCTCGCCGCCATACGGTCGATGCCCTGGAGGATGAGCTCGAGATTGAACTTCAGCTTCAGCTCGCAGATGACGACGATCGGTGGAGAGTCGGCATTCAGCGCCAGCAGATCGCAGCCGCCGATCTCGCCCTTGACTATAAATCCCAGGCCTTCGAGGAAGGCCTTGACCGGGCTGTAGAGTGACGTTTCGAGCATGGGCCTTTGTCGGCTGCGAATCATCCCGCCGATCGGCGGTTCAGCGCGATGATCGCTCCTTGCCGTTGAACAGGAGGTAAACGACGGCCGACCAAGTGGTCAGAGCCGTGCCATGGCCGCTTGCCAATTTGGTATGCTGGTATAATGTGTACCTAAGGTAGCATGCTCCGCGTAGCTGCGCTGTGCTGGACATCCGGGCGCCCGAGATATCGTCCATGGCATCGTCATTTGAGCGGCGGCTCCCCTGCGTTTTCTAATCCGCCAACCGGCGGCAATGTGCATACAAGTCAATGGGATGACGATCGGCAGGGCCGTCGTTGGAATTCAGGAGTAACGGACACATGACAACGATTGCGCTGTTTGGTGCGGGCGGCAAAATGGGTTACCGTCTGTCGACCAATTTTCGCGGATCTCCCTATACGATACGCCATGTCGAGGTCAGCGACGCCGGCCGCGAGCGGCTTAAGTCGGGCCTCGGCATCGATGCCGTCAGCGCCGATGAGGCGCTTGATGGCGCCGATGTGGTGATCCTGGCGGTGCCGGACACGCACATCGGCAAGGTCGCGGCGAGTATCGAGAGCAAGCTTGCATCAGGCACCATGGTCGTCGTGCTCGACGCCGCGGCACCTTTCGCCGGGCATTTGCCGAAGCGGCCGGACCTGACCTATTTCGTCACCCACCCGTGCCATCCGCCGATCTTCAACGACGAGACCGACATGGCGGCCAAGAAGGATTATTTCGGCGGCGTCAAGGCCAAGCAGCATATGGTCAGCGCCTTGATGCAGGGACCGGAGGAGGATTTCGCCAAGGGTGAGGCGATCGCAAAAATCATCTGGGCGCCGGTCATGCGCTCGCATCGCGTCACGGTCGATCAGATGGCCCTGCTCGAGCCCGGCCTTTCTGAAACGGTATGCGCCTCGCTGCTCGTCGTCATGAAAGAGGCGGTCGACGAGGTGGTGGCGCGCGGGGTCGACAAGCAGGCGGCGCTCGACTTCCTGCTTGGTCATATGAACGTGCTTGGCGCCGTCATCTTCGGCGAGACCAAAGGCGTGTTCTCCGACGCCTGCAACAAGGCGATAGAGTTCGGCAAGCCGGTGCTGATGCGCGACGACTGGAAGCGGGTGTTCGAGCCGGAGGAGATTGCCGCGAGCATTCAGCGCATCACTTGAGGGCAGCGACGCGTTCTCCGGAACATGTCACCTGAAATTGTCATTGACTCATTATACCAGTTGGCTTAGCTGTTCGATGGATCGGACCGTCAAGCTTCGCAGCAGGATCAGGCGCTGGATGAGTGGAGGATAGGGGGAGCGATCCGTCGAGGTGAAGCCGGCCAAGGGCTTGTGAATCTGACGCGACCCGCCGCCTACGGCCGGCTAACGAAATCGAATGCATATAGCCTTGGGACAAGGCACGGATTTTCAACGGGAGGAATACATGAAACTGACACGCAGAATGACGCTTGCGGCTTTTGCCGGCATGCTGGCGCTTGGCACCGCCGCACCCGCCTATGCGGCGGATTTGATCGCCATCATCACGCCCTCGCATGACAATCCGTTCTTCAAGGCGGAAGCTGTCGGCGCGGAGGCCAAGGCCAAGGAACTCGGTTACGAGGCGTTGGTGCTCGTCCATGACGACGACGCCAACAAGCAGTCCGAATTGATCGACACGGCGATCGGCCGCGGCGCCAAGGCGATCATCCTCGACAATGCCGGCGCCGACGCCACCGTCGCCGCGGTGCAGAAGGCCAAGGACGCGGGCGTTCCTTCCTTCCTGATCGATCGCGAGATCAATGCCACCGGCGTTGCCGTCGCGCAGATCGTCTCCAACAATTATCAGGGCGCCCAGCTCGGCGCACAGGAATTCGTCAAGCTGATGGGCGAGAAGGGTAATTTCGTCGAGCTCGTCGGCAAGGAATCCGACACCAATGCCGGCATCCGCTCCAAGGGTTACCACGACGTCATCGACGACTATCCGGACCTGAAGATGGTGGCGCAGCAGTCGGCCAATTGGAGCCAGACCGAGGCCTATTCAAAGATGGAATCGATCCTCCAGGCCAATCCCGATATCAAGGGCGTGATCTCCGGCAACGACACAATGGCGATGGGCGCTTACGCGGCACTTGCCGCTGCCGGCCGCAAAGACGTCATCGTCGTCGGCTTCGACGGGTCGAACGACGTGCGCGACTCGATCACCTCCGGCGGCATCAAGGCGACAGTCCTGCAGCCGGCCTTCGCGCAGGCGCAGATGGCGGTCGAGCAGGCCAACGACTTCATCAAAAACAAGAAGTCTCCCGCCGAAGAAAAGCAGCTGATGGACTGCGTCCTGGTCAATGGCGACAATGCCGCCAAGCTGGAGACATTCGCGCTCACCAACTGAGCCGGTGTAACATCAGCAGCAAGGGACGAGCCTCCGGTTCGTCCCTTGCTTCCATTTCGCCCTTTCTTCCATTTCTTTGGGTGCTCCTGACTGCCATGCCGAACGAGCCGACATGTTCAACAAGCTGACCCGGCCGATCCTTGTCGCGTCGTTCCTTGCAGCTATAGTCAGCCTGACCGCCTGCAAGATCCTGCCGACGCCGTCAGCGGAAAACGGCGGCACTGGCTCCGCATTCAATCCCGACAAGATGGTCGAGGACATCTGGGCGGCGAAAGTCATACCCTATCTGCAGCAGAAGGCCGGGCCGTTTGCCGAGGTTCACACCTTGGCCAAGACCGATCCCGCCGCTGCCGGCGCCAAATACGGCAACCCGAAGAAGCAGGCGAATTCGCCATGGACCTTCGCGGTTCGGCTCGAGGGCAAGGTCGTTGCAGCCAATACACAGTCACGCGCGGCGACGATGGACATCGATGCTGACGGCGACGGCAAGGCGGACGCGCGGGTGCAGATCGGACCCGCCATGCGCGGAACCGCGCTGCGCGACAGCCTCGACTTCATCCAGTTCAACGATTTCACCAACCAGATCGACTTCGCCCAGTTCGGCAAGGCTTTCAACGCCTATGCCGACAAGACCGTGCTTTCCAAGCTGCCGCGCGAGGCACTCGAGGGCCGCAGCGTCGAGGTACTTGGCGCCTATACGCCGGGCAGTGGCCAGGACCTGCCGCTGGTGACGCCGGCGGAGGCAAAGATCGGGCCGAAGCCATGACCGGCGATCAAGATGTCATCCTGAAGCTGGAGGACGTCTCGAAAGTCTATTCCGGCACCGTCGCGGTCAAGCGGGCGAATTTCGAGGTGCGCAAAGGCGCGGTCAACGTGCTGGTCGGCGAAAACGGAGCCGGCAAATCGACGCTGATGAAGATCATCGCCGGCGTCGAGCAACCGACGCTCGGGCGCATCCTTCTGGACGGCGAGGAGGTTTCATTCTCGTCTTCCGGTGATGCCGTGAGCCGCGGCATCGGCATGGTTTTCCAGGAGCTGAATCTGTTCGGCAATCTGACTGTCGCCGAAAATATTTTCGCCACCCGCGAGATCACCAACCGCTTCCGCAAGATCGACCGCAAGGAGCAGGAGCGCCGCGCGGCGGAGTTCCTTGAACGCCTGGAAGCCGGCATCCGGCCCGACATGCTGGTCGAGGATCTGCGCATCGGCCAGCAGCAGCTGGTCGAGATCGCCAAGGCGGTTTCGCTCGATGCGCGCATCCTGATCATGGATGAACCGACCTCGGCGCTCAGCGCGGCGGAAGTCGAGATACTGTTCAAGGTGATTGCCGACCTCAAGGCACGCGGCGTGGCAGTCGTCTACATCTCGCACCGGCTCGAGGAGCTGATCCGCATCGGCGACACCATCACGGTGCTGCGCGACGGCCGCATCACCGGCCAGGCGGAGATGAAAGACGTCGACACCCAGTGGATCGTGCGGCAGATGATCGGCTCGGACGCCAAGGACTTCGCCAAGGCCGACGGCCATGTGCCGGGCGAGGAAATATTCCGCGCCGAGGACATCTGCCTGCCGCGCGTCACCGGCGGGCTTGCGGTCGATCACGTCTCGCTGTCGCTGCGCGCCGGCGAAATTCTCGGCATCTATGGCCTGATGGGCGCCGGACGCAGCGAGCTGTTCGACTGCATCATGGGCCGCCACGGCCATTCGACGGGCACGATATTCATTGCCGGCAAAAAAGTGCACGAGCGCGACACGACGCGGCGCATCCGGCGCGGCCTGGCGCTGATTCCCGAAGACCGCCAGCGCGAAGGGCTGGTGTCGATCCTCTCCGTCGCCAGCAATCTGACGCTGGCCAGCCTGTCGCGGTTCGTGCGCCTGTTCCACATTCGTGGTGCCGCCGAACGACAGGCGGTGACCCAGACGGTGCGCGAACTGGCCATCAAGGTCGCCGATCCGGCGCAGGAAGTCTCGTCGCTGTCAGGCGGCAACCAGCAGAAGGTGGTGATCGGCAAGGCGCTGCTCACCGGCCCGAAGGTGCTGTTGATGGACGAGCCCAGCCGCGGCATCGACGTCGGCGCCAAGGCCGACGTGTTCCGCACCATGCGCAAGCTGTCACGCGACGGCCTGGGGATTCTGTTTGCCACCTCCGATCTCGACGAAGTGATGGCGTTGTCCGACCGTATCGCAGTGATGAGCAATGGAAAATTGACCGGCATGTTCGATCGCGCCGAGGCGACGGAGGCCGCGCTCGTCGCTGCCTCGGCCTTCGGCCACGGACCGGTCCCGCACGGAGAGCAAGGCGCATGACTGACATCCCAGCCAAGGCGGCGGTCAACTCCATGTCGGGCGGCTCGGTCCTGCTGACGCTGATGAAGGCGAGGACGTTCATCGCGCTGATCGCCGTGCTGTTATTCTTCTCGATAGCCGCCCCCAATTTCCTATCGGCCGCCAATCTTATCCTGATGTCGAAGCACGTGGCGCTGAACGCATTCCTCGCAATGGGCATGACCTTCGTCATCATCACCGGCGGCATCGACCTGTCGGTCGGCTCAATCGTCGGCCTGTGCGGCATGGTGGCCGGCTACCTCGTGCTCAACGGCATCGACCTGCAGGTCGGCTACACCATCTATTTCAACGTCTTCGAGATCGCGCTGATCACGCTTGCCGTCGGCATATTGATCGGCGCCGTCAACGGCTTGCTGATCACCAGGCTTAACGTTGCGCCTTTCATTGCCACGCTCGGCGTGCTCTATGTCGCACGCGGCCTGGCGCTGCTGTCGTCGGATGGCCGTACTTTCCCCAATCTCGTCGGCAAGCCGGAGCTCGGCACCACCGGATTCGGCTTTCTCGGCGCCGGCCGGTTGCTCGGCCTGCCGGTCGCGCTCTGGATTCTGCTCGTCGTTGCGCTAGGGGCGGCCTATCTCGCCAAATACACTCCGCTCGGCCGCCACATCTTCGCGGTCGGCGGCAACGAACGGGCGGCGCGGATTTCGGGCGTCCGCGTCAATATGGTGAAGATGTTCGTCTACATGTTCTCCGGCTTCTGCGCGGCGATCGTCGGGCTGATCATCTCGTCCGAGCTGATGGCCTCGCATCCGGCGACCGGCGAGAGCTTCGAGCTGAACGCCATTGCCGCGGCGGTGCTCGGCGGCACCTCGATGTCGGGCGGTCGCGGTACCATCGGCGGCACCATTGTCGGTGCCTTCGTCATAGGCATCCTTTCGGACGGGCTGGTGATGATGGGGGTGAGCTCGTTCTGGCAGATGGTGATCAAGGGCCTGGTCATCATCGTCGCCGTCGTCGTCGACCAAGCACAGCGCCGGCTGCAGAGCCGGGTGACGCTGATGCAGATGGCAAAGGCCGGCTGAAATGGCGGAGTTGCGGGGAGCGCTGATCGGCTGCGGCTTCTTTGCCCTCAACCAGATGCATGCCTGGCGCGACATAGAGGGCGCCTCGATCGCCGCCATCTGCGACCGTGATCCGGACCGGCTGCGGATCGTCGGCGACCAGTTCGGGGTCGCGCGGCGCTATACCGACGCCGCAGCGTTGTTTGCCGGCGAAAGGCTGGATTTCGTCGACATCGCCACTACCGCACCAAGCCACAGAATGCTGGTGGAGATGGCGGCGCAGCACGGCGTTCCTGCAATCTGCCAAAAACCGTTTGCGCCGACGCTTGCCGACGCCAAGGCGATGGTAAAGGCCTGTGCTGACGCTGGCGTGCCGCTGATGGTGCATGAGAATTTTCGCTGGCAGTCGCCGATCCAGGCGGTGCGTACCGTGCTCGACAGCGGCGAAATCGGCACCCCCTTTTTCGGACGGATCTCGTTCCGCTCTGCCTATGACGTGTTTTCCGGCCAGCCCTATCTGGCGACCGGAAAGCGCTTCATTATCGAGGATCTCGGCATCCATATCCTCGACATCGCCCGCTTTCTGCTGGGCGACGTCTCGACGGTCACTGCGCGAACGGCGCGCATCAATCCCGGCATTGCCGGCGAGGATGTTGCGACGATGCTGATGGACCACGCGAGCGGCGCCACTTCCATGGTCGACTGCAGCTACGCGAGCAAGCTCGCGACAGAGCCGTTCCCCGAGACGCTGATCGAAATCGACGGCAGCGACGGCACGATCCGGCTGGCGCAGGGCTACCGGCTCACCGTCACCGGAAGAAGCGGGACAGTCGTCAGCGATGTCTCGCCACCGCTGCTGGCCTGGGCATCGCGGCCGTGGCACAACATCCAGGAAAGCGTCGTCGCCATTCAAAAGCACTGGGTCGATTGCCTGACCAACGGAACCGAGCCCGCGACCTCGGGCGCGGACAACCTCAAGACATTAGCGCTGGTCGAGGCAGCCTACGCCGGCGCCGCAAGCCGGGAGCCGGTGCAACTCGACGCCTTGCTGAAATGACAGCCGACGCCTTCCTCCTCTACGGCACACGTGCCGTTGAAGCCGAACCGGTCAGGCTGCGCGCCGGCGCGCTGACGGCGGACTTCGTCAATGGCAATCTGCGCACCATCCGGCACGGCGACACCGAAGTTCTGCGTGCCATCGCCTACATCGTCAGGGATCGCGACTGGGGCACCTACGAGCCGACGCTCACCGATTTAATCATCGACCAGGGCGATGACGCTTTCTTCGTCAGCTATTCGGCAAGTTGCCAAGCACCGGACGGCAGCCGGCTCGACTTCCGTGCGACCATCAAGGGCTCGGCCGATGGCCAGCTGATCTTCGACGTGAGCGCTCTTCCCGACAACGATTTCGAGACCAATCGCTGCGGCTTCTGCATCCTGCATCCGATTGCCGGCCTGGCCGGCAGCCCGGTCACGGTCGAGCATACCGATGGCAGCGTGGTCGCGATGCGGCTTCCAGAGCTGATCGATGCCTGGCAGCCTTTCAAGGATCTGCGGGCGATCACCCATGAGGTCCGGCCGGGCGTCACCGCCGAATGCCGTATGCAAGGCGATACTTTCGAGATGGAGGACCAGCGCAACTGGTCGGATGCCTCCTACAAGACCTATGTTCGGCCGCTGGCGCTGCCGCGGCCCTATGTGCTGCCCGCCGGCAAGACCTTCCGTCAGACCATCAGCTTGCGGATAGAGGGTCGCGGGAAAGTGCCGGCGGCTGCGGCAACCGTCGAACCAATTCGCGTCACGCTCGGCAAGGCCGGACCGGGGCTGCCGGATATCGGCGTGATCGTCTATCCGGATGAGGTCGAGGCGGCGCTGGGCAAGCTACCGATGCTGTGCGAGCTTGGTCCGCAGCAATTGATGTTCCACTACGACCCGACGCGCGGCCATGGGCTCGACGCCTTGCGATCCTACGCCCGGCTGGCCGCCGCCTATCCGGTCCGGACAACGCTCGAATGTGTCATTGCCGGCGACGGCGATCTCGACGCCGAGCTTTCAGGCGTCGCCGACAGGGTGCGCCAGGCCGGGCTCAAGCTTTCGGCGATTGCCGTCTCGCCCTCGGTCGACCGGCAGTCGACGCCGCCGGGCAGCGCATGGCCGCAATGCCCGCCGCTCGAAGACGTCTACGCCGCGACGCGGCGCGCCTTTCCCGACAGCCGCCTCGGCGGCGGCATGTTCAGCTATTTCACCGAACTCAATCGCAAGCGTGTGCCGGCCGACCCGCTCGATTTCGTCACGCATTGCACCTGCCCGATCGTGCACGCCGCCGACGATCTCAGCGTCATGCAATCGCTGGAGGCATTGCCTTTCATCACGGCGTCAGTACGAACGATCTTCGGAACAATACCTTATCGGATCGGGCCGTCGACCATTGCCATGCGCCAGAACCCTTATGGCGGCGCGACCAAGGCCAATCCCGACAATCAGCGCATTGCCATGGCCGACCGCGACCCTCGCCATGCCGGGCTGTTCGGGGCCGCATGGACGATCGGCTATGCCGCGCGCGTTGCGCCGGCCGGGCTCGAAATGCTGACGCTCTGCAGCTTCACCGGACCATTCGGCGTGCTGGCCTCGTCGGGCGAACCTGTCAAAGAAGGTACACCCCGGCCGATTTTCCACGCAGTGAAAGGACTTTGCGATCTGGCCGGCCATGCGCATGTGGCGGCGACAACGACCGATGAGACGCGGGTGCTGGCACTGGCCGGCCGCTCCCGGACAGGCAGGATCATCGTCTGGCTGGCGAACCTTACCCCGGCCGACCTTCCAGTCGATGTTTCCGGGCTCGGTTCCGATCAGGATTTTCTGAATATCTGGGATGGACGAACGTCACGCCAGATTCAGCGCGACGCGTCGGGCCGAGACCGTCTTGTGATGACGCCCTACGCAATCGTCCGGATTGGCTGAAGTCACGCCGGGGTTCATGAATCGCCGCAGTTCCGCAGCGGTTGCCCGTAGCCGCAGTACTTCCGCTGCCGACTTGTCACCGGACTTGCTTTCGAAACTCGCCTGGTGCCATTCCAGTTGTCTTGGAAAAAAGACGGCTGAACGAAGCGACGTCCTAATATCCCACCCGATAGCAAATTTCTGAGACGCTCAGTTTCGTTTCCTCAAGCATGGACCTTGCCAACTCCAGCCGCCTTTCCTGGATCCATTTTCCCGGCGTTGTCTGGAGCTCGTCGAAAAACCTGCGAGACAGGGTTCGCGAAGACATCGCCAATTCGGTTGCAAGAAATTTCAAATCGATTTCTGACATCTTGTCTTTCGAGAGCTCGCGCAGCTTTTTCTCGAATGGGCTGGCGTCGTTCGAAATTTTGTCGAGAGGAAATTCGTAGGGACTCTGGAATTTGCGCGGCGGAGGAAGAACCAAAAGTTTTCGAATGATCCGCTCTTCCTTCTCGAAGCCCAGATCGATCAGCAAAGCCCTGGCGAGTTCGAGTCCGGAAAACCCGCCTCCACATGTGTAAAGGCGGTCCTGGCGAATGAGCAGGCGGGAAGCGTCCCATCGCACTTGCGGAAACCGGCGGCTTGCCTCGGCTTTCAGCCACCAGGATATCGTTGCGCGTTTACCGTCCAATAATCCCGAATTGGCGAGCAGATAACACGCGCCGCAATGTGCTGCGATGATTGCGTCCTGCTGTTGCGCGAGCGCGATCAGCGGTTTTGAATGTTCACACTCCTCGTCGAGCGAGCGCAGAAGCTCCGGAATCTCGACACCCGGCATCGCAATGAGAATCAGGACATCCATTTTCCGGGATGGTTGAGCCTTCGTCGGGAAGGAAATTCCTGTGCTTGATGTCGACGGCGCGCCCCTTGAAACGAACTCACAGGAGAGAACCTGTGACCGGCAGACGTCATTCACAAGCTGAAACATTTCCACGAGCGTCGAGACGACGGCCGAATAGAAATTCGACGGCAGCCAGATCACGACGTGGAGGCTCCTGTCAGCCATTGCGGTTCTCCCGGTGTCGTTCTCGCCGAGCGGCAAATCTAGCATAGTCTTTGCAAGAATTGCCAATTCAAGAAGAAGCCAGGCGCCTCCAAGACGGGCCTATGCGGGCCTGCTGACGAAAGCGGGCGGCGGAAATCCACGGCTGGGAAGATGCAAATGCTGAAATCGCTGAATGAAAACAACGCGGCACATACACCGGATTCAGACGGCAACATAAAACTGCGTCGGTCCGGGCTCAGGCTGATCTGTGGTCAGCCAGTAGGCCGAGAACAAGGTTCGACCGCGACGCCGGTCGGGACCTGCACTTGATTTTCAGTTGCCGGAATTCATCACGTAGAGCGCGCGCGAGCGTTCGAGGTGCTTGATCATCGCCTTCTCGGCGCCATCCGCATCCTTGGCTTCGATGTGTCCGACGATCTCTTCGTGCTCGGTCAGCGTGAACTTTTCCTTGCCGGTCCAGATCAGCATTTCGGTGTGGTATTCCTTTAGCCAGCCTAGCATTGCCTCGCTGACGGCGACATAGATCGGGTTACCGGATATTGCCGCGATCTGTGTGTGGAATTTCATGTCGGCGGATATGAAGGCTTCCGAATTGCCACGATGGCTGCGCTGCTCGGCGACCGTTTCCCGCAGCCGCTGCACGTCCTCGGCGGTTGCCTTCTCCGCGGCTTCCCTGACCATGCCGCGCTCGAAGAAGATGCGCGCGTTCTTGAGGTGCTCGAGCGTGTCCTTCGATGACGACAGGATGATCTTGGCTGCGCCGTCGACCTGCTTGATGATCGACTTGGCGGTGAGCTGCAGCACCTTGGCACGCTCACCATGCGAGATCGCGACCAGCCCCATATTGCTCAACGCCTGCATCGCCTCGCGGATCGCCGGCCTGCCGACCTCGAAACGCTCCATCAATTCGCGCTCCGACGGCATGTCGTCACCCGGCAGCAATTCGCCGCTGGTGATCAGGCGCTTCAGTCTCAAGAATACTTCGTCGGAAAGCTTGCGCCGGACGATCGGCTCCGAACGGTTCATCGTCGCGAATCACTCCTTTAACCGGCCTATGCATTTCCGCCGTGAATTCCGGAACGCCAGTTGCGGGCTCGCCCTTACCGCCAAGCCGGATAGGGCTTGCAATGCTTATGTACTCATTATACCAGATTTCGAGGGCCAAGGAACCTTTTTCGAAACCTCCCCGGCAGGCCGCGCGAATATGATTGTTCTTACCTATCGCATCGAAACGCCCGGCAATATCGAGGCGCTGGCGGCCAAGATTGCAAGCGACCAGTCGACCGGAACCTTCGTCGCGCTGGCCGGCGAGACCGAAGAGCTCAAGGCCAGGGTCGCAGCGCGAGTCCTGGCGATACGGCATCTGCCGGACGCGGACCGGCCGTCCCTTCCCGAAACCGGTTCCGGAGCAAGCCCCGAAGCACGCAACGGCCCGGTCAAGCGCGCCGACATCGATATCGCCTTTCCGCTGGACGCCATCGGCACCGACCTGTCGGCGCTGATGACCATCGCCATCGGCGGCACCTTTTCGATCAAGGGCCTGTCCGGCATCCGTGTCGTCGACATGAAGCTACCCGAGGAGTACCGGGGCGCGCATCCGGGCCCGCAATTCGGCGTCACGGGCAGCCGCAGGCTGACCGGTGTCGCGGATCGTCCGATCATCGGGACCATCGTCAAGCCGGCGCTGGGACTCCGCCCGTACGAGACGGCCGCAATGGTGCAAGAGCTGATTGCCGCCGGCGTCGACTTCATCAAGGACGACGAGAAGCTGATGAGCCCGGCCTATTCACCGCTGTCGGAGCGGGTGAGGGCAATCATGCCGCTGATCCTCGACCACGAGCAGAAGACCGGCAAGAAGGTCATGTATGCCTTCGGCATTTCACATGCCGATCCCGACGAGATGATGCGAAACCACGATCTGGTGGCAAAGGCCGGCGGCAATTGCGCGGTGGTCAGCATCAATTCGATCGGCTTTGGTGGCATGGCTTACCTCCGAAAGCGCTCCAGCCTGGTGCTCCATGCCCACCGCAATGGCTGGGACATTCTCACCCGCCATCCCGGCCTCGGCATGGATTTCAAGGTCTGGCAGCAGTTCTGGCGGTTGCTCGGCGTCGACCAGTTCCAGATCAACGGCATCGCCTCGAAATACTGGGAACCCGACTGGTCCTTCGTCGAATCCTTCAAGGCGGTGACCACGCCGATCTTTTCGCCGGCCGATTGCGCATTGCCGGTCGCCGGCTCCGGCCAGTGGGGCGGGCAGGCGCCTGAAACCTTCCAGCGAACCGGCCGGACGGTCGATCTTCTCTATCTCTGCGGCGGTGGCATCGTCAGCCACCCGGACGGGCCGGGCGCCGGCGTGCGCGCCGTGCAGCAGGCCTGGCAGGCGGCGGTCCAAGACATTCCGTTGGCAGATTATGCCTTGAGCCATGTCGAGCTGGCGCGGTCGATCGAGAAGTTCGGCGGCGGCGAGGCGGCCTGACGCCATGCAAAACCGGCTTCTGAGTTACTATGGCGACGACCTGACCGGCTCGACCGACGTTATGGAGGCGCTCGAGCTCGGCGGCGTGCCGACCGTCCTGTTCATGCGCCAGCCGGACGAGGCGCTGCTTTCGCAATTTGCGCATTGCCGCGCCCTCGGGCTGGCCGGCACCAGCCGCAGCGAGACGCCGCAGTGGATGGACACGCATCTGCGAGATGCCTTCGCCTGGCTGAAGACCGTCAACGCCGAGATCTGCCACTACAAGGTCTGCTCGACCTTCGATTCCAGCCCGGCAATCGGCAGCATCGGCCGGGCGATCGAAATCGGCCGCTCGGTTTTCCGGCAAGACGGCGTGCCGCTGGTGGTCGGCGCGCCGCAGCTGAAGCGCTACACCGCCTTCGGTCATCTGTTCGCGGCCTATCGCGAAAAATATTTCCGCATCGACCGCCATCCCGTGATGAGCCGCCATCCGACCACGCCGATGGACGAATCAGACCTGCTGATCCATCTGTCGCGCCAGACCAGCCTCGCCTCGGGCCTGGTCGACCTGGCGACGCTGCAGTCCGCGTCGCGGTCGAAAGCATTCGACCGGCTTGTGGAGAATGGCTCAGGTATCGTGCTTGTCGATGTCGATAGCCTGGAAACCCAGGCAATTGCCGGCAAGGAGATTTGGCGCGCTCGCAAGCCGGGCGGTTATTTCGTCGTCGGCTCTTCAGGCATCGAATATGCCTTGCTGGTCGAATGGGCATCGAACCGGATCGTGGATACCAAATCCGCCTTTTCGCCGCCGGGCGCTGCCGACAGGATTGCCGTGGTCTCGGGGAGCTGCTCGCCGACGACGGAACGACAGATCCGTCATGCTCTGGCCGACGGCTTCGACGGGATCGAGCTCGACCCGGTCGAACTGGTTTCTGAGGCTTCGAACGACGCGATTGCGCGCGCGGTGGCAACCGGCCGCTCCAGCCTACGGGCCGGGCGCAGCGTCATCCTCTACACCGCGCTCGGACCTGCGGCCGACCGCGGTGCAGAAATCGATCTCCGGGAAGGCGCCCGCCATAAGCTCGGCCGCGGCCTTGGCGAGGTTCTCCGCGAACTGACGCTTCAAGAGAAGCTACTGCGCGTGGTCATCGCCGGCGGCGACACGTCGAGCCATGCACTTGGCCAGATGGGCGTCGACGCGCTGACTGTGCGAATGCCGCTGCCGGCATCGCCGGGCTCGCCACTTTGTGTGGCGCATTCAAGCATTAAGGCGATCGATGGGCTGGAAATTGCCCTCAAGGGCGGGCAGGTCGGAACCGACCGCTATTTCTCCACTATTCGCGATGGGGTCGGCGGTTGAGAGCGGGGAATGTCAGGTCAAATCGGTGATGCTCGATCGGGATCGAGGATAGTCAATAGCCGGCAAACCAGAAATCTCAGGCGTTCAGATCAGCGGCAATGCCACTCATCCCGCTATCTGCCCATTGTCCTGCCTGGATGATACTGACGGGCGTAGGCGACACAGGCGTCTACCGTGCTGACACAGAGCGCATCGCGGTTGTTCGGCAGGTTGTTGTCGCCGGCGTAGGCAACCTCGGCAACATGACCGTCAACCATTCGAATTTGCGTGTTGCAATAGCCGCCGGGGGCGACGTTGACGGAACCTCCCAGCGCCGGGACCGGGCCAATGGCCACGGTCGGAACGACAATGTTGAGATTGCCGCGTTGAACGACGCGCTGATAGGTCCAGATCTGGCCGGATTTGCCGACATCGGCAGTGGCGGTCGGAAAGCCGGCGCACATTCGAACGTCCGCCTCGCTAAGGCCGACCATCTCCCTGCGGGCTGCCGCCGCCGTGGCGTCTTCCTTCGCAGTGCTCGACGTGTCGTCGGGCATGACGCAGGAAGACAGGATGGCGGCGCTTGCCGATAGAAGGAGAAAGGCAAGCTTTCGGGTGTGGAAAGATGTCATACCAACTTCGGATTGCACGGGAGCCCCGAATGCCAACCTAGGAAGTGGGCCAATCGAGTCAACCGGCAGAAAATTCACGAAGTCGTTTGGTCCGCCAATCCGCCGCACGCATCTGCTGGAAGAGGTTGAGGCTGCTGCCGTGACCCTCGCGCCCTATCTTCCGCCTGGGCATCGGATTTCCAAATCCGACCCCTCTTCTTGTCAGATGTACTGGCGCACGGTGCTGTGACTTTGGTTCGGCCGACGGTGTGCTAGTTTCCAGCCAATTGCTCCGGAGACGTCATGCCTATCAAGCTGCAAGAAATCGCCCTCGCTCTTCTGCTGTTGGTTGCCGGAGTTGGGGTGGGTCACGCGGAGACGGCCCAGCGGCCGCCGCCCACAGGCGGGGTTCTCTCGCTCCTGCCACCGCCGCAGACTTCCGATCATTCGATCGTCATAGCCGGACGCACGCTCGATTACGAGGCCAAGGCCGGCACGCTGTCATTGCCGTCCGGCAAAGGCGATATCACCGCCGAGATTTTCTACGTCGCCTATGCACTGCATTCCGGGAAAGAAACGGGACCGGATCCGCGGCGCCCGATCACCTTCGTGTTCAATGGCGGTCCGGGAGCAGCTTCCGCTTATCTTCATCTCGGCGCGCTCGGTCCGCGGGTCCTGGCGACGGCGGCCGATGGAAGTTTCCTGCCGCCGCCGCAGAGGCTGTTCGACAACGCCGACACTTGGCTCGACATGACCGACCTGGTCTTTGTGGACCCTGTTGGAACCGGTTACAGCCGTGAAGCGCCCGGCACAGAAGCACACAGCTTCTGGGGCGTCAGCCAGGACGTCGCGTCGATAGGCGCGTTTATCCGGCTCTATCTGGCGCAGACGAACCGTACGGCATCGCCTGTCTTCCTGGCTGGCGAAAGCTATGGCGGCTTTCGAGCAGCATTGCTCGCCAGGAAGCTTCAGGAAGACATCGGCATCAGCCCGAGTGGCGTCGTGCTGATTTCGCCGGCGCTCGAATTCACGCTGGTGCGCCCAGACGAGTTCCAGCCGCTCCACTGGGCGCTGGAACTGCCGTCGCTGGCGGCAGTGCGCCTACACAGCGAAGGCGTTTCCGGCCCGGCCCTGCAGGAGCGGCTGGCAGAAGTCGAACGCTATGCGCTCGGCGATTATCTGGCCGCGCTGGCAGGTGGGCTGGAGCAGGGTGGACGCCTGGCGAGCCAGCGTGTCGCCGCAATCACCGGTCTGCCGCTCGATCTCGTCCAGCGGCACTTTGCACGCATTCCCATAGGGCTGTTCGCCAAGGAGTTTGCACGGGCAAAGGGCAATGTTCTCAGCGCCTATGACGGCAACATCGCGACAGCGGACGTGGCGCCAGAGAGCCTGGGAGTCGAGGGTCCCGATCCGGTGCTCGACCGAAGCGTGCCGGCGCTCACCTCCGCTTTCGTCGGCTATGTGCGTGATGAATTGAACTTCCGCACGGATATCAGCTATCGGCTTCTCAACCGTGAAGTCAGCGGCAATTGGGACTATGGGACGAGCGCGACGCGTCAGGGCTATGCGGGTGTCATGGACGACCTTCAACAGGCGCGCGTGCTAAACCCCAGCCTCGGCGTGCTGATCGTCAACGGCTACAGCGACCTGGTGACGCCGTACATGGGCTCGCGCTACCTGCTTGGTCAAATTCCTTCGCTTGCCGGCGCAAAGCCCATTCGCACCGAGGTGCTGGAGGGCGGGCACATGATGTATCTGAGGCCGGATGGACGGGCGGCACTGAAGCAGGCCGCGTCCGAGCTTTACCGAACGACGCAATGAGACGGTTTGCCCAAAAAAGCGCCGGATACGCTGTTCGCCCTCTCATCAGGCCCTAGTTCCATCGCGATTGATCGGTTACACACCTAGGATGGCGTCTTTCAGCGACGTTCGACAACGGATTAGCCGGCTCTCCAGAATCGCGCCACTGGTGCGGCGTGCTGCCGAGCGGGCCATTCGGAACACCAAGCCACACAGGCTGACAAGCCTTGTTGACCGTTGGAATGCGCTGTCGCTGGCAACGCAGTTCCTGCTCGCGGGCGGCCTATTTTCCCTGTCAGCCATGGTGGTGGTGGGGATTTCCGTCACGAACCATATAGAAACCGTGGTCACGCAGAATTCGGCATCCGCAACGGCTCTTTACGTGGACAGCGTTATCGCGCCGCTGCTTCCGGATATGCGCAAGAGCGAAGTGCTCGACGAGAGCGTCGCCCATGCGCTCGATGAAACGCTGGGACAAGGGGCACTCGGCACAAGGCTCGAATCCTTCAAGCTCTGGCGTCGCGACGGAACCATCCTGTATTCGACCGACAAGACATTGATCGGCAAGCGCTTCGAACCCAGCGACAATCTCCGGGCGGCATTCGCAGGCCAAATGGTCTCGGAGTTCGACAAGCTCGACGATCCGGACAGCGAGGCCGAAAGAGCCAGCGGCTTGCATCTCCTCGAGATCTACAATCCGGTGCTGCAGCCATGGTCGGGGGAAGTGGTGGCCGTTTCGGAATTCTACGAGGTCGCCACTGATTTTGAAAGAAACCTGCATCAGGCGCTCATTCGAACCTGGCTGGACGTTGCCGTCGTCACAGCGGCCTTCTTTCTCGGGCTGTCGGCAATCGTGTTCCGTGGCAGCCGCATGATCAGTTCGCAGAGCCGCTCGTTGAAGCAGCGCATTGCCGAGCTTTCCGATCTGCTTGCGCAAAACAGACTGTTGAGGCTGCGGGTGCAGCGTGCCTCGCAGCGTGCCACCGCACTTAACGAACGCTATCTCAGGCGCATCGGTGCGGACTTGCACGATGGCCCCGCGCAATTGGTTGCTCTCGCGGCGCTGGGGATCGACAGCCCCGTCATTGCCGATCCCGCTACGCCGCAATCGAAGCGTGCACAGGAATTGCTGGCCATCAAAGCACATCTGGACGATGCCATGCGCGAGATCAGGAGCATCAGCAAGGGCCTTGTCCTGCCGCATATCGAGCATGCCGAACTGGGTGAAATTCTCCAGCTAGCCGTACGGGCGCACGAAGAACGAACCGGCGTCAAAGTGAGATTATCGATGACCGGCGGCCATGCGCCGTTGTCGCCGGCGGCCAAGATCTGCATCTTCCGCTTCGTCCAGGAGGCGCTGAACAATGGATTCCGTCATGCCGGAGGTGAAGGTCAGTCGGTCGAGAAACATTTCGACGGCGAGCGCGTTTGTATCGAAGTGGCCGACGCCGGCGCTGGCTTTGACCCGCAAATCGTGCGTCCCGAGAGGCTGGGACTCATTGGGCTGCGCGAGCGGGTGGAAAGCCTCGGGGGCCAGTTTACCGTGACTTCCTCACAGAGTGGCACAGTCGTAAGAATGGCCCTCAACATCGTTGAAATGGGGCAGACATGACAGTAGCCATCAAGCTCGCCATCGTCGACGACCACCCGCTGTTCAGGGAAGGCGTTGTGCGCACGCTCGATCAGATCGGCGGGTTCGAGATCGTCGGTGAAGGAAGCAGCAGAGACGATGCCCTGCGGATAATCGAAGACCAGCGGCCCGACATTCTGCTGATGGACATCTCGGTTCCTGGAGGTGGCCTTGGCGTGATCGGACCGGCCCTTGAGCGGCATCCGGCACTGAAAATTGTGATGCTGACCGTTTCGGAAGAAAACCAGCACGTGATGACCGCGTTGCAGAGCGGGGCAAGGGGCTATGTTCTGAAGGGGGTCGGGTCGAGGACGTTGGCTGCGATCCTGCGCACGGTAGCGTCGGGCGAACGATATGTCTGTCCACAATTGTCGGCGCGCCTGTTGGCCGATCTCTCGGCTCAATCAAAAGAGCCGGCGAAAGCTGACGGACTTGCCGACCTCACCAGCCGCGAAAGGGAGATCCTGACGCTGGTTGCCGCGGGACTGAGCAACAAGCGGATCGGGCTTCGGCTGAACCTGCATGAAAAGACGATAAAGCACCACATGACGCGAATCCTGGCCAAGCTCAACGTCAGCAACAGGACCGAAGCCGCCATGACCTTGCGCGATGCGACTGAGCGCCGGCATCCGCCTGTTCGCGATCATGCTTGAGCCGAAATTGCCGCACAGCGCGGCCATGTGAACTGGCCCTCAGTTGATCATTCCAAGCAACCTGTCCCGATCGGAACGCGTCGCCAGGCGCCGAATGATGGTGCGGCCCTCGGCATCCCGCATTTCATATTGGTCGCTGTCGATGCGCTCGCTGAGGCCGTTCGAATGCACCACGCCAATGCTCGGGCCGCTCACCTCGACCCGGTCTCCTGTGGATGCGTTGACAAAGAGTTTTGGCTTGCTATCGGGGTTTACCGCAGGGGCGGGATCAGGGAGATTGTCGTCCTGCGACTTTGCTTTGCCCTTGCCGGCACCAGCGTTCGAGTTCGAATTGCCGGAGTTTCCACCCGAATTGCCCGAATTGCCGTTCCCATTCCCGTTCCCGTTCCCGCCATTGCCGTTGCCGTTCCCGCCATCTTTGGCCCAGGCAGCCTGCGGGCCGAGCGGCTGCGATGATCCATCGAACACGACGCGATAGGGGCTTACGACGAGAATGAAGGTCAAGACGACTACAGAAATGCCGACACGACGTCCTCGTGAAGATCCGGTCCTTCGTTTCCGGGTCGTCATCAATGAACTTGCCAGTCGCATGTCGGAACTCCCCTTAATCATACGGCTCTGTCGTACTGCCTCCTGTTCGAATTCGTGTGATGCTTAAAACAATGGTTTGCGTCCGGAACGTCAAGGCCCACCAGTCCCACGATGGTAACTGGTGGGTCTCGCTAGCGCAGGAAGGGACTATTTACTGCGCAAGTCTTTTGCCTTCCCGTGGTTGCGTCTCTCCGCGATAGCGCCGAGTTCCCACTGTCAGCCAACAATAAATCCAATGGCCGCGATCCCGAAACACAGGCCAAATAACGGAAAAAGCAGCCAACGCGCCTGGTGAATGCTCGGGTCCATGGCGGCCTCCTGTAACAGTCGGCATCGCAACGGGGCTCCTCGGAACTCAGTTCCTGAAACTCTCGCATTTCGGGCTTTTGCGATAGCAGCCTCGGACCAAAGTTTGGCTGTGCGGGTCCTTGGTCGATAGGCCTACAGACTGAAGTCCCTATGCCAGGAGCCACCCTGCATTCGGCGACCTTTGTGTCCAACTGGCAGCTGCGATCCACCGCCCCCTTCGAATGCTTTGCGTTTCTGGCTCTATGGCAGCAACGCCGTTGGTCTACTGCCGCATCGTTGAAACGCCACCAATACAGACCCATATGCGAATTGCGTCGGATGTCTCCTCCCATTGCGTCCGGCGCGTTCCCCTCTGGAGGTTATAGACCTTCACACTTGGCCGGGCTTAACAGTCCGGCCTTTTCTTTTGGCATTTTGCGCAATCCGCCTGACGGCCCTAATTTGCGAGACACCGGTAAAATCGATTTGCAAATGCATTCATGTGCTCATAACCTGTCACCATGAGCACGATTTCCAAAGTTGCTACGCGAGCGGGCGTGTCGCGCACGACCGTGTCGCATGTCATCAACCATGCGGACCGGGTATCGAAATCGCTGCGTGAACGCGTACAAGCGGCGATCGACGAACTCGGCTACACGCCGAACCCGCAGGCGCAAAGCCTGCGCACCGGCCGCACCAACATCATCGCGATGCTGATCCCGGACATCCGCAACCCGTTCTATCCGGAGCTGGTGAAAACGGCGCAGTCGACGCTCGAAGTGGTCGGCCTCGACATGCTGATCTTCAACACCGACGTGCCGGGCGGACATTCACAGGATCACGGCCGCGAGTATTTGCGCCAGATAGGGCGCAAGCGGGTCGACGGCGTCATCGTTGCCGACTTCGCGCTGCACGGCATGCACAGCGAACTGCTCAGCCTCGATCTGCCCGCCGTCTTCATCGGCCATCTGCCGAACCATGCTGTCGACAGCGTCCAGCTGGACGATTTCGGCGGCGGCTATCTGATGGGCGAGTATCTGGCGAAGAGGGGCCATCGCCGCGTCGCCCATGTCACCGGGCCAGCCTTTTTCAAGGAGGCGATGGCGCGTGCCGCCGGCTTCGAAAAAGGGCTCGCCGACAATGGCGTGCCAATCTCCGCCGATCTGCGGTTCGAGGGAAGCTATCTTGCCCCGTCCGGGCGGGAAGCGGTCACCTGGCTCAGGGAGAAGCACGGCGGAAACCTGCCGTCGGCGATGTTCTTCGCCAATTATCTGATGGCCTCCGGTGCGCTGACCGAATTCTACGACCATGGGATCAATATCCCTCAGGATATCGCCATCGCAGTCTTCGATGACCTGCCTCAACTGGAATATGTCAGGCCGAAGCTGACCCGTGTCGGCAACAGTCCGACAATGCTTGCCAAGCGCGCCACGCAAATGCTGCTCGAACGGCTGGGTGGCAAAGTCGAGGGCGCGCCGCGCACCGAAGTGATCCCATGCGTGTTGAGCCCATTCGACAGCGCGTGACGCCAGATGCCGGCAAAGGGAACGGAGGTCCCTTCGCCAACGTTCGACCGAACAACATCCAAGGGAGGAATTGATGACTGACAAAACGACCCGCGACCGGACATTGGCCAGCCTGAACCGCCGTCGGCTGATCCAGGGCGGCGCCACTTTCGCTGCCGCCGGCCTCACAGGCTTCCCGTTCATCAACAGGATGGCCGTGCGCGCTCAGGAAGCGCCGCTGAAATTCTGGCAGTTCTATGCGCCTGGGGGAGACGTGAAGCCGCAGGTCCAGTGGTTCGAGAAGCTGGTGGCCGACTGGAACGACGGCCACGACCAGAAGGTCGAGCTCGAATATGTCGTCAACAGCGAATACATCTCCGGTTCCAAGCTGGCAACGGCCTTCGCGTCGGGCGAGGGCCCTGACATCTTCCTCATCAGCCCCGGCGATTTCCTGCGTTATTACAATGGCGGCGTACTTGCCGACCTGACGCCGCATATCGAGGATGCCGCCAAAGTCGATTTCCCGGAAAGCGTCATCGCCAACCGCATGGTGGACGGCAAGATCTACGGTGTGCCGATGGAAGTCGAGCCGATGGCCTTCTACTATTCGGTCAAAGCGTTCGAGGATGCAAAGCTCAACGAGAACGACGTGCCGAAGACCTGGGACGAGCTGTTGGCGGTCGCCAAAAAGCTGACGACGCCCAGTCGCTACGGCGTGCTGTTCGAAACGACTCCCGGCTATTACCAGAACTTCACCTGGTATCCGTTCCTGTGGCAGGGCGGCGGCGAATTCCAGGGCAAGGACGGCAAGAGCGCCTTCGATTCGCCGGCCACCGTCCAGGCGCTGAAACTCTGGCAGGATGCCATCAATACCGGCGTGGCGCCGCGTCAGGTGGTCGGCGGCGGCTTCGACATAGTCGCCAATCTCGGGGCAGGGCTGTGCGCCATGCAGAACTGCGGCATCTGGGGCATTTCGGCGATGGACAACAACGCCAAGGACGTGCCCTACGGCATCTTCAAATTGCCGACACCGGCCAATGGCAAATACGTCACCGTCGGCGGTGGCTGGGCCTTTGTCGCCAATGCCGGAGGCAAGAACCCGGATGCTTCCGCCCAGTTCTGCGCCTGGGCGCTGGCCTCAATGGATCCGGCATCGATCGACCGGGTCGTCAACTGGTGCACTGTCGCCAAGAGCGACATGCCGCCGCGCAACAGCGCGCTGAAGGCCGGCGCCGATGTCTTCAGCACCGGCAAGTTCGGCACCTTCGCCAAGGAGATCCATCCGGGGACGCGCGCCGAGCCGCGGGTTCCGCCGGAGGCCTACAAGATCATCTCCGACGCCATCCAGTCGGCACAGCTTGGCGGGGTTGATGCCCAGCAGGCGGCGACGACGGCCAGTCAGCAACTCGATGCGTTCCTCGCTTCCTATTCCGGCGCGCCGATCCTTTAGGCCCTTTCCAGCATGGATCAGATGAAACCGCCAGCCGCGGGCGCGAATTCCGCCCGCGGCCTCACCGCCAAGCAAAGGGAGCGCTGCGCCGCATGGCTGTTCGTCCTGCCCGATGCGGTTGGCCTGCTGGTGTTCGTCGGCGTGCCGATGCTGCTGTCGCTCGCCGTCGGGTTCTTCGAGGTCAACGGCTTCGGCGGCTACAGGTTCGTCGGGTTCGGCAATTACAGGCGCATGTGGGGCGACCCGCTGTTCTGGTCGTCCGTGAAGGTGACGGTAGCTTATGCCGTCATGCTGGTGCCGGCGCTCTACGTCGCCGGACTGGGACTGGCGCTTCTGGTGCAGAAGACCAACCGCTTCAACGCGGTCATGCGCTCGATGTTCTTTGCGCCGCAGATGGTCAGCCTGGTCGTGGTGGCGCTCGTGTGGCAGCTCATGCTGGTCGAAAAGGTCGGCATCGTCAGCCGGCTGGCGCCGCTCGTCGGCCTCGGCGGAATTTCGCTGCTCGGCGATCCAAATCTGGCGCTGTTCACGCTGGTGCTGGTCAGCGTCTGGTTCCTGATGGGTTTCTACATGCTGATCTTCCTCGGCGGGCTCCAGGACATCCCGGCAGAGTACTACGAAGCCGCAAAGATCGACGGTGCCGGGCCGGTGACAAGCTTCTGGTACATTACTTTGCCCTTGCTCAAGCCGACCAGCTTCTTCGTCCTCCTGGTCTCGCTCGTCGCGGCTGTCGCCGGCGGCCAGGTCTTCGACCTGATCTATGTGATGACCAAAGGCGGGCCGGTCAATTCGACCTCGGTGCTGATCATCTACATCTACAAGCAGGCGTTCCAGTTCGGCGCCTTCGGCTATGCGTCGGCAATGGCATCGCTGCTGGTGCTGGCGCTGATGCTGGTCACGGTCTTCTTCTTCGTGCTGACGCGCGGCGGACGTTTCGAGCATGACTGACGGCCGAACTCCTTCCGGCCGTTCGCAGATACGAGCGGCGAGACTTGCCTGGATGCTGGCAACCGCCGCACTTGGCCTGATGACGGTATTCCCGCTTGTCTGGATGCTGGTCATCTCGCTCAAGCCGGCGAGCGACGTCTTCACGCCGAGCCTCATTCCGGAACGCCCGACGCTCGGCAATTTCCTCTATGTGCTGACCGAGGTGCCGTTCCTGCGCTATCTCTTCAATTCGTTCTTCGTGTCGGCGACGGTGACGGTTGCTGCGCTGTTCTTCCATTCGATGGCGGGCTATTCGCTCGCACGGCTGCGTTTTCCGGGCCGCGACATTCTGTTCCTCGCCATGTTCTCGACCTTCCTGGTGTCGCTGCCAGTCATCATCGTGCCGCTGTTCATTTTGACGCGGACGCTGCACATGCTGGACAGCTATGCCGGGCTGATCATTCCGGCGATCTTCAACGCGTTCGGCATCTTTCTGCTCAGGCAATATTACCTGTCGCTGCCCAGGGAACTGGAAGAAGCCGCGATCATGGACGGCGCCGGCTACTGGCGCATCTATTGGAGCATCATCCTGCCGCTCAGCCGGCCGATCCTGTCGGCACTGGCGATCCTGTTCTTCCTCGCCAACTGGAACGCTTTCCTGTGGCCGTTGACGATCACATCGGACCTCAACCTCTGGGTGGTGCAGGTAGCCATTGCGAACTTCAAGAGCCAGTACGCCGCCGCCTGGAATTATGTCATGGCCGCCTCGACCATCGTCGCCGTGCCGATGCTGGTCCTCTTCGTGATCTTCCAGCGCCAGATCATGGAATCCATCAAGACAAGCGGCCTGAAATAACCGCTGAAGCAAGAGGAGAAACACATGGATAATGCCGGCCTGTCGCCGCTTCGCGGGCTCGCCAAATTGCGCGACGCCAAAACCCGCCGGTTCTCAAGCTACGACCGCACCGGCGGCAATGACGACCGGCTGCACATCGAACCCGGCCAGACGGTGGTGATTGCCGAGCATGACGGTGCCGGCATCGTCACGCATATCTGGGCGACGCTCGCCTGCGAGAGCGAGGCGTTCCTGCGCAAGATCGTATTGCGCGCCTATTGGGATGGTGAGGCACATCCGAGCATCGAAACGCCGATCGGCGATTTCTTCGGCATGGGCCATGCCCGCACCCGCAATTTTGCCAGCCTGCCGGTGCAGGCAAGTCCAGAGGATGGCAAGGCCTTCAACTGCTACTTTCCGATGCCGTTTGCCAGCCACATGCGCTTCACCGTCACCAATGAGGCTGAGGACGACCTGCTTTTCTATTACTATGTCGATCTCGAACTGCATGAGGAACTCGAGGAAGGCCTGGGCCGCTTCCACGCCCAATACAGGCAGCAGCGACCTGACGGCATAGACGAGACGGGGCTGGCCAACGAGCAGGTCCTGTTTGGCGGGGAAAACACCGACGGGAACGGCAACTACACCATCCTGGAGGCGGAAGGTCACGGCCACTATGTCGGCGTGCTCTATTCCGTCTATTCGCGGCGGCGTTCCGCACTATGGGACTGGTATGGCGAGGGCGACGACATGATCTTCGTCGACGGCGAGCCGGGCATTTCCGTGCCGGATACAGTGCGCAAGCCCGATCCGCGCATCGGACCGAAGGCCGAACTGATCGACGATCGCGGCGAGACCGGCCCCGCCGCCAACGATGCCTGGCCGCCGACGCTGCACGGCACCGGCACCGAGGACTATTTCAACACGGCATGGTGCCCGACACAGGACTACAGCGCGCCCTATCACGGCATCATCGCCGCCGGCGGGCCGAACTGGACCGAGCCGGTTACGCTCTATCGCTGGCACATAGAGGACCCGGTCATCTTCCACAAACGCATCCGGGTGACCATCGAGCGCGGTCACGCCAATCGCCGCTCGGACGACATTTCGTCGGTCGCCTTCTGGTATCAGGCCGAACCGCACAAACCGTTCGAAGCGCTTGCCGATGTCGAGGACCGCATCCCCACCTATCGCGCGCCTTATCACAATTGGAATGCCGCCTTCGACGAGAAGAGGCGTTAGGCCGGGATGCGTTCGAATTGAACCGTGCATTCCGCGCTATCTGTGTCGGGGCACGACCGTGCCGCAGCGCGCCACCTCAGCTGCGAGGTGGAAGTTGCTGGACAGACCAGGTGTTGCCGTCGGGATCCTCAAAGAAGACAAATCTGCCCCAGGGAAAATCCTTGATATCGCTGACCTCGATACCTTGAGCGGCCAGGTACCGGTGAGCCTCATCGATATCGGGCACGACGAGTTGCAGGCCCCTTATGGATCCCGGGGGGCTGTCGACGAGGCCCTTGCCCATGGCAATCGAACAGGCCGAACCGGGCGGCGTCAATTGCACGAAACGTATCTCGTCGCTTACGGTGTGGTCGTGATCGAGATGAAAGCCGACCTTCCCAACATAAAAGGCAATTGCTCTATCGACGTCCGATACGGGGACCGGGACCAGTTCCAGCTTCCAATCCATGACAGCCCTTTCGCAGCTTGAT
The DNA here is from genome assembly GCF_040322175.1 of Mesorhizobium sp. M0185. NCBI lineage: Bacteria > Pseudomonadati > Pseudomonadota > Alphaproteobacteria > Hyphomicrobiales > Phyllobacteriaceae > Mesorhizobium > Mesorhizobium sp. M0185. Next base: position 91,710 of record NZ_JAMYSY010000001.1, on the reverse strand, counting down.
CGCCAAGTGGTGCCGAACACCGTGGGCGCCATCCCGCCATCTTCCCAATGCCATTGTCGGCGCGGGCCGCTCAGTCAGTCAAGAGATACCCGGGCTGGGGCAACGTGAGGACTGGTCTCATTGCTGAGACGGCGTTCGGAACCGATGAGCACAAGCTCAGTTAGGCGGAGGACAACCACCTTTCGGATCAGCAAGGCCGACTTTAATGATCGGAACGCAGGCGCCGAATACAACTGTGGGAAGGTTGAACGGGCGTCGTTGACGCGCGAAGGGATTGCTTGGAAGCGACGCTCGCCGAAGCTGGCGAGATCGTCGGACGGCGAAGCCGAAGCGCAATTATGCCGTGAATGCCTACGATTCGGCCTGCCTTCTCCTTGCCGCGATCAAAGACGCCAGCACTGTATCCAAGGGATATCCGAGCCGGCGCGACGTTCTGGCGGCGGTGCGCGATATCCGTTTCAGGGGAATCGCCTATCGCGAGCCGGTGCGGTGGGATGAAAAGGGCGACAATCTGGCCGCTGTGACTGCACTCAACGGGGTGGAAAACGGCCGCTTCCGACAGATCGCCGAAATCCAGCAGAAGCAGAGTGTCGAGCAGACCTGACGCCGACAGGCTCTCCGACCGAACCGGTTTCCGCCGCTTTGCCAGGACGATTTTCACAGGATCACGAAACAATAATCTCCGGTCGCCGTTTCGCCCGCAGAACCTTTCGAGGAGGCGACGATGAGCGCAACCGGCTTGGACGTTTTTGACAAAACGCTGCAAATAACAAACATCTGGCTTGACGAGATCATGGCGGATCTTGGTCCGGATCGACACGTGGCCTGGCATACATTGGGCGCCGTTCTGCGAACCCTTCGCGACAGGCTGCAGATCGGACTGGCGGCCAAATTGGGAGCGGAACTGCCGCTGCTCGTGCGCGGCGCCTACTATGATCGCTATCGGCCCGCCGACATGCCCGACAAGACACGCTCGCTCGAGAGGTTCCTGCAACACATCGCCGATGAATTGAAATCGACCCGTCCTGTCGATCCCGAGGATGCGGCACGCTCAGTACTGCGTGTGCTTGCACGGCATATCGACCTTGGCCAGTCGGCAAAGGTGCGGGATGCGCTGCCAAAGGAAATCCAGGTCCTCTGGCCTGAAAGCGTGGGCGTCAAATAGCGGCGATCCTGCTCATGCGGACACGCGACGGACCAACTGCCACGAAACGCTGAAAAGGGTAGGTATTGCGCCCGGTGTTGCCGAGATCAATGAGATCAGATGATCGGCAAGATGGTCGTAGTGGGCAGTTTCGGGGCCGATTGTCGTCAATGCCGGATGACTGAATTCGCCCTCGTCGATATTGCCGCAGCCGATGACTGCAATGTCGCCGGGCACGGAGAGGCCGGCCTCCTCGAATGCGTGCAGGGCGGTCACGGCGGCAAGATCGGATTCGACGAAAAGCGCGGTCGGCCGATCCTTGCGGGCGGCCAGCGCCGTAGCATTGGCAAACGCAGCCTTGCGCGCCTCTGCACCGCCGATCACCAGGTCGTCTCGCAGCGGAAGGCCGCGTGCTTGCAGGAAGCTGCGATAGGCGGCGAGACGGCTCCCGTCCACAGCTTGCTCATGCACCATATAGGCGATACAGCGATGGCCGGCTCGGTAGAGGTAGTCGAGTGCCTCGAAGACGGCCCTGCCGGTATGCTGGCGCACAACCGAGAAGCCTGCCGGCTCGATGGTCGGATGGAAGATCACCGCTGGCCGGCCCGCGGCCGCCAGGCGCGCGGCCAAGACCATCACCTCGGGCTCGGAGAGATGCTGCCAGTCGGCGATAATGCCGTCTGCCAGCCCGCTCTCGATTTCCCTCACGATCCGGTCGGTTCGCTCGAAGGTGTCTCCCGCGGTGATAATTGTCGAAAATCCCCTCAGCGCCGCTGCAGATTGGATATCCTGCGCGATCCGGTCGCTGAACGGCACGCCGAGACGAGGCAGTACAAGGCAGATTCGCTCGGCCTGCTGGCGGCGCAGCTGCCGCGCGGTGCGGTTTTGCACGTAGTTGAGCTCAGCGACGGCCTCGAGGATGCGCTGCCGCGCCTCCTTGCCGACGAACTTCAGGCGCGTGCTGTCGCCGCTGAGCAGGTACGACACGGCAGCGGTCGATACATTGGCGCGCCGGGCGACATCCGCCATGGTCGGCGCCTTTCTGCGATCGGAACTTCTCTCGTGCATTGTTGGATCCGCTGCGCGACGTGACATGATCAGCTGTCGCTCAGCCGGATTTCATTCCAGCTTCCATGTCCGGCGGCAAGGATCTCGGGCCTTGCCTCGCCGGCCTCCTCCATCAGGGCAACGATGCGGCCTCGCAGCCATGCACGCGTCTCTGCGTGATCGGGCGAAGCTATGAGATTGGTTAGCTCGTTCGGATCGCCATCGAGGTCGTAGAGCCTCGCCTCGACATAGAAATCGCTGCCGGAATCCCGCCAGCCGTCTTTTCCCGGTGCCTCGACCTCATATTTCCACCGTCTGGTGCGCAACGCGCGGCCGACATGGTGCTCGCTGATTTGAATGAATATCTCGTCGCGCGGCGGCCGTTCGCCCTGCAGCGCGTCGAGCAGCGAGACGCCCTGCATCGAATTGGGCACTTTCAGGCCGGCCGCGGCGAGCAGGGTCGGCGCGAGATCGACGAGGCTGACTAGGCCTTCATATGTGCCGATGCGCTGGAAGCCGGGGCCGTGGAATAGCGTCGGCACGCGGATCGACGCCTCATGACAGGAACGCTTGTATTCGTTGTTGCGGGTCTTGAAGTGACATCCGTGGTCGGAGGTGAAGAGGATGATCGTGTCGTCAAGCCGGCCAAGGCTGTAGAGCGCCTCGATCAGCCGTCCAAACGCCTCGTCGAGGCGCGCGACCATGCCCAGATAGCCGGGGAAATGTTCTGCTGTCGTGCCGCCAAGTGCGGCGAGATCGCCGGGAATGGCGAGCTTCTTGCGGATCCTGTCCTCGTATCCGAGCGGGGCAGGGTAGTTGTCCGTCTGGTTCTGGTGATGCGGCTCGAGGAAGGACAGGAATAGAAAGAACGGCTCGTCTTCCCTCGATGCGACATAGCGGATTGCAGCGTCGGTTAGGGCATCGACGCGGTATCCCGGCAGCTTCACCGCCTTGCCGTCATTGTCGTGGACGACGGTGTCGAAGGGGCCGGACGTGAACTCCAGGATGTTGGAGGCCAGCCAGTAGCGATAGCCGCCGCGTTGTTCCTGGGTGACCGGCTCGGCGGACCCCAGGTGCCACTTGCCGATGTAGGCGGTGTCATAACCTGCCGCGGTGAAATGATGCGCGAGCGTGCGCTCGCTCTTAGGCAGCGGGATGTCGTTGCGGTAGCAGCCGGTGATGGTCGGGTACCGCCCCGTCTGAAAGACGGAGCGGGCGGGGCCGCAAACGGGCTGGCAGGTAAACGAATTCGCCAAGAACGTGCCGGTCCCGGCGAGGCGGTCGAAATTTGGCGTAAGCTCGAGCGGATTGCCATGGACACCAACGGTATCCCAACGCTGCTGGTCGGTGAAGAAGACGATCACGTTCGGTCGGCGGGACGTCATAGGGTGCAATGCCTCCGAATGGTCATTTCATGCCTGCCAGCATCACGCTGCGGACGAAGTAGCGCTGCGTGAAGAGGAACAGCAGCAGGCTCGGGATGAAGAGAATGATCCCGCCCGTCGCCGTCAGGTTCCACTGGGTGAAGAATTCCTGGTTGAAAAGCGTCAGTCCCGTCGTGATCGGCCGCATTTCGGTGGTGTTGACGGCGACCAGCGGCCAGAGGAATTCGTTCCACTGGAACACGAAGGTGAGGAGGACCAGCGTCGCCAGTGCCGGACGGACCTGCGGCAGCACGATGCGCCAGTAAAGGCCGAGTTCCGAGCAGCCGTCCATCCGTGCAGCGTCAAGCAACTCGTCGGGAATCGGTCGGATGAACTGCCGCATCAGGAAGATTCCGTAGGCGCTCATGGCGAATGGAAGGATAAGGCCCTGATAGGTGTTGAGCCATCCCATCCGCGCGGTGAGCACATAGAGCGGGATCATGCGGATGAAGAATGGGATCATCAGCGTCGACAGCACCGCGACAAACATGACGCGCTTACCGGCGAATTCCATCTTCGCGAAGACGTAGCCGATCAACGGATCGAAGATCAGATGGAGGAAGGTAATCCCGCCGGCGATGATGAAGCTGTTGAGCGTGAAACGCGCGAACGGCGCCTTCTGCCAGATGTCGATGTAATTCGTGAATTGCCACGTCTCGGGGATCAGAATCGGAATGCCGCTGAAGACGTCGGCATCGCTCTGCAGCGACAGCGAAAGCATGTAGAGGAACGGAAAGATCGACAGCGCCACGCAGAAGAGCAGCAGTAGGTAGGACGGGAGCGTTTTTGCGAATGTCATGCCAACCTCAATAGGTGGTTTCGCGGTTGAGCAGGCGGAACTGAACGAAGGTGATGGCCAGGATCAGCAGGAACATCAGGAAAGACAGCGCCGAGGCGTAGCCGATGTTGAGCTCGAAGAAGGCTGCCTCGAACACGTGCAGGCTGAAGAACCGCGTCGCGTCGGCCGGTCCGCCCTTGGTTATCAGGTAGGCCGGCGCCAGCTCCTGCAGCTGGCTGATCGTGCTGACGACCGCGATGAACAGCGTGGTCGGCGTCAACAACGGCCAGGTCAGATAGCGGAATTGCTGCGTCGGCGTGGCGCCGTCGATGGATGCGGCATCATAGAAGTCGGACGGGATCGACTGCAACGCGGAGAGGTAGATCAGCATGGCATAGCCGACATCCTTCCACACCGTGATGGCGATGAGCGTCGGCAGCGCGGTCGAGGTGTCGCCGAGCCAATTCTGGGTCGGCAGCCCAAGCTCGGCAAGGAAGCTGTTCAAGATGCCAGTGTAGGGATCGAGAATTGCCTGCCACATCAACGCGACGATCACGAAGGAGGTGATGTAGGGAAAGAAGATGATTGCGCGGATCAGAGTGCGCCCCGGGATCGGCCGGTTGAGCACGACCGCCAGTCCGAGGCCAATGGCGATGCTGGCCGCAGTGACGCCTATCGCGAAGGCCAGCGTCACGAAGAGCGACTGCCGAACGCGCGCGTCGCCGAGGGCAGCAACGTAGTTGTCCAGTCCGGCGAATCGGCTCTCGCCGATCAGCGGCTGGCCGCTGTACAGGCTCGCCCAAAACTCCAGTCCTATCGGATAGAAGAAATAGACCGAGAAATAGAGGATTGCTGGCGACAGCAGCAGGTAAGCGAGAAGCGTTTGTCTGGTGCGCCGGCTGAAGCGGGCAGCTCGCCGGGTCGGCATCGCACCGACGCGAATGTCCGTATCGGCCGTATCGGTGCTGCCGCTGATAAACATCGGCCTAGTTGTTGGCCAGGATGACGTTGGCCTCGGCCGCGAATTTCGGCATGATCTCGGCTGCTGGCTTCTGATTGTAGATGATATCCTCGAGCGCACTTTGCAGAAGCTTCTCGATTCGCGCGTGCTTGCCGGTGAGGCGCAGCTCGGCGGTGACGTCTTGCGCGTAAGGCAGGCATTTGCTGAAGCTGCCGATGACCGGATCGGCCTGAACCTCGGCGTTTTCGGCCCAGGATTTGCGCGGCATCGTCATGCCCGCTTCCTTGGTAGCCGCTAGTTCCGTGTCGAGCGCGACGAGCCGCTTCAACAACTCCCAGGCCTCCTTCGGGTGCTTGGCGTCCTTAGGGATCATCAAGCTGACGCCGCCCGCGAACGTCGCCTGCACCTTGTGCTTGAGTGATGGCGCAACCGCCCAGTTGAGCTTCGGGTTGCCCGAGCGGATCGGCTTCACGTCCCACGGACCGGTTATGATCATTGCGACCCGGTTGGCCGTGAACAGCTTTTGCGGACCCTCATAGTCAGCACCCGCCGCCGGCTTGGTCGCTGCTTTTTCCTTGTGGATCAGGTCGGCGAGGAACTGGATCGCTTCGATCGCCTCCGGACTGTCGAGATTGACCTTGTTTGTCTTGGGATCGTAATAGCTTACGCCGTTCTGCAGCAGCCACGACGAATAATATCCGATGCTCGGGTTGGGAGCGAAGCCGAAGCGGGCGCCGGTCGTCGTCGCCTTGGCAACCTTCAGGAACTCCTCCCAGGTCGCAGGCGGCGCGTCGAAGCCCGCCTGCTTCAGCATATCGACGTTGTAGACGAGGGTGGCGCAGGTGAGGTGGATCTGGACGCCATAGTACTGGTCGCCGAGTTTGTTGCGCTCGACGGAATAGGCTTGCCAGTCGTCGGGATAGCCGATCGCCTTGCCGTCTTGTTCGATGAAGTCGTTCAGCGGCCGCAGCAGATTCCGCTGGCCGAATTCCTGCACCCAGCCGCCGGGTTCGGCGACGAGATCGGGCGGGCTCTTCGCAGCAAAATCCGCCACCAGCTTGGTGCGCATATCCGGCCACTGGAATTTCTCCCACTGCACCGACCATCCGGGATGATCGGCCTCGAACTTTGCTATTGCATCGGCATAAGCTTGATAGGCGTGGCCGGCGTTCCAATAGAGCGTCAACGTCTCGGCATGGGCCGCAGTCGCGGTCGTCAGGGCCACGCCCAAAACCATGCCGTGCAGGAATCCGACTGACTTGTAGCGGCTCATCTTGGTCTCCTCCCTGGTTTGCCACCCGCTTTCCTCGCAATGGATGGCGTCATATTATTCGATTAATATACCCGCTATACCGCAGTTTTTGTCAAGCTCCGACTGTAATGCAGTGCATAGTTCTGCCCGAACTCGGGCGGAGCTATCTACAGCGCGCGATGGCGAAGTTGCTTCCGGTACCCGGTATGGACGATCGCGGCCTAACCTGGAAAGATCGTGAAACCGCCATCGACGCGGATTACCTGCCCGTTGATGAAGCGCGCGCGCGGACCGGCGAGGAAGGCAACCGCTTCGGCGATCTCTTCAGGCTCCGCATACCGGTTCAGCGATTTCTTGCTCGAATCCATGCGCTGTGGATCGACCACGCGGCTCGCCTGGAACCGTGCCGTCTTGGTGGCGCCGGGGCTCACCGCATTGACGCGTACGCCATCGTCGATCAGTTCCTTGGCGAGGCAGCGCGTATAATGGACGACAGCCGCCTTGAGCGTCGAGTAGACCACCTCGGGCGAGCATCCGATATGCGCTGCCGCCGAGGCGATGTTGATCACCGAGCCCGAGCCACGCTTGACCATCGGCGGAACGAACGCCTGGCAGACCAGCATAGTGCCGATGAGGTTGTTCTCGGTTAGAACCTTGATGTCTTCGTAGTCGATGTCCAGTGCGTTGTTGGGATTGGGCTTTTCGCCCTTGGCGCCGATGTCGCCGCCGGCGCAGTTTACCAAGACGTGCACGTCGCCGAGCTCCGCCTCGATCTTCCTCTTCATTTCCGCGACAGCTTGCTTGTCGCCGATGTTGCCGGTGACCGCGGTGATGCGCGTCCCGTGCTTCTCCAAGCCCCTGGCAGAGTCGCCGAGGTCCGCGAATTCGCCATATTGAGATGGCCGGGCCCAATCGAGGTCGTGGACCGCGACGTTTGCGCCAAGTTCGGCCAAGCGGTCGGCCATCACGCGGCCGAGGCCGCGTCCCGAGCCGGTGACGAAGGCGGTCAGGCCGCTGAGTTCTCGGGCAGTCATGCTGATTTCTCCATTGCAATGAAATCGAATTTCATCATGTTGGCGGCGCTGCGCCGGATCATGTCGAGCTCGTACGAAACGAGCGCACCGTCATCATCGCGCTCCCATGGCGTGCGGTAGTCGGCGTCGTCCGCAAGGCGGTTCAGGCGCGCAGCACTCAGGCAGGCCGCGAATTCGCGGGCGGTCTTCGGCGCATATCCGTTCCACCAGTCGTCGGTGAGACAGCGAACGTGACGGGCCTCCAGCGCGCCGGGCTCAAGCACCGCCGTCAGCGTGTCGTGGTGCTCGCCAAGGATGGCTGCCAGTTCGGCGAAAGGCACGGCGCCGTCGCCGATCGCGCAGCGGACCAGGCGGTAGCCCTCATCCGTGAACTGGACGCGATAGTCCTTGAGGTGAACGTGGCGGACATGGGGCGCGATCCGGCGCGTGAAGGCAAGCGGCGCCTCGCCGACAGGAAAGGTGTTGCCGGTGTCGTAGGTGATGCCGACACCCGGCCCGCCGAGTTCGCAGAACGCAGCCAGTTCGTCGCTGCCGAAGTCCTGATGGTTCTCGATGCCGAGCACGCGTCCCTCGGCCGCCGCACGCGGCCCCCATTCCGTCAAGGCAGCGCGAATCGTTGCGTTGAACTCGCTCCATTTCGGACCCCACGCATTGCGGTCGCCGCACAGGACAGGCGTCAGTGCGATACGGATCGTCGTCGCCTCGAGCAGGCGCGCAGCCCGAAAGGCGTTGTCCAGCGGACCTGCCACCAGAAGTCCGCCGCTCACCACCGGGACGATGTCCAGCGCGGCAAGACGCCTGCGCAGGGCGACGATTTCGGCGTCAGTCAAGTCGGTCAACCAGGGTTCGTAGATCTCGAGCGTGCGTGCGCCCAGTTCCTGCGCCAGCGTGATGAAGCCTTCCAGCCCCACGCCGTCCGGATTGTGCCGCGGCGTGCCGCGGCCCTGCAGGCCGAGATAGTAGGTCAGTCCGTAAGGGTTGAGGCCGAGACGAAACATCAGCTTGGCGGTTCCAATGGAGAGCGGAGAGGCGTCACTAGCGCAGACCGGCATCGACGGTTATGGACTGTTTGGTGATCATGCGGCTGTCGTCGGCCGCCAGGAAGAGCACGGTGCGTGCAATCTCCTCGCCCAGCAGGACGCGGCGAATCAATTGCCGCTGCACCGTCTGGTCGACTGCCTCCTGCGTCTTGAACCACAGCTCGCGCTGCCGCTCGGTCATGACGGCGCCGGGTTCGATCGCATTGACGCGGATGTTATCCGGTCCGAACGACCGCGCCAACGCACGCGTCAGCGCCACCACGGCCCCCTTGGCGGTGGCATAGGCCACCATCTGGTCCGCTCCGAACCGCCAGGCAATGGAGGAGAAGTTTATGATCGAGCCGAAGCCGAGTTCCTTCATATGCGGATGCACTGCCTGGGCGGCGAAGAAGTGATGCCTCAGATTGACGTCGAAGCTGCGGTCCCAATAGTCGGCCGTCAGCGCGTCGATGGGATGGCGCTGATCATTGGCTGCGTTATTCACCAGGACGGCGACCGGACCAAGCCGCGCGCGCACGCCTGCTACCGACGCCTTTAGCGCATCGACGTCGGTCACATCGCAATGGAGAAATAACGGAGCCTGCCCGGCGGCACCAGCGAGCTCGCGCACCAACGCCTCCGCTGGTTCGTCCTGCACATCGAGAAAGGCTATCCGGGCGCCGTTCGCCACGAAGGCGCGGACCACATCGGCGCCAATGCCGGAGGCGCCGCCGGAGATCAGCACGACCCGATCGGTCAAGCTCGGATAAGTCGCGAATTGTACGGACATCGATTACAGAAGCGCCTTGGTTGTTGGATCGAACAGACAGGCGCGCGACATGTCGATGCCGAGCGTTATCGTCTCGCCCATGACGGGAGCGTCATCCGGCTCGAAACGGCCGGTGATCTCCAGGTCACCCAGCCTGAGCACGGCAAGCGTCTCGGCCCCGGTAGGCTCGACCAATTCGACCGGCGCCTGCATGGACGCCACAGCAGGTTTGCGCGACTTCAGATCGGTCGTGAAACGGTAGATGTGTTCCGGCCGGATACCGAGCACGACGTCCTTTGGCGCACCGGCGGGCATCGGCGCGGCAAGGGCGAGGCTGGCGTCGCTGCCGTCAGCGGCGCGTACCGAGATGCTGGTCGAGCCCGTAAGCCGAGCGGGAATGAAATTCATCGCCGGCGATCCCATGAAACCGGCAACGAACATGTTGGTCGGCCGGTCGTAGATCCGCTTCGGCGTGTCGAACTGCTGTACCGAGCCCTGGTTCATCACCGCAATGCGGGATGCAAGCGTCATCGCCTCGACCTGATCGTGGGTGACATACACCGTGGTCTTGCCGACGCGATGGTGAAGCTTCTTGATTTCGGTACGCATGTCGACGCGCAGCTTGGCGTCGAGGTTGGACAAGGGCTCGTCGAACAGAAACAGCTTCGGGTCGCGCACGAGGGCACGCCCCATCGCAACGCGCTGCCGCTGGCCTCCCGAGAGCTGGCCGGGCTTGCGTTTAAGCAGCTGTTCGATCTGCAGGAGTGCGGTAACCCGCTGGACAGCTTCCGCCTGCGCCGCTTTTGGCACGCCGCGGCTCTCCATGCCGAAGGTGATGTTCTGGCGCACCGTCATGGTGGGATAGAGGGCGTATGACTGGAACACCATCGCAATATCGCGGTCCTTGGGTTGCACCGAGTTCACCAGCCGGTCGCCGATCCATATCTCGCCCGACGTGACGGTTTCCAGTCCGGCGATCATGGCGAGCAAGGTTGATTTGCCGCAACCCGACGGGCCGACAAGGGCGACGAATTCTCCGGTCTTAGCCTCGAGATTGATGCCGGCAAGAATCTCGAGCGAGCCGTAGCTCTTGTGAAGGTTGCGGATCATCAACGCGGACATGGGCGACGCCTCATTTTATGGCGCCCTGGGTGAGGCCGCGCACGAAGTATTTTCCACCAAACAGATAGATCAGCAGCGGAGGCAACGCGCCGATCAGCACGGCTGCGCTCATCACATCGTAAGCGCGTGCGGTCGTGCCGCCGGCCGTGAGCGCGACCAGTGCCGCTGTGATCGGCTGCTGCTGGCCCGATGTGAAGACGACGCCGAACAGATACTCGTTCCAGATGCCGGTGAACTGCCAGATGACGGTGACGATTAGGATGGGCGGCGACAGGGGCAGGATGATCTTGCGGAAGATCCGCCAGAAGCCGGCGCCGTCGATGCGTGCCGCCTTGATCAGGTCGTCCGGTATGCTGACGTAGAAATTGCGGCAGAACAGGGTGGTGAACGAGATGCCCTGGACGATGTGGATCAGCACCAGCCCATATGTGGAATTGGTCAGGCCGAGCTTGCCGAGCAGGAACGCCCACGGCATCAGCGAAATCTGGCCGGGCATGAATACGCCGAGCAGCATCAGATTGAAGATCAGTTCAGAGCCCCTGAAGCGCCATTTGGAGAGGATGTAGCCGTTCATGGCGCCGAGAATGGTCGAGATGATGGTGGCGGGGATCGTCATGGCCAGGGAGTTGAAGAAATTGCGCTTCATTCCCTCGCAGGTACCGCTGACGCAGTAGGATCCCCAGGCCTGCGCCCACGCATCGAACCGGAAGCTGCGCGGTACGGAGATGAGGCCGTTGCGGGCAATCTCCGACTGCTCGCGCAATGAGTTGAAGATCACCACCAGCAACGGCACGAGATAAACGACCGCGAAAAGCGTCAGCACGGCATAGACAAGGAAGCGGCTCCAGAAATGCCGGCGCGTGGCAGCGGCTTCTTCCGGATCAAAACGGGCATTAGGCGCAATTTCAGCCATTGCGGCCCTCCGCTCGCCGGCGCCAGACGATCCACAAGGAATACGGCACCAGCACCACCGCGACCGCAGCGAGCATCATCATCGCCGCGGCGGCACCTTCGCCGATTTGGCCGCGCTGGAACATCAGGTCGTAGACATAGATGGCGGGGAAGGTGGTGGACACACCTGGGCCGCCTCGCGTCAACGCCGCCACCAGGTCGAAGGTCTTGATGGCGAATTGTATCTGAATGACCGCCACCGCCAGGAATATCGGGGCGATGGTTGGCAGGATGACCCTGCGATAGGTCCGGAAAACCGACGCGCCGTCGATTTGCGCGGCCTTGACGAGATCCGGATCGACCGACCGCAGACCGGCCAGGAAAAGTGCCATTGCGAAGCCGGACGACTGCCAGATACCGGTTATGATCACCGCATAGATCGCAGTGTTGCGGTTGGCCGTCAGGGCGAAGCTGAAGTCGGTCCAGCCGAGCCCGCGAACGAAGGCCTGGATACCGTCGACAGGATTATAGAGCCAACTCCACACCGTACCGGTGACGATGAAGGACACCGCCAACGGGTAGAGAAAGATGGTGCGCCAAACCGCCTCGCCGCGGACGCGCTGGTCGATCGCGATCGCGAGCAGCAGGCCAACGGCCATCGAGCCAACGATATAGAAGCCGCTGAACAGGAAGAGATTGGTATAGGCGATGTTCCAGCGCCGGTTTGCCCAGAGCGAAGCGTAATTGTCCAGGCCGACGAACCCATAGGTCGGCAACAGCGACGAATTGGACAGCGAGATGTAGAGCGTCCAGAGCGTGAAGACGAAAACATAGATGAAACTCGCCGCTATCGACGGCGCCAGCACCAGAATGGGCACCATCGTGCCAAGGCGCTCGCGCCACGGACGGGCCGCGGCAGCTGCGGCTGGTACAATCAGATCATGGGTGGACATCGGGCTGCTCCGGCGAGGTCTGGCCGGGAGCTTCGCCCCCGGCCATCATCGGCAGCGTCACTTCTGCGCTTCGGCCGCATCCGCCATCGCATTGGCCGCGTCCTGCGCACTCATATCCGGCGTTGCTACAAACTCCGTGATGCTATCCATTATTGCGCCGCGGACCTTTTGCGGAACCGTCATGTTGTGCGCCATCGAACGGACGAGCGTGCCGGCGGCGATCGAGGCTTGCAGATCCTTTTGCGAGAGTTGCTGGCAGGGATTGAAGCCGTTCGAAAGATCGACGTCGAGGCGGGCCGGAATGGACCCTTTGGTCTGATTGAAAATGGTCTGGAATTCGGGCGACAGGATGATGCTGGCAAGCAGCTTCTGTCCCTCGATATAGTCCGGGTCCTTCTGCTTGAAGAACACGACCGAGTCTGAATTCAAGATGAAACCGGGCTTGCCCCAATCGGTCGGCGCCTGAGCGCAGACATAGTCGGTGCCCTCCTTGAAGCCGCCGGCCGTCAGCAGGCCGATCGTCCAGTCGCCCATGATGTGGAAGGCGGCCTCGCCGCGGCCGACGAGATGCGACATGGTATCCCAGTCACGCCCGTTCATGCCGGGGTCCATGTACTTCGAGGTCATGGTGCGAAACTGCTCGAAGGCCTTGACCATGCCGTCGCTGCGCATGGCATCGACGTCGCCCTCGACGAAAGCTTTCTTGTAGAGATCGAGGTCCTGACCGTACACGACCACTTCGAAGACGGTCGAGTCGGTCCAGTCGGCGGTCGAGTGCGAAATGCAGATCTTGCCGCTGGCCACGATCTTGTCGCAGGCGGCGTTGAATTCCGCCCATGTCTTCGGCATCTCGGTGACGCCCGCGTCCTTCATGACCTTCGGCGATGCCCACAGCCAGTTGATGCGGTGGATGTTCATCGGCGCGGCCACCCAATTCCCGGTCGGCTTCATCACCGGCAGCAATTCGGGAGCGACGACTTTCTCCCAATTTTCCGCCTTCGCCAGGTCGTCGAGATTGGCTGTCATGCCCGTCTCGTTCCATTCGGCGATCTCGGGGCCCTTTAGCTGCACAGCGGGAGGTGCGTTGCCGGCGATCACATCAGCACGCAGTTTGGCCAATGTATTGGCCGTATGGCCTGCGATGGAGGTCTGCTGCCAGGTGCCACCCTTGGCGGTAAACATCTCGCCGAGCTTGGCGATAGCCTGGGCGTCCGATCCGGTGGCCCATTGATGCAAGAGGTTGGTCTTCGGCTCCGCGAGGGCTGTTCCGGTAATCAAGGTGAAGGCGGTAGCGGCCGCAAAGGCCGTCCTCAGGTATTTCATCGTTTCACTCCCATATGTGATGCACGGTTCGTATCGACCGCTTGTGGCCCGCGATTTGAGGTCGTGGCCGGCGAGATGCAGTAATCTCCGTTCTTTCCAAGATGACATATTTGGGCTATCAGTCAACGTGCTTTGTGCTCATCATGAACAAACCTTCGCTTAGAAATTGGCTGATCGACAGGCCGTCGGCGTCGCCGGAGAGCCTGATCGTCCGATGCCTGCGCGAGCGCGGCGTGCTTTCTGCGTCGCAAATTACCCGCATTACCGGTTTGGCGCGGTCGACGGTTTCAACCGCGCTCAACGGCTTGAGAAAGTCAGGGATGGTGATCGAATCCTCGGCCCATCATGACGCGGCCAGGGGTATCGGCAGGCCTGCCACGACATTGACGCTCAATCCCGCTGCGGGCACCTGCGTCGGCATCCATCTGGGCCTCGACGAGATGCGGTGTGTCGTCGCTGACGTCTCGCATTCTTTCGTTGCCGAACAAACTATCCCCATGGGTCTGGACTACCAGCCGCAACAGGCGGCCCAGCTCGCCAAGTCAGTAATTGCCCGATGCTACGAAGAGAACGGTCTGCCGATGGCGGGGCTCCTGGGGGTTGGGGTCTCCGTCTCGGGCCCAGTCAGCCGCGAAGGAGTGGTGCTGCGCGCGAGTATCGTTCCGACCTGGGCCGGGGTCAACATCCGCGATGTGTTCGGGCCGGTCCTTGAACAGCCGATCTTCGCCGACAATGAGAGCAACTGCTCGGCCATTGCCGAGCTGATGTGGGGTGCGGCCGTCGGCCAGGACGATTTCGTGCTGTTCAAGGTCGATCTGGGCGTCGGCGGGGCCATTGTCCAGCACGGTCGGCTGGTGAGCGGCATCGCCGGCGGCGCCGGCGAATTCGGGCACATCAGCATCGATCCCGGCGGCGACCTTTGCCGGTGCGGCAATCGAGGATGCCTGGAGCTCTATGCCAGCTTTGCCGGACCGCTCGAGCAGATTTCGCGCATCGTGCGGCGGCCGGTCACGATGGACGACGTGATCATGATGGCCGAGGAGGGCGACGTGAGGGCGCTGCGGATGATCGAGGACACCGCCGAGTTCGCCGGCCGTGGCCTTGGCCTGATCGGTTCGGTTCTCAATCCGCCGCTCATCATCATCAGCGGCCGCATGGCCCTGGCGGGCGACATTCTCCTGGCGCCACTGATCGCATCATATGAACGCCACACGCTCATCAAGTCCCGCGATGTGGCGCCTGCGCTGCGCACGCGGATAATCGTTGGCAAGCACACGGAGAACGACGCATTGCTCGGCGCGGTCGGCCTCGTGCTGCGCCACAACAGCCGGCTTCAGTGACCCGGCTTGCTTCGGGTGGCGCTCTGATTTTGCGAGCTGCTCGCCGAAGCAGCGGAACTGATGTTTGCCTACGCGACACGCACCGTGCGCTGCCTCGGCTTGATCGCGGTGGCGAGCAGCAGGCCGGCGATGATGAAGGCGGCGCCGGCGAGATCGTAGTCGTGCAAGCTTTCGCCAAGGACCAGATAAGCGAGAACGGCGACGAAGGCGGTCTGGAGATAGAGCAGCATGCTGGCGCGCCCCGCACCAAGTGTCTCGACGCTACGGTTGTAGAGATAGTACATCAGAGCGCCGCCGGGGCCGGCAACATAGGCGAGAGCCAGAAGGCCGTTCGCATGCAGCGCCGAACGATCCCCGGAAAACAGTTCCCAGAGATAGAAGGGCAGTGCGGCCAGCGCGCCGGCTCCCAGCAGCAGGACCACCATCGGCAGAAGCTCGATAGCGAATTTGGCGCGACGCAGCAGCACGGTGTAGAGGCCCCAACAAAACGCGCTGCCGACGATCCACAACTCGCCGGGATTGAACTGCAGCTGCATCAGCGCGGCAAGGTCGCCGCGCGCCACGATCACCACCATCCCGGCCAGAGCGACCAGCGCTCCAAGCGCTTTCCAGATACCGAGGGGCTCGCCGAGCACGAAGCGGGCAAGCACCATAGTCATGATCGGCGACAGCGCCATGATGATGCCGGCGGTTGTCGCGTTGGTGTAGTTGAGGCCCGTGTAGATCATGCCCTGACACAAGGTTAGCCCGATAGTGCCGATGACCAGCACCTCGATCACCCGGGATTGGATCAGCACGAGCATCGCCCCGTGATGACGATGGACGATAGGCAGCAGGATCGCGCACGCGAGCGTCAGCCGCCAGAAGCAGAGCGCCCAAGGCGGCATCTCGGGGGCAACCCACTTGGCGGCGATATAGACGCCGGCCGACAGGAGCCAGCAGAGCGTCGCGAGGGAATAGGCGAGCGGAAGTGATGCGCCGGGTGTCGCCTTCGCTACACTTGGATGTGCTATCGGCAGCGATTGGATATCCGTCTCCTCCCACCGCAGACTTTAGCAGATTTGCGGCGTCTTGCTAAGCAGCAACAACAGCTGTTTCACCAGCTGGTGCAATCGGTGGGTCGTTGTGGGTCCCGCCGTTCACGGTCTCCTTCCATTCGAACGCATGTTGGCCCATGAGCAACTCGATACCGAAAAGCGCAAGCCGTACCGATTTCGCGCGATACAAATGTGAGATTTATATTGCGCGACAGATATTCGCGCGGTTGCCACAATCTTCTCGCGCCATATTTCTACCGAGCGCAGATCTGTCGCGAATTCCTGGCCCTCGGATTACGAGCGCCGCTGTTTCGAAGCAATTGGAAGAATAAGCCACTGACTTCCGTTTGCACAAAGAGCGCGACACAAATCCATGCGGAGGACGTCCGATGCATGCCGGCTTCCCAGGAAGCGTACTCGTAGCGGTGTTGGGCACCGTCATGGCAAGCTGCGCTGGCATTCCGGCGCAAAAAACCGGGGCAATATCCGGCTATGGCCCCAACCCCACATTACCGAAACCAAGACCGACGCTGATCCCGACTGTTAACATCGCCGAGGCGAAAGGCTGGCAGAAAGAAGGTATGCCGACCCCGGCGAAGGGGCTGACAGTGAACGCCTTCGCCACCGGCCTCGACCATCCGCGCTGGCTACATGTGCTTCCGAACGGCGACGTGCTGGTTGCTGAAACCAATGCCCCTGCCAAGCATGACGAAGGCTTCAGTCTTAGAAAGGTCTTCATGGACCTGGCTATGAAGCGGGCTGGCGCCGCGACCAAAAGCGCCAACCGCATCACGCTCCTGCGCGACACCGATGGCGACGGCATTGCGGATGTGCGCACGACGTTCGCGGAAGGCCTCAATTCGCCCTTCGGCATGACGCTGTCCAAAGGCAAACTCTTTGTCGCGAATACCGACGCGCTCGTCGCTTTCCCCTACTCCAATGGCCAGACCCGAGTCAGCACGTCGCCGGAAAAGATCATCGACTTGCCGGCCGGGGACCTCAACCATCATTGGACCAAGGACGTGATCGCAACTCCGGATGGACGCAAGCTCTATGTCACCGTTGGTTCCAACAGCAACGTTGGAGAAAACGGCATAGCCGCCGAGAAGAACCGCGCCGCTGTCCTTGAAGTGGATCGGTCTACCCGCCGCACTCGGGTCTTCGCCTCGGGCCTGCGCAACCCGAACGGGCTCTCCTGGAATCCTGAGACTGGCCAGCTTTGGGTCGCCGTGAACGAGCGTGACGAGATCGGCGACGACCTTGTGCCGGATTACATGACCTCGGTTCGTGACGGCGCTTTCTACGGTTGGCCCTACAGCTACTACGGACAGAACGTCGACGAACGCGTCAAGCCGCAGCGCCCCGATCTCGTGGCGGCAGCGATCAAGCCCGATTACGCCCTGGGCTCTCATACCGCCTCGCTGGGACTGACCTTCTCCAAAGGCGCGCAACTCGGTCCGGCCTACGGCAACGGCGCCTTCGTCGGCCAGCACGGCTCGTGGAACAGGAGTGTGCGCAGCGGTTACAAGGTCATCTTCGTGCCGTTCCGTGGGGGCAAACCGAGCGGTCTCCCGAAGGATGTGCTCACCGGCTTCATCGGGCGGAATGGCGAGGCGATGGGCCGTCCGGTCGGCGTCGCTATCGATCAGACTGGCGCACTGCTCGTCGCCGACGACGTCGGTAATGTCATCTGGCGGGTCCGCCGGGCGAACGGCCGTTGAGCGCAGGTGGCCTTTCTGATTCCGATCTCACCAGCCTTCGGCTACAGCGCCACGCCCGATATGGCTGCATTCGGCGGAGACGGATATCCTAAACAATTAGCTAGCAGCACGCCCGAAGATAGTCGTGTCAAACATGCTTGCGCCCGCCTGCCTCGCGGAACCAGCTGTCAGGATAGGGATACCACCAGCCCTGAATCTCCGGTCTGTGGTCGATGATGACCATCTTCGAGCGGCGGAATGCATCCAGACCCTGGCGGCCGAGCTCGCGGCCGAGGCCCGAAGCCTTCCAGCCCCCGAACGGCAACGCGTCATTGTCTATCAGCGGATTGTTGACCCAGACCATGCCGGCCTCGAGCCGCTCCGCGGCCTCATGCGCTTCGGCAAGATCGGTGGTGAAGACCGAGGCGCCGAGACCGAAGGGGCTGTCGTTGGCAAGCTCTATCGCCTCGTTGAAATCCTTGACCCGGCAGATTGCGGCGACCGGCCCGAAACACTCTTCGCGCACGATTGCCATATCGGCGGTGATGCCGGTCAGGATGGTCGGCTCGTAGAACCAGCCTACATTATGTGCCGGCGGAATGCGTCCGCCGGTGATCGCTTTGGCACCGCTGCGGATCGCATCGTCGACCAGCCGGATGACCTTCGCACGCGCGGCCTCGCTGACCAGCGGTCCGATCTCGGTTTTGTCGAGGCCGTTGCCGATACGCAGCGCGCGCGTTTTCTCGGCAAACAGATCGACGAAGCGGTCGTGAACGGCATCAACCACGAAGAACCGTTCGGCCGAAGTGCAGACCTGGCCAGTGAGATGGAAGGCAGCCGTGACGCTGCCGGCAGCCGCCACGTCCAGTGGGGCGTGTTGGCTGATGATCAGGGGATCGCTGCCGCCGGCCTCGATGACGCAAGGCTTCATGCGCTCTGCACATGCGACGGCGACAGCCTTGCCGGCGGCGACCGAACCGGTGAAAGCAACCGCATGCGTGCGGTCCGAGGCGATCAGCGCCTGCGCCGTTGCTGCTCCGCCTGGCATGCAGGAAACCAGGCCCTCCGGCAGGGAGCGAAACACGGTTATATAATCCAGCGTCGACAATGTTGTCGCTTCGGCGGGCTTGATCACGCAGGCATTGCCGGCGGCAAGCGAGGCGGCGACGGTCCAGCACATCAACAGGATCGGAAAATTGTAAGGCATGATGTGCACCGACGTGCCGTAGGGCTCGTAGCGGGCATACTGGAACGAACCGGCCTGCGTCGTGCCGGCGATCTTGCCGGCGTCGTCACGCGCCATTTCGGCGTAATAGCGGAAGATCGGCGCGCAATTGGCGATCTCGCCGATCGCCTCCGGATAGGGTTTGCCCATCTCGTGCACCATCAGCTCGGCGCAGCGCGTGAAGTCGGCCGCTTCGATGGCGTTCGCGACGGCGTGCAGATGCCGGGCACGGCTCTTGGCGTCGAGCTTTTTCCAGGCCGTTTGCGCCTTGGTCGCTGCGGTGAGCACGGCGTCGATCTCGCCGTTGCTGGCTGCGGTGATCGCGCCGACGGTTTCGAGCGTCGCCGGATCGATCACCGGTTTTGCCGCACCGGTCATTGGCCGATAATCCGGATTGACGAAGAAGGTCGGCCGGTCAGGTGAAAAGTCCATTCTGTCCTCCCGTGTGCACGGAAACTTTTTGAGAATTCACCCTGCCGAGACAGGCGGCGTGGTTTTCGAGAACCGAAGCGGAGCGGACATTAAAGTCCGTGAGCATCGGAAGCGGAGAAAACGGCGTCAGGTGTCCGGTAGGGTAGAATTATCGAGAAGGTTCAGCGGATCATGTAAACTTTCTTGATGGTCTCGTGGACGGTGCAGACGCCCTTCCAGTCCTGCGGAAAGAACGCTGCGGTGTCCGGTTCGATCTCGATCACCTCGCCGGATTCGTGGACATAGGTGCAGCGTCCCTCGAGGAAATGGCAGAACTCGTCGCGGGTGACGTGGCAGCGCCATTTGCCCGGCGTGCAGACCCACAGTCCGCATTCGGAGCGGCCCTCCGGCCCCTTGTGCAGCAGCTTGCCGGAAGTGCGGGATTCGCCCTCGATCAGGGTGGGGATGACGCCCCAGTCGACCAGGTCGGTGAGGGCGAGCGGCGATTTCATGATCGGTGTCGGCATGTCGGGAGCTCCAGTGGCCGGCTTTAGGCCAGCATGTAAACGTTGCGGATGGTCTCGTGGACGGTGCATTCGCCGGTCCAACCGGCCGGGAACATGACAACCGTGGCGGCGGATACCTCGATCACCTCGCCGTCGTCCGATCTGTAGGTCGCGCGGCCGGCAACGAAATGGCACAATTCGTCGCGCGGAATCGCCAGCCGCCAGCGACCGGGTGTGCAGACCCAGATGCCGGATTCCGGCTGGTTGTTCGGCCCCTTGTGCACCAGCCTGCCGGTGGAGTGCGAAGCGCCTTCCAGCGCGTCGGGCTGGGTGCCCCAGTCGACGAGGTCGGTGCGGGTCGAGGCTTGCTGGAGGTGTGGGGCTGAGATCACAGCAATTTCTCCAGCAAAGCAGCCGCTTTCTCCGGGCCGTTCTGCGACTGCATCTGGGCCGACGTCTTGGCCAGCTTGGCCTTGATTGCCGGGTCGGTCAGGCAGGTTTCGATCCTGGCGATGAGCTCGGCGTCGCTCCAGTCGTAGCGCGGCATGCCGAAGCCGTGGCCGGTCTCCTCGACCCGCGTCGCATTGTCGTGGCCGTCCCAGACGTAGGGCATGATGATCGCCGGCTTGCCGAAATACAGGCACTCCGTGAACGAGTTGTTGCCGCCATGATGGATCACCGCATCGACCTGCGGGATGACCGAGGGCTGCGGGAACCAGCTCTCGACGATGACGTTTTCGGGCACTTGCGCGTACTGCTCCTTGTAGCCGCCGACATTGACCAGCGCCCGGTAGCGCGTCTTGCCCAACGTTGCGACGATGCGCTTCAGCAGATCGACATCGCCGGCGCCAAGGCTGCCGAAGGAAACATAGAGCAGCGGCCCGTCATTATTCTTCGCAAAAACCGGCACGGTGTAGGGCTTCTCCTGCCGCACGCAGCCTTCCAGATATTGGAATTTTGCCGGGTCGAGCGGATAGCGGCGCATGAACTTCGCCGCCTCGGGATAAAGCAGCAGATTGAGGTACGGCGAGGCCTCGAAAAACTGGCCGATCGGATACGGCGCTTCGTTGTTCGCTTTCAAAAACGCATTGAAGTTGTCATGGATCGGCTTGATGACGGCGTTGAAATGGTCGCGGTAACGCCGATGGCAGGCGTGGTCGTTCTCGCCGCAGCCGGACAGATGTGGCGGGATGTCCTCGTCCTCGATCTCGTTTTCCGAGCAGGAGATGACGCGCACCCAGGGCTTGCCATACTGCTTGATTGCCGGGAACAGGATGACGTTGTCGACGCAGATGACATCAGGCTTGATCGTCGCAAGCACGCCAGGCAGATCCTTCTCAGCCCATTTGGCGCTGTCGACGATCGCCGTCCAGCAATCCTTCACGTAATTGTCGACCTGGTCGTAGGGCGATTTGCGGAAGTTCGGGATGTGGCCGTTGATGAAGTCTTCCCAGAACTTGGCCATCTGTTCCGGCGGCATCGGCTCGGACAGGTTCACCGGATGAGCCTCGAAGCCGTAGCCCTTGTAGACGTCGACGAAACCGGGGTCCGACAGGAACACCGCTCTGTGGCCGCGCGCCTCGATCGCCTGGGCTATGCCGACGGAATTGAGCGCGGGGCCATAGGCGGCCTCCGGAAAGAACGCGATCGTCTTCTGCGTCATGAGAGGTTCTCCTTCGATCAATCTGCGAAAATTCTGACGTCAGCCGCATCCCAGCCGAGCTCGACTGTATCGCCCGACGAGACCGGGCGGCGGTCGGCGGCGTCGGCGGTGACGCGCACCAGGAACGGCTTTGGCGACAGGGCGGTGCGGACGTGCAGCTGCAGATCGAGTCCCTGATAGGCCAGCGCCTCGACCGCGCCGAAGATACGGTTGGCCGTTTCTGCCGATGGGAACAGCCGGATGCGTTCGGGCCGCACTGAAGCTAGCGCCGCAGCGCCGGGCGAAATTGTTGCGGGAACATCGCCGGCGATCCGCACGCCGTTGCTTGCCAGCACGCCGTCGCCGGCGGCTTTGCCCGGTACGAAATTCATGACGCCGATGAAGTCGGCGACGAAACGGTCCCCCGGGTGCTCGTAGACCGCATGGGGTGTATCGCATTGCAGCAGCTTGCCGTCCCTGAGCACTGCCATACGGTCGGCCATGACGAGCGATTCCTCCTGATCATGGGTGACGATGACGAAGGTGATGCCGACCTCGTGCTGCAGCCGCTTCAGCTCCAGTTGCATGGCCCCGCGCAATTTCTTGTCGAGTGCACCAAGCGGTTCGTCGAGCAGAAGCAGCCGTGGTCGCTTGACCAGCGCTCGGGCAAGCGCGACGCGCTGCTTCTGCCCGCCAGACAATTGCTCCGGCTTGCGGTCGGCGAAGGCAACGAGTTCGGTCGTCGCCAAAATGGCGTCGACACGGGAGCGGATTTCCTTTGCAGGCAAGCGTTCCATTTCGAGGCCGTAGGAAACATTCGCCCTGACGCTCATATGCGGAAACAGCGCATAGGACTGGAACATCAGATTGACCGGCCGCTTATTGGGCGGGGTCCTGGCGATGTCACGGCCGTCGAGCAGGATGCGCCCGTCATTGGGCGTCTCAAAGCCGGCCAACATGCGCAGCAGCGTTGTCTTGCCGCAGCCCGAAGGTCCAAGCAAGGCGAAGAACTCGTTCTCGCGGATATCCAGCGAAATGCCGTCGACCGCCGTCACCCGGCCGAACTTCTTCGACACGTTGTCGATCGCCAGCAGCGTGCGGGGCTCGTTCATTGGCCGATCACTCCACGGTTGAGCCGCTGCGACAGGGTCAGCGCGGTGATTGAGACCGCCATGACGATAGTCGCCAATGCATTGATCTCCGGCGTGATGCCGAAGCGAATCATCGAATAGATCTGCATCGGCAGCGTGGTCGAGGCGCGGCCGGCGCCGGCGGTGAAGAAGGCGATGATGAATTCGTCGACCGAAAGGGTGAAGGCGAGCAGCGCGCCGGCGCCGACGGCAGGCAGGATCACCGGCAACGTCACCCGCCGAAATGTCGTGAGCGCGGAAGCACCGAGATCGGCAGAGGCCTCGACGATCGACCAGTCGAAGCTTTTCAGCCGAGCGCGCACCACGGAGCAGACGAAGGCGAGATTGAAGACGACATGGGCGAGGATGATGGTGTGCAGGCCCAAGGTGAGATCAAGCATCGAGAAGAAGCTGAGCAGCGCGATCGCCAGCACGATGTCGGGAATGATCATCGGCGCAAAGATCAGCGCCTCGAGACCTTTGCCGTATTGCCGGCGTATTTCGACGCCGATCGCCAGCAGCGTGCCGAGCAGCGTGGCGATGGCGGTCGAGACAAGTGCCACGATCAGTGTGTTGAGCGCGGCAGAAAGGATTGCGGCGTTTCCGATTAGCAAGACATACCATTTCAGCGAAAAGCCCGACCAGACGGTCGGGAGCCCGCCTTGGTTGAACGACAGCGCCACCAGCACGGCGATCGGGATGTAGAGGAAGGCCAGGACCAGTGAAAGCACGAGCCAGAGCGCGCGCCTCGTGGCGAGGGAGCGCTCAGCCATCGGCGCCTCCTCTCGCTTCCGCGGTACGGCCCGAGGCGCGATCAGCAGCCAGGGCCTGCGCCGTCAGCACCAGCAGCATGATGGCGATCAGCACCATTGCCAGTGCCGCACCGAAGGGCCAGTCATTGGCGGTCAGGAACTGCTCGTAGACGACATTGCCGATCATCTGGAAGCGCCCACCGCCGAGCAGAGCAGGGGTCACGAAATTGCCGATCGACAGCACGAAGACGAAAACAGCACCGGCGGCGATACCCGGCACGGTCAGTGGCAGGATGACCCGGCGAAATGTGGTCACGGCCGACGCGCCGAGATCGCGCGAGGCCTCTGCGAGCTCCGGATTGAGCCGCGACAGCGGCGCGTAGCAGGCCAGGATGACGAAGGGCAGATAGTTGTACACCAGACCGGCGATGACGGCGCCTTCGGTATAAAGCATCGACGGCGGCTCGCCGGTGTAGCCGAACCAGCGCAGCAGTTGTGTAATCAGCCCTTCGCGGTTGAGCAGCACGATCCAGGCATAGGTACGGATCAGGTAGTTGGACCAGAAGGGCAAGACGGCAAAGAACAGAAACACCGGCTGCAGTTGCCGGGGTGCTGCCGCGATCGCATAGGCGGCGGCATAACCGATCACCACCGCGACCAGGGTTGCCGTGCCGGCAATGCGCGCCGAATTGAGGAAGATGCCGGCATAGAGCGGGTCGAACACCAGCCCGAAATTCTCCAGCGTGAAAGTGTAATCGATGCCGCCATAGATGCCGCGCCGGAAGAAGGCGAGCGCCAGCACCAGCGCGCATGGCACGACCATCAAGGCGGTGAGCCAGGCCAGCGCCGGCGTCATCAGCAAGGATGAGCGAAGTCTTGTTTGGGACAAGATTGCGGTACCGCATTCAACGGTCGCGGCGAAAAGCCCCGCCGTCGACCGGGATCTCTGATTTTGATGTCGGTTATTGCGCGGCCTTGATTTCGCTGACGATCTTCGAGTAGTCGCGTTGGGCATCGCCGACATCGCGCAACTGCTCGAACTTGACCAACTCTGCCACCGGCATGCTCATATTGGGAAATTTGGCGAGAAAATCCGCCGGCAGGCTTTCCATAGCCGGCTTGTTCGGTACCTTGTAGTCGATGTTCTGGGCCGCCCAGGCGTGGTTCTTGGCGCCCAGCATGAAGTTGATGAACTGGAAGGCGGCGTCCTTGTTGGCCGATGCCTTCATCACGACCATCGTATCGACCCAGAGATCCGAGCCTTCTTTCGGTATGGTGTACTTAATTTGTGGATTCTCGGCGATCCCGTAATTGCACCAGCCATCCCAGGCCTGAACCATCAGCGCCTCGCCTGAGACCAGCTTTGAATAAAAGGTCGTGTCGTCATAGGCCAGCAAGGTCTTCTTGGCCGAGATTAGCAGGTCCTTGACTTCGCCGAGCTTTGCCGGATCGGTCTCGTTCACCGAATAGCCCTTGGCGAGTTGGCCGGCGGCAAGCAGCCAGCGGTCGGTCGCCAGCATCGTCGTCTTGCCCTTGAGCGCATCGGACGGGGCGAGAAGGTCGTTCCAGCTCACCGGCTCCGCCTTCACCAGATCCGAACGGTAGCAAAGGCCGGTGGTGCCCCAAGTGTAGGGCACGGAAAAATTGTTGCCGGCGTCGTGCGGCAGCTTCGCCGCCTCGGAGTAGAGATTGGCGAGGTTAGGGATCTTGGCATGGTCGATCGCCTCGATCAGGCCGAGCTTGTTCAGCACTTCGGCGAAGGGCGAGGAGACGAAGACCACGTCATAGCCCTTGCCGCCGGACGCGACGAGCTTGCCCATGATCTCCTCGTTAGTGGCGTGAACCACGACTTCACCGGAGACACCGGTCGCCGCCTTGAAAGCTTTCATGGCATCCGGCGCCATGTAGCCGTCCCAGTTGGATATAACGAGGTCGGAGGCAGCCGCCGGCGCTGACAGCGCCAGGCCAAGGCCAAGTGCGATCAAGGATTTCCTTAACGGACGGTGCCGCAGGGTGGTGGTGGTCATGACAGACTCCCATTCTGGTTGATCATCGAACTTAGTCGTCGGACCAGCGCTTGCAGCCGTAGCCGCTTTGATCCTGTTCCCCAGTCTTTTTATTGCCGATTGATCTCACAGTACTATTGCAGAAAAAAGTACGTCAATCCATAATTTGTCAAACTACGGTGAATCCCGGCCGATCGCATCCGCAAGGGCAATCGGCCAAACCTGCGCCGCCAGTCCTTCATGAGAATTACCATGCAAGTTGCAGCCCGACGTCCCCGCACCAACCATCTCGACCTTGCACAGCGCATTCTCGATGTGGCCCGGAAACGCGGCTTTGAACCCGGCGCTCATCTCCCAGAGCAGCAGATCGCTTCGCTCTGCAATGTATCCCGAACTCCGGTGCGGGCCGCGCTGCGTCTGCTCACTGAAAAAGGCGTAGTTCAATGGGAGGCTGAGTCCGGCTATCGCTTGGCCGTAGACCTCACAAGCCAGGCGACCGTCGCCGCCGACCTGCCGAGCGCCGAGGAGGATGAACTTGCCGACATGATCCTGCGAGACCGCTCGGCGCGCCGGCTGGACCAGACGGTCACCGTCGGCGCGCTGATGCGACGGTATAATGCCGAGCGCAGGACGGTACTAAAATCGCTGAAGAAACTGGCCGAGGAAAATCTTCTGGACCGCGCGCCGGGGCAGTCCTGGCTTTTCAGGAGAGTGCCGGACGATCCTGGCGCACAAGGGGAGAGCTATGAATTCCGGCTGTTGCTGGAACCCGCCGCGCTTCTGGTGCCTGGGTTCCGGCTGGATGGGACGCGCGCGGCAGCCTTGCGACAGGGCATGGAAATGCTGCTGGCTCTGCCCGACGCGGCATTCGATTCCAGAGAGTTCCAACGGCTGGACATCGATTTTCATGGAATGATCGCCGGTGGCTCCGCCAACCGCTTCGTCGCCGAGGCGTTGGCCGATCATCTCAGGCTGCGCCGGCTGCCGGGAACGTATGCCGGCGTCAATGTCTTCCGGCTGAAGCAATCATTGCGCGAGCATCTGACCATACTCGACCATCTGGAGAGCCAGCAGTACGAGGTTGCAGCCGATCTGCTTCGGGTCCATCTGCGGCTTTCCCGCAGCCAGCGACCGCAGGCGGCCAGTCGCGGGGCGCCCGCGCTGTTCGGCATGATCAGCCGGCCGGAATAACGAGGATCATGCGCAAAGGCAGCCCGACCATCGCACTGTTTCCGGAAGCGAGCTTCGGTGCTGCGCTGAATTGCGTTGGCATAGCGCAGGCCCTGCGCGCTCGTGGCGCCCGTCCGGTGTTCATCTGCCATGCCGGCTTTTCTGGCGTGTTCGCCGACTATGGCTTTCAGGAATACCAGTTGCCGACTGACGATCCGTTGACCGACAGCGAACGCCAGAGCTACTGGCAGGCCTTCGTGCGCCGTCATCTGCCGCATTTCAGGCTGAGCCCCATCGATCAGCTCGAAACCTACGTTGCCCCGACCTGGCAAGCAATCGTAGACACTGCGGTCAACGCCGAGGCGCCGCTGCGCCAATTGCTGGCGCGGCTGAAGCCGGACGCCGTGGTGCTCGACAACGTCGTCATGTTCCCGGCATTGGCGACAGCCGGTTGCCCGTGGGTGCGCGTCGTCTCCTGCGCCGAAACCGAGCTTCCCGATGCCAATGTGCCACCCTATCTGTCCGGTCTCGCCGCCGACGACCCGAGCCGCGCGGTGTTCGAGGCGCGCTACCTGGCAGCGGTCGCTCCGGCCCATGACCGCTTCAATCGGCTTCGGACCGACGCCGGTCTTGCGCCCTTGCCAACGGGTCTTTTTCTGGAACCTTCGCCCGCCCTCAATCTGCTGCTGACCCCAACGATTGTGCGAAGGCAGCGCGCCGAGCCGCTCGACCCTGCCAGCTTCGTCTATCTCGAAGGCTGCGTCCGCTCGGAAGGGCCGTTCGACGTGCCGGTCTTTCCGCGCAATGGCGGACCGCTGGTTTATGTCAGTTTCGGTAGTCTTGGCGCCATGGATGTCGGCCTGATCCAGCGCATGCTCGCCGTTTTCGACAGGCTGCCGGCCCGCTTCATTGTCAATGCCGGAGGTCTGCGCGACAGCTATCGCGCCGTTCCGGACAATGTCTATCTCGATGCCTGGTTTCCACAGCCTTCGGTCGTGGCGAAATGCGACCTCTTCATTCATCATGGCGGCAACAACAGCTTTTGCGAAGCACTGCGTTTCGGTGTGCCGTCGCTGGTCATGCCCTATTGCTGGGACGGGCATGACAATGCGCAACGTGCCGAGGAAACCGGCGTCGGGCGCCACATCAGCCGCGATGGCTGGACGGAAGACGAATTGGAGCGAAGCATTCTCGGCCTGATGGCCGATGCTGCAATGCGCGCACGCCTCCGGGAGAATGCAGTGCATATGGCGCTGACACCCGGAACGGACGTGGCTGCCGAAGCCATTCTCGCTCTCGCAAGGACCCGACCTGATGCTTGACACCACAACAACGGATGCCTCGACCATGAACGGCACCAACGACCCGAAAGACTGGTTGGCCGCTCACGCTGTCAGCGAGGTCGAGTGCCTGGTGCCCGACATGAACGGCGTGCTGCGCGGCAAGGCCCTGCCAGCGGCCAAGTTCCTCAAGGCGATCGAGGACCGAGCACTCTATCTGCCGAGCAGCGCGTTCCTGGTCAGCATCGACGGCCGCTATTCCGGTTCCGTCGACGAGGGGTTCGCCTACCAGGACCCCGACATGCGGATGGTGCCGGATGTCGCAACAATCTGTCTGGCGCCCGGTGGCGGGCCAGGCAAGGCCTATGTCTTCGCCGATGCGTTCCACATGGACGACCGGCCGTGGATGGCTTCGCCGCGGCACGTGTTGCGGGCCGTGCTCGATCTATATCGCCGGCGCGGCTGGCGGGCGGTGGTGGCGCCGGAGCTTGAATTTTATCTCACCGCGCCCAATCCCGATCCCGACAGGCCGGTGACGGCGCCGGTCGGGCGCAATGGCCGCTCCGAAAGCGTACAGCACCCCTATGACATGGCGGCACTGGAGCAATTCGAGCCGGTGATCCGGCGCCTCTATGACTATGCTGCGGCAGCCGGACTGCCGCTCGACACGCTCATCCATGAATCGGGCACGGCCCAACTGGAGATCAATTTCCTGCATGGCGACGCGCTACCGCTGGCAGACAAGGCATTGCTGTTTAAGCGAATGACGCGCCAGGCCGCGCAGGAAGGTGGCATGCAGGCGACCTTCATGGCCAAACCGATAGCCGCACAAGCCGGCAGCTCAATGCATCTCCACATGTCTGTCGTCGACGAGGCGGGCAACACGCTGTTTGCCGGGCGTGACGGCGCCGACACCGAGATGTTCGGGCATTTCATCGGCGGCCTGCAGAAATACATTCCCGAGGTGATGCCGCTGTTTGCGCCGAACGTGAATTCGTTCCGCCGCATCCGGCCGAACCACAGTGCACCCGCCAACATCGAGTGGTCGCACGACAACCGCTCCTGCGGCCTGCGTGTGCCGGCCGGCGGGCGCACCGCGCGGCGCGTGGAAAATCGGCTGCCCGGCGCCGATGCCAATCCCTATCTGGCGATAGCCGGCTCGCTGCTTTGCGGTTATCTCGGCGTCGAGGAGAAGATCGCTCGTTCGACGGAAGCGTCAGGCAATGCCTATCGCAGCAGGAGCACGCTGCCCAAAACCATGGAAGAGGCGCTCGACCGCTTCGCTGCGTGCGATCCGGTTCGGGCGGTGCTCGGCGAGGAATTCTTCCAGACCTATTTGCGCGTCAAGAGCGTTGAGCTCGACCTGTTCCAGAGCGTCGTCACCTCTTGGGAACGCGACCATCTGCTGCTCAAGGTGTGATGATGGGCTTCAATTCTGGGGGCTTCAACTCCGGCCTGGATATCGGCAAATCCTACTATGTCGCGACGGCCAATCCGGCTCCGGACCATCCGGCGCTGCAGGGCGACGTCGACGCCGATCTGGTGGTGGTCGGCGGCGGCTGTACCGGCCTCTCCGCAGCCTTTCATGCAGCCGAACGCGGCCTGAAGGTGGTGCTGCTCGAAGGCGGCAAGATCGGCTGGGGGGCATCGGGGCGCAATGGCGGCCAGATGATCCCCGGCCTGCGCAAGGGCGCCAAGGGGCTGGTCAAGCTATATGGGCCGGAACGGGGGAGGGCGCTGTTCGATCTCGCCTTCGAGGCGCGGGCCCTCGTGCTCGGTCTGATCGAGCGCCATGCCATCGATTGCGACCTCAGGCTCACCGGCCATCTGGCCGGTGCGGTCAACGGTTCCGACCTGCGCGACCTCGAAGAAGAGGCCGAGTGCCTTTCGACGGTGATGAACTTTCATGATGTCGAGATGCTGTCGGCAGCGCAGGCGCGCGGAATGGTGAACACACCTTATCACGGCGCGATGTACGAGAAGCTCGGTGGCCATATGCATCCGCTGAACTACACGCTCGGTCTTGCTCGCGCCGCGGCTGCGGCGGACGTCACCATCCACGAGAATTCGGTGGCGCTGCGGCTGGAGCGGGAACCTTCCCCCCGGGTTTCGACGGCCAAAGGCTCGGTCCGGGCCAGGCATGTCGTACTGGCCGGCGATGCGCTGCTCCACGGGCTTGAGCCGCGCGTCAACAGCCGCATCATGCCGGTCGGCAACTACATCATCGCCACCGAGCCGCTGGGCGACACGAGCGACGTCATCCCAAGCAATGTGGCCGTCTCCGACACGCGCTTCGTCGTCAATTACTACCGGCTATCGGCGGATGGACGCCTGCTGTTCGGCGGCGGCGAGCGCTATACGCCGTCGCCGCCCGCCGACATTGCCGGCTTCGTGCGGCCGCACATGGAAAACACCTTTCCGCAATTGCGCGGCCGCCGCATCGATCACGCCTGGGGCGGGCTGGTCTCGGTGACGACATCGCGCCTGCCGCATGTCGGTCGCTATGGCGACGTCTATTTTGCGCATGGCTATTCGGGCAAGGGGGTGATCCTGTCGACGCTGTCGGGCAAGCTGCTCGCTGAGGCGCTCACCGGTGATGCTTCGCGGCTCGATCTGTTTTCGACCCTAAGCCCGCTGCCGTTCCCCGGCGGCACGGCGCTGCGCGGCCCGCTCTATGTGCTCGGCATGCTTTGGTACGCAATGCGTGACCGCATCAAACATTGAGCGCAGGCATGCGCAATGAGGCCGAGCGCCGCCACCAAGCGATTAACGGCTGATTTCGCGGCGGCGTCCGACTTGATCGATGCTTGAATATGGTCCGCAGGCAATGGTCGCGAGTCGGTTCGTGCCCTGCTCCCGAAGCCTGAGCGCCGATAGACCTGCCTGCTATTTCCTCAGCTAATAGATCGATATGATTGCAGGATTAACTGTTTCATAGCCCAGGCGCGGCTCCGATTTGTCTTTCGAAATCGCGCTGGAGACAGTTCCGGTTGAACTGCAATCCAATTTTGTTTCCCTGTTTTTCTTGATCGTGCTGCCCGACAGGTCGGCGCCGGCCGACGTTACTTCTGTACTGACCACTCTCTTTTTCTCGTGCGCAACGGCGGCGGTGGATACGGCCATCACAATTGCCGCGCAAACAATCGTCAATCTCATTGTTTCCCCCTTAGAGCACCGCAAAAATGTGGTCGACTGCCTTGAGACGCCGGCGAAGGCGGTATTCGCGCCTGGCCGGCCCATGCAGCTTCCGACTGCACAAGATTGTAACTACATTAGCTGCAGCGCAAGTAACCATTTCGGACTAGGGAACGGGTTCCCCTTCGATCGAAAGCGCTGGGCTGCCGGCGAAAAAGCAGGCGTTTTAGCCGTTCTCGCCGCCGAGCGCCTTCCAATTTTGGGACAGAGGTTGGCTGATGCCCTTAAACTCACGGCTACGCATTGGTTGGATCTATGCAGCGACAAGGCCAACCTTGGCAAAGCCTCTACATAGTCACCTTCGGGCAGCACCAGTCTTGGAATTCACGCCCTCAAGCAAGGCGAGCAGGCCTTTCAGAATTTCGATTGGCGGCGGCGGACAACCTGGAATGTGCAGATCGACAGGCAAGGCCTCGGACACTCCGCGCACCACCGCATAGCTGCCGGCGAAACAGCCGCCATTGCCTGCGCAATCTCCCAGTGCGACCACCCATTTTGGGTTGGGTGTTGCGTCGTAGGTCCGCTTCAATGCCTCGCGCATGTTTTTTGTGACCGGCCCGGTGACGAGCAGTACATCGGCATGGCGCGGTGATGCGACGAACCGGATCCCAAAACGCTCGATGTCATAGAAGGCGTTGTTCAGCGCGTGCATCTCAAGTTCGCAGCCGTTGCAGGAACCAGCATCGACCGCCCGGATCGACAGGCTTCGCCCCAATCGTTTGTGAGCAGCCCCATCGAGCGCGCGTGCGAGTTCGTCGACTGCCGTGCTGCTTGCCAACGGCGGACGCTCGGTGAGAGGGGGGCGTATCAGGCTTTCAAAAAGAAGCTTGCGCATGACAGCGTGCCTTCAGAGATCATGGCCCGAATAAGAGCAGTTGAACGATTTGTTGCACAGCGGAAAGTCGGCAACGATGTTTCCTTCGATCGCCGCTTCAAGGAGCGGCCATTGAAACCATGACGGATCACGGAGGTGACAGCGCTCGACCAAGCCGCCCTTGCCAATGCGCAGCCAGGCCAGAATATCGCCGCGGAAACCTTCGACGAGCGCCATGCCTTCATGCGATCGGTTTGTCTGCGCGAAATCGACGCGGATCGGCCCGTCTGGCAGCTGTCGCAGGACTTGTTCGATCAGGGACAGGCTCTGTTCGACCTCGTGGATACGAATCCATACACGGGCGTTCACATCGCCTTCCTGGAGGAGAGGTACATCGAAGGCGAGTTCGCCATAGGGTGGATAAGCGAGATTGCGTCGGGCATCGAAGTCCCGACCGGAGGCCCGGCCAACGTAGCCTCCGGCGCGATATTGACGAGCGAGTTCCACCTTCAGCCGGCCAGTTGCGACAGTCCGATCCTGCAGCGACGCCGTGTTGTCGTAGAGCTCGACCAGCGCGGGAAACCGCTGCCTGATCTCTGCGATCAGGGACCTGAGCGCTGTCGTGCCCTCATCGCTCAGGAAGCTTGCCACGCCTCCGGGCACGATGCAGTCGCGCATCAAACGATGACCGAAGGCAGCATCGCTTGCCCGCAATACGCGCTCACGCAGCACCCCACAGTGGGCATGCATGAGCGCGAAGGCGGCATCATTGCAGATAGCGCCGATGTCACCCAGATGATTGGCCAGGCGCTCCAACTCGGCCATGAGCGCTCGCAGCCAGACCGCGCGTGGGGGAACCTGGACACCCAGCGCCGCCTCGACGGCGCGGGCAAAAGCGAGGGAGTATGCCACGGTACTGTCGCCAGAGGTTCTGCCCGCCAATTTGGCCGCATGGTCGATGTCGGACCCCGCCATCAGGCCTTCTATACCTTTGTGCGCGTATCCGAGGCGCTGCTCCAGCCGGACGACCGTTTCACCGCTCGCCGTGAACCGGAAATGGCCCGGCTCGATGATGCCGGCATGCACGGGCCCGACCGGGATCTGATGCAGGCTCTCCCCCTCGGCAGGCAGGAAACTGTACGGGAAGGCTGTCGCAGCAGACGTCCGGACGCGGGTACTCAACGGATAGCTGACACCCCAATGGCCATGATCAAGCCACCGTCTCGTATCAGGCGCGCCTTGTGGCAGGAGCCCGAACAGGTCAGCAGCCGCACGTTCGAGCCGCAATGCGGGCGGATGCAGCCGGCCGACCGATGGGTAGCGGCCACTGGGGCATTCCAGGCTGACGACGCCGATGTCCCCGGCGCTTTCATCGAGAAGTGCCATGTGGACGGCGCCTGGCTCACCCCATAGGCCGAGCAAGCTCCAGTGGCCCTCGGCCAGTTGCTCGACGGCAAAGCCCCATTTTTTCGGAGTCACCACGGCGCGCGACCACGGGAAATGATTTTCGACACGTTGGCCAGCAAGGATGAGGTCGATCAGCGCGGGCATGCTCTTTCTCTCTTCTGCTCACCCCAGGATACTTGCGACGTGCTGGAACCATGTGACCAGCGGTGGCGGCAGATAGATGCCGGCGGCAAACACCAACGCCAAGTGGGAATACATCGGAATGTAGGACGCCTCGGCGGGTGCAGTGCTGCCGCGCGGTTCGCCGAAAGCGACGCCGGTCAGTCGAAGCAGCAGGGCGCCGAAAGCGAGCAGAATCCCGAAAACCAAGGGCATCGCCAAAAGAGGGTGTCTTGCAAATGTCGAACTCACGACCAGGAATTCGCTCATGAAGATACCGAGCGGAGGGAGGCCGGCAATGGCAACGACGCCGATGACGAGCGCCCAGCCAAGGGCAGGATGTGTTTCCGTCAGTCCCCGGATTTCGGCGATGTTCTGTGTCCCCTTGACCTGGGCAATGTGGCCGACCGTGAAAAAGATCGCCGACTTGGTCAGGCTGTGCATGACCATGTGCAGCAGCCCGGCAAAATTGGCGAGCGGGCCTCCTATGCCGAAGGCGAACACGATGATGCCCATGTGCTCGATCGAGGAGTACGCGAACAGGCGTTTGATGTCGCGGCGGCGGTAGAGCATGAAGGCCGCGAAGACAAGCGACGTCAGTCCCATCGTGATCATCAATGGCCCAGGTGCGATCGCTTCCGGACTTGCCGCGAGCAATAGCTTGAAGCGCAGCACGGCATAGAGTGCGACGTTTAACAGCAAGCCCGACAGCACTGCGGAAATCGGCGTTGGACCCTCAGCATGCGCGTCTGGCAGCCAGGCATGCAAGGGCGCAAGGCCGACCTTCGTCCCGTAGCCGAGCAGCAGAAAGATGAAGGCGACATTGAGCAGAGCCGGATCGAAGCGCGCGGCGTTAGCGATGAGCACCGTCCAGACCATCGCATTCGTCCCCTCGCCAACAACCGGCTGTGCAGCCATGTAGACGAGGATGGTGCCGAACAGTGCGAGCGCGATGCCGACGCTGCCCAGAATGAAATATTTCCAGGCGGCCTCCAGCGCTTCGTGCGTGCGGTAGATGCCGACCATGAGCACGGTGGTCAGCGTGGCAAGCTCCACCGCCACCCACATCAAGCCAATATTGTTCGACACGAACGCCAGGTTCATGCCGAACATCATGACCTGGTACATTGCGTGATAAAACCGCAAGTTCGGGACTGTTAGCCGCCCGCTCTCCAGTTCGTGGGCAATGTAGGAAGCGCTGAAGACGCTGGTGGTGAAGCCGACGAATGTGTTGAGCACGATGAAGACGATATTGAGATCGTCGACGAGCAGATACTGCCCAGGCTGCGGGCGGTCGGTGACAAGAAGGGACAGTGCGGCGAGCAAGGTCAGCAAGCTCGCAGCGACATTGACGCCCGCCGATATCCGGTATTTCGGCAGCGCCGCCAGAAGTGCGGCCGCGAAGACCGGTATCAGCAAAATGGCGGCCACCGCATCGAGGGAAAACGCGGTCAACGGTGTTCTCCCCTGTAGTCGTCGAGCGCGCCGACATCCACCGAGTCGAACCTCTCGCGAATGCGGAACAGGAAGACTCCGATGACGATGAAGGCGATAAGGATCGAGAAGGCGACACTGATCTCGACGACCAGAGGCATGCCCTTGGCCCCCGTGGCGGCGAGGACCAGACCGTTCTCGAGCGACATGAATCCGACAACTTGGCTGACGGCGTTGCGGCGGGTGACCATCACCAGCAGCCCCAGCAAAATGATGGACAGCGCGAAAGCCAGGTCCTCGCGGGCGAGGGGATCAGCCTCGGGAGTGACGCGCAGCATCAGGACCATGGACAAGGTCACCAGGCCTATCCCCGCAAGCATCGTCGTACCGATGCCGACGGCGGTCTCGACGTCACGATGGATGCCGAGCCGCTGAATGATGCGATGAAGCCCGACAGGAATGACGATCGCCTTGAAGACGAGGGCGATCGCCGCCGTGACGTAGAGATGATGCGCGTCCTGAATGTATGCCTGCCAAGCTACGGACAGGGCCAGCACGATTGCATGAAGCGCAAAAACGTTGATCAGAGCAAAGAGGCGATCCTGATACAGCATCATGAAACTGACCAGCACCAGGCCGCCGGCGAGCAGGTGAGCGATGTCGAAGGTGAGGCCGTTCATCAGAGGCTCCGTGAGACGAACAGCAGGAGCGTGCCGAGCAGGGCCAGCATCAGCGCTGCCCCGAGGAAATCCGGGACGCGGAAGACGCGCATCTTGGCGATGGCAGTCTCAAACACGGCGAGGAGAACGCCACAGACGGCAAGCTTGCCGACATAGGCGACGACACCCGGAGCAAGGGATTCCAGTCCTGCCCCGGCGCTCGCCAGTCCCCAAGGTAGGAAGACGCAGGAAATCAGCGACACATAGAGCAGAAGCTTGAGGAAGGCGGCAAACTCGATCATCGCCAGATGGCGACCGGAATATTCCAGCACCATCGCCTCATGAACCATGGTGAGTTCCAGATGGGTCGATGGGTTGTCCACGGGTATGCGGGCGTTTTCGGCGATCGCCACCATCACGAGGGCGATGAGCGACATCCCGAGCGACACCCGCAAGCCAACCTCCGGTGACCCCATGAAGGCGGCGACCGTTGAGAGTTGCGTAGCACCCGCGACGAGCGCCAGGCTGAACACGATGAGCAGCATGGCGGGTTCGGCCAGCGAAGCGATCATCACCTCGCGGCTCGAGCCGATGCCGCCGAAGCTCGTGCCGACGTCCATGCCTGCCAGCGCCAGGAAGAACCGGGCGCTTCCCAGCAGTGCGACAATGGCTATGAGATCGGCGGTCCAACTGAATGTGAGGCCGGCGGCGAATGTCGGGATGAGCGCCGCGCCGACCCAGGTGGTGGCAAAGATCAGATAGGGCGTCACGCGAAACAGCCAGGATGCGTTGTCCGCCAGAACGACTTCCTTGCGCATCAGCCGCAAGAGATCGCGGTAAGGTTGGATCAGGGAAGGACCCTGGCGGCGCAAGAGCCGTGCCTTCACCTTGCGCACGAATCCGGTCAGGAGCGGCGCCAGCAAAAGCACCAGCGCCATCTGCGCGCCTTGAACGGCCAACTCGAGAATCACGGCCATAGTGCGAGCACCAGGAGCAGGACAATGAGAAAGAGAAAGACGAGGGTCAGGTAGCGCCTGATCGTCAGGAACTGCAGATGGTTGAGGTGGTCGGTCGCAAAGTCGAGGGCCCGGCCGATAGGCAGGTACAGCGTCTCCCAGATCACATCATGCATTTCGACATTCAGACGAGCCGGACCGGTCTCGCCAGGTGCCGGCATTTCGACGGTTTCCCTTGCACGGAATACGAACGTGCCGAAGACGCGGCGGATCGGCTGCGCGAAGCTGACGGCCGTGTACTGCGAGCTCGGGACCACATCCGGGAAGCCACAACCCCAGGCGGGACCCCGACGGAGTGCATGTGATGCAAAGCGATGGATCACATATGCCGCAGCGGATGCGGAAAAGGCGATGAACAGGAACACCAACAGGCCGTTGTAGGAACTGCGGCTCGCTGCAATCGGCACGATAGACAGCCAGGGCTGGGCCATCTGCACAGGCATCCGGCTGCCGATCAGTGGCAGTGTCACCGATGAGAGGCCGTCTATCACAAGACCGGGCAGAATGCCGGCCAGGAGACAAAGGGCAGCGAGAATGAACATTGCCGCCAGCGAGTAGCGGTCGACCTCATGCGCCAGTTCCACCGCGGCCGAGCGTGGCCGGCCGAGGAATGTAATCCCGAACGCCTTTACGAAGCAGGCCGCGGCCAGTGCCGCCGACAGCGCCAGCAGACCGCCAACGGCGGGCACCATGACCTTAAGTCCCCATTGTGGCAGATCGGGGCTCTGCAATATGGCCTGAAAGGCCAGCCATTCGGAGACGAAGCCGTTGAAGGGTGGAAGTGCCGAGATCGCGACGCAACCGACGAGAAAGGCAAAACTTGTAAAGGGCATGCGGTGGATGAGACCGCCCAGCTTCTCCATATCCCGCTCTCCGGTTGCCGTCAGCACGGCGCCCGCGCCGAAAAACAGCAGGCTCTTGAAAAAGGAATGGTTGAGGACGTGGAACAGCGCGGCGGTGAGGGCCAGCGCTGCAGCCGATGGCATGGCGTTCGCCTTGAAAGCGAGCGCGAGACCAAGGCTTACGAAGATGACGCCGATGTTTTCAATGGTGCTATAGGCAAGCAGTCGCTTCAGGTCCTTTTCCATCAGCGCGTAGAGGATGCCGAGAACCGCCGTCAGGCCGCCAAGGAAAAGCACGGCAACGCCCGACCACCATGCCGGCTCATCGAGCAGATCGAAAATAACGCGTATAAAGCCATAGACTGCGACCTTGGTCATCACGCCGCTCATGAGAGCCGAGACTTGGCTTGGCGCGGCCGGATGAGCGAGTGGCAGCCAAACGTGCAGCGGGACAAGTCCAGCCTTGGAGCCGGCGCCCAGCAGCATGAGAACCAGGACGAAAGCAGCGGCGAACGGGGTGGGGTCGGCGGCTCGCATCGCGTCGAATGTGTAGGTTCCATCGGATCCGGCGAGCAGGCCGAACGCAAGCAGCAGCGCGAGTGTGCCGAAGCTCGCCATCACGAGATAGATGTAGCCCGCCCGCGCATTGTCCTGCTCGCGATGGTGCGCCATGACGAGCGCCCAGGAGGCGAGCGACATGAATTCCCAGGAAAGCAGGAAAGTGAAGGCGTCGTCGGCCACCACGACAAGGTTCATTCCGGCTAGGAAAGCCGGGAAGAACGGCAGCACCCGATGCGGCGCAGACTCATGCCTGCCGTAGCCGAGGCCATAAAGGCTGGCCATGGAGCCGCCGAAGTTGACGACGATGAGGAAGAAAGTCGAGAGCGCATCCAAACGGAAATGAGCGCCAATCCATGGCAATCCAAGAGGCAACACCACAGTCGACGGGGTGACGGGATTGTCGGCGATGCGGCTCGCGACAACCATGAGCACGGCCGCCGATATACCTAGCGTCAAGCCGTAGATCAGGCGTGTTCCCGAGTCCGATCTGCGGCTTTCCGCAATCGCAAGCACCGCAGTCCCCAGGAGCGCAGCAACGCCCCACAGGAGGACCGCGGCCGCCGAAATCACGCCACGCTCCTCACGGGGAGTTTGGCATTCGTATCGACCCCGCCAAGAATTTTGGCGGGGTCGAAATCCGCTTTCAGTCGCACGCCGCGCCCGCCGATTTGGCTGGAGGCGCCTTCAGCGATCAATTCCACGCCGGCGAGGTCAAGTGCCCCGATCAGCTTCATGAGAGAATCGACGTTACCCCGAATAATCGACTCGCTGGCTTCCATGCGTTGAATTGTCGGCACGGAAAGACCGGACAATTCGGCAAGCCTGCGCTGGTCGATGCCAAGGAGCGCCCTCGCGGCACGCAACTGTGGAGCAGTTATCACGGTCGCATCCCCCTTCTTGATCAGCTTTGAGATATTATCTCTACGTCTTGCAGCATATATTAAAATGCGGCGCATTCAATTAATGATGCGTGACGCATCTGTCTTGAAGTTGTAGAAAACCTGGCGATACGTCCTGCGCCTCGAACCAAAGCCATGCGACCATTCCCGTCACGGCCAGTCTTGTCGCCAGCCATCTCGGATTGCGCGTGATGGCGCTCGCAATGGGCCTTATCTCGGCCGGCCACTCGATTGGAGCCGCCGCGGGCTACAGACCTTTTCAGGATCCGACCGGCACCTGGACCGTCAATGATGCTCGTACCGGGCGGCCCGCCGAGATGGGCAGCCGAACCATCGTTGGAATGAACCAGCACGATCCCGAGAAACTCGCCGATCTCCTCAACGCCGGACGGAATTTCTGAAGAAAGCGTAGGAGAGCCACCGCTTCGATGGGATGTTGTCTCGAGGCTTGTACGGGAGGGCAATCTAGAGCACCGAAAGGTCATGGCCCTCGCAGCTATCGGATCGCCCTGTCTTGAGAGAAGCGCCCTGCTGCAAAACCGGGTGTCAAAATTGCAAAATCGCGCGACCCGCTACAATGAGACGACTGGCACCGGTACATCTCTATGTATCTGATTTTTCTTTAGAATTTGGTAGCGGGAGAGCGCTACCGCCTTTTACCCCATTCGGAACCCCTGCGATATTTTCTACGGTTTTGGGCGTGAGGGACCTGTCTCGGTGCTGGAACGACCGCTGGGGAACGGAAGTCCGACCCGAAGGCGACGTACGTTTTCCACGACGCGAACGGCAGCTTTGCGCCCTATATCGGCCGTCGGGATCAGTTTTGCTCTTCCTGCAAGCAGACAGACCGTGGCCAGTCGCGTTTGCGCCTGATGTCGGCCGTAGGGGCAAGCTTTGCCGTCGCCCGAAAGTCTGACGTCGGCGAATACGTAGGTCGCGGTTGCACCATGAGCCGACATTCCGTCGAACATCACCTTTTCGGAATTCAAGGCGAACGCCCGTAGCCGATTTTGTAACGTACCTCATCGGAGAAACGGGTGTTGGCTGCTAAGTGTGTATGGTCTTGCCATTGGGCTTTCCTTATAATTCTGCCCAGTGGAACAGGTTCAACATCTCGAACGGAAGCTGGTCGCTATCCTCGCCGCCGACGTGGTGGGGTACAGCCGGCTGATGGGGCTGGACGAGACGGGCACACTCTCGCGGCTCAAGGCGCTCCGGCGCGAATTCATCGAACCCGCGATCGAGGGCTACCATGGCCGCATCGTCAAGCTCATGGGCGACGGCGCTTTGGTCGCGTTCGAGAGCGTCGTCGATGCCGTAGCATGCGCCGTTGAAATCCAACGGGTCACCGCACAGCAGAACCTCGGTCTTCCCGAAGATACCCGGATCGTGTTCCGCATCGGCATCAACCTTGGTGACGTGATCCCCGACAAGGACGACTTCTACGGCGACGGCGTCAACATCGCGGCCCGGCTGGAAGGACTGAGCGATCCTGGCGGCATCGTCATCTCGGGAACGGCCTACGATCAGGCTCACAACAAGCTCGGCCTGACCTTCAAGTCACTCGGCGAACAGCGTCTCAAGAACATTCCAGAGCGGGTCCGCGCCTATCGGGTTCTGCTGGAACAGACCGCAGGAGCCAATAAGTCGCGCTCTCGGCAATGGCCTGTGATCGGCGCCACGGTACTCGTTCTGGCTCTGATAGCGGGGATTGCGGTGATTCTCTGGCCGCAAGCGATTGCCCTGCTGGCCGGTCACGGTTCCACCCCGGTCGGTTCGTCGGTCGGCAAGCCCTCCATCGCCGTGCTACCGTTTACCGATCTTAGCGAGAAGGCAGGCCAGGATTATTTTGCGGAAGGGCTCGCAGACGATCTCATCACCGATCTCTCGAAGATCTCGGGGCTCCTCGTCATCGCACGCAACTCCGCGTTCTCCTTCAAGGATCGATCCCTCGACGTCGACGAGATCGCGGCGCAGTTGAACGTCCGTTACGTGGTCGAGGGCAGCGTCCGGCGGGAGGAAGATCTAGTCCGCATCAATGTCCAGCTCATCGATGCCCAAACGGGGAGCAACATCTGGGCCGAGCGATACGACCGCGACTACTCCAGGATATTTGCACTTCAAGACGAAGTGATCGGGCGTATCGTTGAGGCACTTTCGGTGCGTCTGACGGAAGGCGAACGAGCGCAGATTGCTCGCCTCCCCACGCGAAGCCTGGAGGCATACGATTTCTACACCCGAGCCGAGCAGAAGGTTTATGTGGTCGACAACAGGTCTCTCGGAGAGACCCTGTCCCTGTATCAAAAGGCGATCAAGCTCGATCCTACGTTTGCAGATGCTTACTCGGGCTATGCCCGCGCCACGGTGGACGTGCTCGGCTTCGACTACCAGGTGCTCATGCTCAGCGCCGTCGCTCGCCAGCGCTCCTACGAAGCGGCAGGGCGGGCGCTGGAGCTCAATCCGCAATCTGCGCGCGCCTATGCCGTGCTCGGCATCCTGCAGATGCTGGACGGCGAATGGGACCAGGCGATCGCGTCGGTCCAGAAAGCCGTCGCGCTGGACCCGAACGGCGCGGAGGCGGAGCTCAATCGGGCGATCGTGCTGACCTACGCAGGACAGAACCTGGAGGCGCTGGCAGCGATGGAACGCGTGTTGCGGCTCGATCCCAAGCCGCGCGCTCAGGTCTTCGACTATTACGGCTTCGTGCTCTACATGAACCATCAGTACGAGAAGGCTTTGCAGGCGCTGAGCAAGGTCCAGCCGGGAGAGCGCAGCGACCTTGGTCTCGAAACGCTGGCCATGGCAAATGCGCGGCTTGGCCGCATGGCCGAGGCGCACGATGCGGCTGCAGCAATCCTGAAAGAGATACCCGAACAGAACCTCGCTGGTTATCGTGTCGTTTACGCCCACCATCGGCGGCAAGAGGACCTCGATCACCGGCTGGGCGCCCTTCGCGCCGCGGGGATTCCCGAGCGGAGCTTCGATTTTCGCGGGCGGGAGGAGGACCGCCTGGGCGCCGCCGCGATCCGAGCCCTAACGGGCGATCGGACATGGGTAGGACATCAACACAATGGCGCAGCCTTCGTCATGGAGCTGAGCGCAAATGGAGATGTCGCACTGAGCTCGCAAAGCAGCATCATCACCGGCACGTCCAGCGTGGATGGCGACCTCTTCTGCACGCAATCCACCGCGACCTTGCTCGGCCGCAAGTTCTGCGCCCCGGTCTATCGCAATCCCCTAGGGAGCAGCGATACGCAGGACGAGTACGCTTGGCCGGACTCCGTCACAGTCTGGTATTTCTCGGTGTCTCCGTGACGGGCGCCATTCAACTTGCGGGCTCACGACATCGCGCCGGAGCTAGTTGGCGGCCGCTCTAGCCTCGAATTCCTTCGCCTCCACTGCGGGCCATTCGGCTTCCGCTTTCGCAATGACAGGCGCCGGGTTGGCATC
The DNA here is from genome assembly GCF_040322175.1 of Mesorhizobium sp. M0185. Classification (NCBI taxonomy): domain Bacteria; kingdom Pseudomonadati; phylum Pseudomonadota; class Alphaproteobacteria; order Hyphomicrobiales; family Phyllobacteriaceae; genus Mesorhizobium; species Mesorhizobium sp. M0185. Next base: position 49,358 of record NZ_JAMYSY010000001.1, on the reverse strand, counting down.
GAAGTCTTCCTCCAGGCCCTCCTTTCCGGAGAACAGGAAGAGCTTGCCATTGACGATGCGGAAGGCTTTCGGGTCAAGGTTCGCGGATGCCTCCTTAACTGACATTCCCCCGGTGCAGAAGCCGCCGAACTGAGGGGCATAGCGCACCGGCTCGGAAACAAAGGCATCCCGGTGTTGGACGCTGGCGAAGTACCACGTCGCCCCGAGCCACTTCCTCGAGATCTTGGGCGAACCCATCGTCGCGCGACCGTCGGTGAAATATGCTACCGGATCATAACCCAGGATGGCGACATTGCCGAAGTATCCGGTGTTCACTCCGTCGCCGGCGTGGGATCCACCGGTGCCGAAGAGGAGGAGGGAGGCGGCGGCTACTCCCGCGCAAAGCAAACTGTCAAACGTTCTGGAACGGTTCTCTGTCATGTTCTCCTCCAGTAGCCTTTCTCGATGTCAGTTGCCGAGGGCGATGCACACCTTGTACGACGACCCCATCGTTTCCTTGGGTTGGCACTTCGCGCCGTGCTTCTTGAGCAAAACCATCACGTCGGTGCTCTGATAGAATGTCGCGCGGCTGAGAGGCGTGTACCCGTATTCCTGGATTGCCTCGACCTGTGCGCCGTGCGAGATCAACAGCTCCGCGATGGCCGTCTGGTTCTCTTCTGCTGCCACATGCAGCGGCGTGATCTTGTGCGTGCTCAACGCGTCGACCTCGGCCCCGTGGTCGAGCAGCAATTTTGCGATGTCCAGGCTTCCTGAGTAGGCTGCCGCATGTAGCGCGGTGAAGCCGCGATCGTTGCGGGCTTCGATGTCCGCCTTGGCCCCGATCAACGCAATGGCGACCTCGGTCTTGCCGGCAAGCGCCGCATCGATCAGCGGGGTCTGACGGCTCTCGTCGCGATCGTTCACATTGGCGCCTTGTGCCAGGAGTTCGGCAACCTTTCCGGCGTCGCCCTCCCGAGCAGCGTCGTTGAGCGGCCCGGCCGTCACCGCACCGACGGCAAAACAAGAAAGGAAAGCAACGACCAGAGCCCGACTGACAAGCCGAAGCCAACCGGTTTCGAAAAGCCTGACCCTGATCGGGAAGGCCCTCGGCAGCAACAATCGCCTGTAGACCGTCATCGTCTAACCCTCCGGGCGCGCTCGCCCGCGGATGGACGTGTATGAGATCAGTCTAATACATTTGGCGCAGCGGAGCCATAGGGTGTCCGGGTTATGCGCGAGTCGAAGTCGCGCGAGGCGCCCTGTGTCACCCCCGGCAGCGGGTTATCCGGGCACCAGCACCACGACCGCTAGAATGGCCATCAGCAGGCAGGCGGCCATGCCGATCATATCGTGCTGCCGGAAGCGCCAGACGGCGTGGCGAGCATTAGGACGCCGATGACGGCGATTTAGAGTGGAACGAGGTTCATCCTTTAAAAGGGCAGCCCACCAGCCTTGCGCTTGTGCGTAGGCGCGAAGTTTAGTGTCAGCTTCTTGATGGGCGCGCTGGCAGCGTCGCTTGGGGAGAACCTGTGTTTTCCGTAGAAAAAGGCGATGTCGAATTGACCCTCCTTCGCGAAAAAGGGGGCCGAATGTCTGGAATGGGTCAAACCCGGGCGCCGCCTAACCCAGGCAATGTCCGCTTATGCGCCTTTAGTTACCCTTCCGTGAAGAGCTTCGTACGCCTGCCGGCGCCCGAAACTCTTATATGGGATGGTCAACTACAAACGGCGTCACGTCGACATTGTCATGTACCTCCGCGGCAATCCGTAGATCCATTCGATGGGTCCGTTTGCGTGACGCGGTTCGCGAACGAACCCAGTCCACCTTATATTCGGTCAGGGCGCATGCACCTGTTCCATGATCCCGCTTGCGGCGGATTCGGACCCAAGAGACGAAACCATTCTTCAGCGGCGGCTGTTTGAGGCCATGAGTTTCGTCGGTTCGTCTACCGAGGATCTGCCAGGCCTGATCGGTCCTGGAGATTGTTAGAATCGATTGGCGTCTACGCTGATGGTTTCGTCAGGAGAGCTCCTTCTATAACGACTCCGGCGTTCACGTATTTCCACAGCGCAACAAGCAGTTTCCGAGCGAGGGCGATGATCGCCGTCTTCTTGTACCGGCCACCATTCTGGATGACTCGCGCCCTGAACCACTGGCTGAGTGCGGAATTGGGTTGATGGCGCACCCAGAGCCACGCAACCTGGACAAGCGTCGACCGGAGCCTAGGATTGCCGGACTTCGAGACTCCCTGCTCGCAATTAATCTGCCCACTTTGCCAGGGCGTTGGCACCAAACCAGCGTAGGCGGCAACCTGTCGTCGATTGTCAAATTTGCGCGACAATCCCTCAGACCACAGGACGGCCGCGAACTCCGGACCTATTCCCTTGAGGCTGAGCAGCAGGGCCGGTGTTGGCTCATCTGCCGCGACGAGCAAGGCGTCGCGTGCCTCTTCAACATCCTTGATCTGCTGGATCAGCAACTCGATGCGATCAAGCTCGCGGCTGATCTGCGCCATGAGCGCTGGCGGCAGTGGACGCCCATCTCCGGTAATGAGCGCGTCGAGGCATCTGCGTCGATCACCTTTCAACGGTTCGTATCCGGACACACCTTGGCTGAACAAAAGGCCCTTTATCCTGTTGACGTGCCTGATCCGCTCGTTCGTCAGCGCCTTCCGCTCCCGCACCAACCGGCGACGGTCTTCCTCCTCCGGCGTTGGCACTCGCAACATCGCGCAAACCCGAGGCTCGCCGCGGTTGTAGGCCAACAACGCTCGAACCAGTGCTTACTATCTCATGCGCGCTGGCCGAACGGCGCTGGTGCCATATTTCAGGCCGGGCGATCCGGCGGTCGCCGGGGCCATCAAGGGATTGGCCGGCAAATATACGTCGGTCCTGCTGGCCAACCATGGGCCGGTCGTGACCGGCAAGGACCTTGAGGGCGCCGTCTTTGCGATCGAGGAACTCGAGGAAACAGCAAAGCTGTACCTTCTGCTGCGCGGTCTCAACCCGCGATATCTATCTGCGGAGCAAGTCGAGGATCTGGCCAGGCAATTCCCGCTCCCGGGCCCTGAGCGCACGACCACCATTAAACAAGGCAGTTTCGTCTGGAGCGGGGTGGTCCAAAACACATTGACAGATTGTAGACAATCTGCAATTTTGAAGATGGAACAAGGAAACAAATAATGCTCTCGCAGGACCTGAGTACCGAGCATTTCCGGCAATCGATGCGGCGCGTGGCGTCGACGGTCTGCGTGATCTCGTGCAGGCACGACGGGCGCCGATATGGCATTACCGTCACGTCGGTCACGCCGCTCAGCTTCGCTCCCATTTCAATCCTTGCCTGCGTCAACCGCAACTCGTCGATCAACATGCCTCTCAAGGAAGAGGGGCATTACTGCATCAACGTGCTTCGAGCCTCACAGGCCGACATCTCCAACTCTTTCAGTGGCGGACGGCCAGCCGAGACGCGATTCGACATCGGCGAGTGGACCGAAAAGGAAGGCGTCCCCTACCTGCCAAGCGCGCAGGCGAACCTGTTCTGCGAGATGGATCGGGCGATCTCCTATGCTACGCACGACATCATCATCGGGCGGGTCGAAGGGGTGGCATTCGCCTCCGATGTCGACCCGCTGATCTATCAGAACGGCGCCTACGCGCTGACTTCACCCATGGTCCTGCAGAAGGCTGGATAGGATTGTTAGCCAACGTCGACAGCCGTCGCCGAGGGATCTTAGGAGCAAATGAATGCAGCTTGGTCTTTTTAACCTGATGACGCTTCGCGATCATCCCGACGGTGCCCAGGGCGTCATGCGCGATACGCGCAAGATGGTGGAGACTGCCGATGAGCTCGGTTTCGATGTCGCGTGGTTCGCCGAACACCATTTCGCCAACTATTCGAGTTCGCCGTCGCCGCTGATGATGTGCTCCTACGCGGCGGGGTGGACCAAAAAGATCAAGCTTGGCCCGGGCGTTATCGTGCTGCCGCTCTACAATCCGCTTCGTCTCGCCCAAGAGATCGCGGTCGCCGACACGCAGACCGAGGGTCGTCTGATCATCGGGCTGGGTACGGGCTATCAGCGCTATGAGTTCGACCGCTACAACGTCGTGCTGGACGATCGGGTCGGCGTCTTCCTCGAGTATTGGGACGTCATCGAAAAGGCGCTTGTCGATGGCGAGGTAGAGTACAAGGGAAAGTACATTTCCCTCCCCAAGACCCATTTCGCGATCAGCACCCAGCAGAAGCCCCTTCCGCCGATCTTTGTGACCTCCTCCCACCCCAAGCTCCTCGAGCGCTTCAAGGAGTGGAAGGCGGTTCCGTTCCTTGCAGCCAGCACGCTCGGATCGCCGGTGCTCTACAAGATGGTCGATGGGCTCAACGACGCCTGGAAGACGATCGGCGAGCAGCTTTCGACCAAGCCGTTGGCGATCATGCAATACCTGGCCATAACCGACAGCCGCCGCGAAGCCTTGGAAGTGGCGGAGCGGGCCAGGTACGTGGGGCGTATGGCGCATTATCTTCGCCAGGCCTCACCGCCGCTGGACGACAACAGCTTTATCAGCAACCGGGCGTTCGAAGGCGAGTACACGCTCGACCAATATGCGGACAACATGGTGGTAGGCGATCCGCACGCCGTTGCCGAGAAGATGGTCGCGGACATCAAACGTCTCAATCCAAGCAACTACACCTGCAACTTCTCCTTCGGCTGCATGCCAATCGAGTTGGCGCATCGCTCGATCGTTCGATTCAAGAACGAAGTCGTGCCGCTGATCGAGAAGGAAGTGGGACCTATCGAAGCTCTCGGCGTGACGCCCGGACTGGCGAGAAAGGCGAGTTGAGCGGCCTCAATTGCTCAGCCAACAAACTACTTGGTCTGCATCAAGAAAAGGGGAATGAAATGAAAATGGTTATAAGGGCTCTGCTGGCTACGGCGGTCGCCACATTCACGCTGGCTGGTCAGGCGCATGCCGACTCCGCGCTCGACACGATCATCAAGAACAAAAAGCTGCGTTGTGGCATCATGCTGGACAGTCCGCCTGCCGGCTTCCGCGACTCGAACAACGAGCCCGACGGCTATGACGTGACGTACTGCAAGGACATGGCAAAGGCGCTTGGCGCAGAGCCGGAAATCATCGAGACGCCTTCGCCGGATCGTATCCCGGCGCTGGTTTCGAACCGCATCGACGTCCTTATCGCCTCGACTACGCCGACCCCGGCACGTGCCTTGACCGTGGCGTTCACCCAGCCATACACCAACAACGTCATGGCAGTCGTGACCCGCAAGGACACCGGCATCGCCAAATACTCCGACCTGGCATCCAAGAAGCTTGGCGGTGTCGTTGGCACCACGCCTGAGCAACTCTTCAAGGATGAGCTGGGCAAGGGCTGGCAGGGCACGGGTGCGACCTACACCGGCTTTGCGAGCGATGCGGAAACCTTCCTGGCTCTGCAGCAGGGCAAGATCGACGCCATCGTGATCAATGTCGCCGTCTTCAACTCGCTATCGCAAAGTGGTCAGTTCCCGGAGTTCGTGATGGCCGGACTTGCCCCCCTCGCCGACTTCGGATCGATTGCGGTCAAACGTGACGACCAGCAATTCCTCAACTGGGCGCGCGTTTTCGTGTTCACTCAGGTTTCGAATGGGCGTTGGGCCGAGGTCTATCACAAGTACTACGGGAACGGTCCGCTGCCGCCGCTGACAGCTGAAGGCATAAACTTCTAACCATTGAGCTCATGCCGGCAGGAAAACCCTGCCGGCATGAACATGGGATGATTGGCATGAACGGCTATCAGTTCTACTGGTCCATAGTCTGGGATTCACTGCCCCTGCTGCTGGCCGGAGCTTGGGTGACGATCCAGATCACCATTCTCGCCTTCATTATCGGCACGCTCATTGCGATGCCCATGGCTGTCGCGCGCCAGCAGGGCGAGGGATGGGCCTACCGGTTTTCGACCTGGTGGGTGGAGCTGTCGCGCAACACGCCTGCTGTCTTTCAGCTCTATCTGTTTTATTTCGGGCTGGGCGCCTTCCACATCAACATCCCGAGCTACGCAGCCGTCCTCATCTCCGTTTCCTTCAACAACGCCGGATACATGACTGAAATCTTCAGGGGTGGCCTCAACGCCATCCCGCGACAGCAGCTGTCGGCTTCGCGCTCACTCGGCATGACCAGCCCGCAGAGCTTCATCCATGTGATCTTTCCACAGATGTTCAAGGTGATCTTCCTCGCCTATGTCACTCAAGGCATCTGGGGAATGCTGAACACCTCGCTTGGCATGCTGGTCGGACTGCAGGAGCTCTCGGGCGCCACGCAGTACGCGCAGTCCGCATCCTTCCGGACATTCGAGTTCTTTCTGGTCACGGCGCTGATCTATTACCTCATCGCCAAAGGGCTGCAGTTCTCGTCCCACCTGGCCTTCCGCCTCATATACAGGAGCTAGGCGTGCAGTTTCAGTTCGCAAACCAAGGCCTCGCCTGGTCGGATGCTTATTTCCTGGCTCAGGGGCTGCTCAACACCGTCAGGCTGGCCGCCGCAGCAACCCTTGTCGGCACCCTTGCCGGGATCGTCCTTGGCTGGTTGCGCACCGTGTCAATGACCGTGAGGATCGCCACGGCCCCCTTCATCGACATCCTGCGCAGCGTGCCGATGATCATCCAGCTGATACTCGCCAACAGCCTTCTATCGATCCTGGGCTTCGGCACTTCACCCTTTTGGTTCGGTACCGTCGCACTTGGTGCCTGGATGTCGGCAGTAACTGCCGAGGTGGTCCGGGCGAGCCTGCTCTCAGTCCCGGTTCAATACCGCAAGAGCGCTCGCTCGCTCGGCATGAACGGCTACCAGGAGCTCTTGTACATATCCATGCCCCTGGCATTCAGGACGGGTCTGGCTCCGTGGATCGGGCTCGTCCTCAGCCTGATCAAGGACAGCGCTCTCGCAGGCGTGGTCGGCTACATCGAATATATGCGTTCCACCCAGATACTCATCACCAGGACACATGAGACCTGGCTGCTGCTGATGGGTGCGGGGCTTTTCTATTTCCTTATCTGCTATCCTGTTTCCCGGTACAGCCGGCACCTCGAAAGAAAGGTCCGCGTATGATCCGCATCAGCAACGTCCAGAAGGCCTTCGGATCGGTGATCGTGCTCAAGGGCATCGATCTCACGGTCGAAAAGGGCGAACTCGTCTGCCTCATTGGCGCAAGCGGGTCGGGAAAATCTACGCTCCTGCAATGCATCAACGGGCTCGAACCGATCCAGGGTGGCGAGATCCTCGTAGACGGCATCAGCGTCCACGATCCGAAGACGGATATCAACAAGCTGCGCAGCAAGCTGGGCATCGTCTTCCAGCAGTACAACGCCTTCCCGCACCTCACGGCGCTGGAAAATGTCGCGCTGGCACCCCGGGTGGTCTCAAAGCGAAGCCGCGCTGTGGCGCGCGCACTTGCGCAGAAGCACCTCGAGCATGTGGGGCTGGGCGACAAGGGCGACAGCTTGCCGTCTCAGCTCTCAGGCGGCCAGCAGCAGCGTCTCGCCATCGCCCGAGCGCTTGCAATGGAGCCGAGCTACATGCTCTTCGACGAGGTCACCTCCGCCCTGGATCCCGAACTTGTCGGCGAAGTGCTTGAGACCATGCGCCTCCTGAAGAGCGAAGGCATGACGATGGTGGTTGTCACGCACGACATCAATTTCGCTCGGGAATCGGCGGACCGCGTGGCCTTTCTCTGCCAGGGCGAAGTCTGCGAAATCGGCACGGCCGAAGAGGTGATCGACAATCCCCGCAAAGAACAGACACAGAAGTTCCTGCGGCGCGAGAATCGTAAGCCTATTGAAATCGTCAGAAGCTCAGTCGCCTAGCGAATTCCATCCAAACGCAGCATCGAAGGGTAACTCATGATCTCGTTCAATCTCACGGGAAAGGCGGCGCTTGTCACCGGGGGCGCGTCGGGCATCGGCCTCGAAACCGCGCGCATGATGGCCAAGGCAGGCGCCAAGGTCGCAATCAACTATCTACCGGCCGACCAGAGGGGCGAGGCTGCTCTCGCTGGGCTCCAAAGAGAGGGGCTCGACGTCATCGGTGCTCCAGGCGATGTCGGCGACGCCGGGCAGGCCAAGGCAATGGTGCTCGAGGCGGTGGCGAAGCTCGGCCGTCTCGATCTGCTTGTCAACAACGCGGGAATACCGGGCGTGAAGGTCCCGGTGCCGATCAACGACCTGGACAGCATAACGGAGGAGCTTTGGGCAAATCTGCTGAACGTCAACCTGATGAGCGTTTTCAGGTGCTCGAAGGCCGCGGCGCCTGCTCTCAAGGTGGCCAAAGGTTCGATCGTGAACACCGCTTCCATCGCCGGCTTCGGCGCCGTGGCCAGCACCATCGCCTATAGCGGCTCCAAGGCCGCGGTCATCAACCTGACGAAGAACCTGGCGCGTGCGCTCGCGCCCGATGTGCGGGTCAACGCGGTGGCGCCCGGCGTCGTCGAAAGTTCGTGGGCGATTGAATGGTCGGAGGAGCGTCGCCAGAGCACCCTCGCCAGCACACCTCTGAAGAAAGTCTGCACCACGGCGGATGTCGCGGAGCTTATCGTCTTCCTCGGTTTCGCCGGCGCGCTGATCACTGGTCAGACGGTGGCGATCGATGGCGGCATCTCGATCTGATCAGCACTGGAGAACGGCATGGAACTCGTGAAGCTAGTCTAAAGTCCGGCAGCATCCTGGAAGAGAAGGAAGGCTATTCGCGGATCGTCGCCCTCGACAACTGGATCTTCATGTCCCTGACCGCAGGACGCGACTACAAGACCGTGTGATGCCTAAGACGGCCGTCGAGCAGGCAAGGCAAGCGATGAAGAACGTCGAAGGCGCGCTTGAGGCGGTCGGCAGCAGCCTTGCGGATGTTGTGCGGCGACGCATCTTCATTCCGCGCCAGGAAGACGTCCCGGAAGTCATGGCCTATATGGGCGAGAAGTTCCGGGACATCTCTCCGGCAAGCTGCGTCAGCTGTGGTCCGTTGGGCGGACCTGAGTATCTCTTCGAAATAGAGCTCACTGCGTATCGTGGTGCTGGCTCCCTTCCGGCGAAGAACCTGGTGGTCTCGCTCTAACGGCAAGTCAGGCGGGACAGAACGTTTTCCACTTATTCCGTAAGGATAGCTTAGTGGCAGGCTTCTCATTAGATTATCGCATTCGTATATAGTCTACATTCCGAATGCCTGTGCAGCCGATCTCCTGCGGTCGCCTTATGAGGATCTTGATGCGACACGCGAATGAAACAGGCGCCATTCTGGCTCCCATGACGCAGATGGAAAGCACGCAGTTCGCTGCGGAGCAAATCCGGAACGCGATCATTGCCGGGCACTTCAAGCCCGGCGACCGGCTCGTCGAGCAACAGCTTACCGACATGTTGAACGTCTCCCGGCATCCGGTCCGGGAAGCATTGCGCCTGCTTGCTCGCGAGGGGTTCGTCGAGATCAAGCGGAACAAGGGAGCATCTGTCAGGGCGGTGGACGCAGACAGCGTCATCGAAGTCTACAATATCCGGATGGCCCTAGGAAAAATTGCCCTGGACCATCTGCTCGCGGAACCAGGTCGCCTAGCTTCGGTTGACCTCAAGCGTCTCGAAAAATTGGCTGAGAATGCCGTCAAGTTTGCTAACCTCGATAGCCAGGTCGAGACCGTTCGCAACGATCTTGAGTTCCAGCAAGCGATCATTGACGCGACGGGATTGCAGCGGACCATCCGCTACTTTTCCGAGCTGACCGCAGATGTGAGGCGCTTCAACCATCAGTTGGGCGTTGTCTATACAGACCGAAAGGGCGACGCCGAGAAGTATGTCGTCAAGCTACTCGAAAGCTTGCGCGACGGAGATCTCCGCACTGCGCATGAGATCTGGCAAGCCAAGTTCTCGAAGGCTCTCGAGCGCTACCTTTCGCTGATTGCCGACAGTGAATCAGATGGGGCGAGCCGCAACAGCGTGAAGACCGGTCGACCCTCACGTCGGTAGCAAGGGACGGCCTCGCACGAAGCATCTTCGCGCGTTGATTGTCCTCCCGATTTCGGCATCTAGGTCATGATGCGGCTCGGGCTTGATCGCCAACATGCACGCGCTTTTGCTTAAACAATGTTGCACCTGATTTCACTAGCAGAATCGACGCAGACGCGTCATTGTGCAATGAATATTGCGAAAGAGTGCAACATGAAACCGACCGCTGAAGCGCCGCGTGACTATGAAGAGCTCATCCGGCTCATCCACGACCGCTACGACGAAATGAGCAAATCCTACCAGAAGATCGCGCTCTATCTCACCCAGAATCCTAACGACGTTGCTGTCAGGTCGGTGAATGCAATTGGGGATAGCAGCGGAGTGCATGCCTCAAGCTTCGTGCGCTTTTCGCAGGGGCGCGGATATGAAGGCTACAAGGAACTACAGGCTCGCTTTCAGAAGCGCCTGTCGACCGCCGCGCCCGGCTTCGAGGCTCGTATCAAGGCGCTGGAAGGCGAATTGGGAGCGCGAACTGATCGTAGCGAAGTCGGATTCATGCGCGACCTCGTGGTTCGCGACATTGCCTCGCTTCAGGACATGCTGACACAGATACCACCCGAGGATCTGGCCAAGGCAGTGACCCTTCTCGAAAAGGCCGACGCGATCTACCTGATCGGGCAGTTGCGATCGACGCCTGTGGTCGAACTTCTCCGCTATATCTTGACGATGCTGGGCAAACGTTGCGTGCTGCTTGATCCCGGCGGCGGACTTGCTACGCATATGGCGCGCATGATCCGCAAGACCGATGTCTTGTTTGCCGTGTCCTTTCGCTTCTACGCCAATGAAGTGGTCAATGTCGTGGAAGAGGCCGCTCGCAGCGAAGTTCCGATAATTGCTATTTCCGACAGCACGCTGTCTCCGCTAGCCAAGAACGCCAGTGTTCTCTTCGCCGTACCGGAGCATGAATATACCTTTTCCCGTTCGCTTGCCGCCCCAATGTGCCTCGCCCAGGCGCTGACGGTTGCACTCGCGGCGCGACTGCAGAACAACGCTGTCAGTCCGCGCATACCCACCGTCACCGGGCAGTAGCGGTTCCCCGACAACAACCCGGGCGTTCCGCGTCCTTGGCATTCCGGTTGCGAACCAAGCGCGCCAGGTGCAGTCGAGCCTGGATGTCGCAATAGAAATTGCGCGTTTCGCACAATGCAAAGATTTCATTGTCGCATCGTTGACACATCGTTCATTGCGGAATATTTATATCTTGCAATTTTCGTTGCAGCCTATCCTTAAACCGGTTCGGGGGTGCCCCGTGCCGTCGTGAAGGGGGGCGAACTGAGTATTCCATGGGAGGAAACTATGAAGCGACTTCTGACCGCATTTCTGACGGCAACCGCTATGGCAAGCGCCTTGGCGGCGGCACATGCTCAAGATGCCAAGAAAGTGTTCTTTTTACTGCCGAATACCACGACAATTCGCTTCACAAGCCGGGACGCGCCGTTCTTTGTCGCGGCAATGAAGGAGAAGGCGCCGAACGCTCAGGTGACCGTGCAGAATGGCGAGGGGGATCCGGCGCGGCAGCAGCGGCTGGTCGAAGACGCCATCACCCAAGGCGCCAGCGTGATCGTGCTCGCGGCGACGGACGCAAACCTCGCCGCTGGCAGTCTTAAGGCGGCAGCTGATGCGAAGGTGCCGGTGGTCCTTTATGATCACGACGCGGTCGGCGGCAAGGCCGAAGCGCACGTCGTCTTCGACTCATTGTCAGTTGGCCAAGCCCAAGGCAAGCGCGCCGCCGAGCTGATCAGCGCAATGAAGAAGTCGCCGGTCAAGGTTGCGCGCGTGAAGGGTAATGAGGGCGAATACGGTACAGGCCAGTATGAAAAGGGCCAGAACGAATTCCTTCAGCCGTTGATCGATTCCGGCAAGGTGAAGGTCGTCTGCGAGCAGTACACGCAGAACTGGGATCCGGCGCTGGCTCAATCTTTCGCCGAAGACTGCCTGACCCGCAATGGCGGTGATGTCGATGTCTTCCTCGGCATGAATGACGGTACCACCGGAGGCTCGGTTGCCGCTCTGATCAGCCAGGGGGCCAAGCCTGGCGACAAGCTGGTGACCGGCGGACAGGACGCGACCGTTGAAGCGTTGCGGTACGTCGCACAGGGATGGCAGGACAACTCCGTGCTCAAGGATCTCAAGGTTGAAGCGACCTATGCGGCGGACGTCGTGGCTTCGATCCTGAATGGCAAAGGAGTGCCAAAGGATCTGATCAACGGCAAAGTGAACAACAAGTTCATGGATGTGCCGGCTGTCTTCCTGCCGGTGAAGAACATCACCTTGGATAATCTCTCGGACGTCGTCACCGCCGGCGTCTGGACCTGGCCAGAAATCTGCAAGGGCATCGAAGACACCGAAGTCTGCAAGAAGAACAACAAATAGCGAGATCGACCGAAGGACAGCGGCGCTCGCTGTCCTTCGGTCACCTGATGGGAGGAGCCTGATGGTCAAAGCGGCAGCAACCCGCGGCGGCGCCGATGTTCGTGCGGCGCATAAATCCACGCCGCTAATTTCGATGCGCAATATCCGTAAGTCGTTCGGGTCGGTCCATGCTCTTCAGGGGGCTTCGGTGGACGTCCACGCCGGCGAGGTGGTCGCCCTGGTCGGCGACAACGGCGCCGGCAAGTCCACGCTCGTCAAGATCATGGCGGGCGTCTTCGGCTTCGACTCTGGAGAGTACACCATCGAAGGCCAACCGGCGAAAATCGGCAATCCTGCCGACGCCACTGCCCTTGGGATCCAGACCGTCTATCAGGATCTAGCGCTCTGCAACAATCTGGACGCCGTGCAGAACCTGTTTCTCGGGCGCGAGCTGACCGGTCCGACATGGTTCGGCCGACGGATCCGGCGTGCGGAGTGCGAAGTTCGTGCCCGCGAGGTGCTGACGCGCATGCGACTCGGCCAGCTGTCACTGACGCGTCCTGTCGGAGCAATGTCTGGCGGCCAGCGACAGAACATAGCCATCGCACGTTCCATTCTGTGGACGCCGAAGGTCGTCATATTCGACGAGCCGACAGCCGCACTCAGCCACTCCGCAGCCGAACAGGTCTCGGCCCTGGTCCGCACGTTGGCCGACGAAGGGCTCGGCATAGTCGTGGTTAGCCACGACATCCACAATTTCGTCGTCAACGCCACCGACCGCATAGAGGTCATGCGCCTGGGCGCGAACGTCGCGAGTTTTAAATCGAGTGAAGTGACAGGCGAGCAAGTGGTCAACGCGATGGTCGGTGGCAACGAGGCAGTCAACCTCGCTGGCTGAGCCCCGCGGGGCGAAAAGTATCAGAAGGATACGTCAAGAATGGCAAACTCGGCCGCCGCTTCCGGTGACGTCAAACGCCGCACCATCGGCGAAGTGCTCAACAGCGACATGCGTGCGCTGCCCGTCATAATCGGGCTGGTGGCGCTGTGGGTGTTCTTCGCGCTCCAGAGCAATGTCTTCCTGACACCGCAGAACCTGTCGAACCTGCTCGTCCAGAGCACGGTTGTGGGCATCATGGCGATCGGTCTGATGTTCGTGCTGCTGGTCAAGGAAATCGACTTGTCGGTCGCAGCGATCAACGGCGTGACATCGGTCCTGATGGCCAAGCTGGTTGTCGACTACGGCGTTTCGCCCTGGCTGGCGGTGACGGTCGCAATCATAATGGGTGCTGCTATCGGCAGCTTTTCGGCGCGCTGGGTCACGTTTGTCGGCGTACCGTCCTTCGTGGTGACGCTGGGGCTCGGACTGGCTCTCAATGGCTTGCAACTCGTGCTTTTGCCTCCGACCGCCCGCTACGGTTTGATGGGAACCGGTATCGACAAGATTGCAGAGACTAAGATTTCGGGGATCACGTCATGGAGCGCGCTGGCGATTGGGCTCGTCGCGTTTGCCGCTCTGGTCCTGTCGGGCATTGCCCGCAGAAAGCGCGCCGGTCTGGAAGCTTCCCTGTTCAGCCGATTTGTGCTGCCGCTCGGCGCGGCCGCGATTTTTGGCGCCATCGTCGTGATGATCCTCAACGCACATCAGGGCATACCAGTCGTGGTTTTGATCTTTGCGATCCTGCTCGGGATAGGCGGGTATATCCTCAAGGAAACCCGGTTCGGCCTCTATCTTTATGCGGTCGGCAACAATGACGAGGCTGCGCGACGGGCCGGCGTCAAGGTTGCGCGCATCAAGATGGCGGCCTTCGCTATTGCCGGCGCTATCGCTGCGCTGGCTGGCGTACTGGGCGCGTCGCGGGCACTAGGCGTTGGCGTCTTCTCCGGTGGCGGAGTAGGGGGCGGCACGCTGCTGCTGGAATCAATTGCCGCCACCGTCATCGGCGGCGTCAGCCTGTTCGGCGGCCGCGGCTCCATTCACGCGGCCCTGTTGGGCGCGCTTGTTATCGGAACAGTCCAGAACGGGCTCAACCTGATGGGCGTCGAGAACTACGTTCGCCTCATCGTGACGGGACTGCTTCTCGTGCTGGCGGTATCGATCGACAAGCTGATCGAAAAGGCCATGGGTCAGCAGAATTTCTGATTTGCTTCAAACCCACTCTGAACGACCGAATTCGATACCTTGGCGGTCGTTCAGTTTCGAAGGTTCGATGACGCGATCTGACCCGAAGCAGACTCGCAGGTGAAGCAGGGCATAGCCGCTTCGCGCCCAAATATAGCCGTTGAGGTCCGTTTGTGCGTCACCTGAAAGCGGACATCCTTATCGGGTCGCAGGACGCCCGCGCCAGTAGCTGACATCTGCGTCAGATATTCTCCGGCGTGACGATTTCAAAAGGTATGGATCGCTGAAGGGTGGCAAATGGTGCTTGCGGTCCAATGACATCGATCATCGTTTGGACAAGAAGGGCCGAGGTCGATTCGAGCGGGTGGCAAAGAGCTGCAGTGATCAGGCCCTCAGACAGTCCCTTTCGAGTTTCGGGTCCAATGTCACGGCATACTACTTTGATACCGGACCGCCGCTCAGGAGACACCTCCCTCAAGGCACGAAGTACACCAGTTATTCCGCCGCCGACGATCAGAATTCCGACAAGATCGTCAGTCGATTTCAGAAGCTCAGTCACCATTCGATAGGCCTCACTGGCTTCCTCGTGGGTCGGACGGCTTTCCTCTACCGCTAGCCGTGGAGCGTGCTCGCGCAAATAGGAACGGAAACTGGCGTCTGACACATCCTGGCATTGATACCGGTGGTTGCCTATGAAAACCGCTATACGACCCGGGCCGTGAGTGGTTTGGGTAATCAGGAAGGCTGCAGTGCGCCCCAGTTTCCAGTTGTCGGTGCCTACATATGCGGCCCTTTCCGGCGCGGACTGATCCGTGATGTAGGAGACAACCGGTTTGCCCATCTCCTTCAGCGAACGGATGGCCTGGCCAATGATGGGATGATCTGCCGCGACCACCGCAACGGCGTCGCATGAATCGCCCAGCGCAATCAGACGGCTCGCGATTGTCTCCGGCGTCAGCAGATCCACGAAGTCGACTATTGGATCGATGACCTCGTCGCGACGCTCGCGACAGGCGGCAATAATCTTCTTCCCGAACAATTGGTAGAGATCACGGGTCGACTGCTGAAGCAGGAAGCCCAATCGGTAGTGTGGAGATATTTTACGAGCCCGATCATCAATGGCTCCGATTCCGTAAAACCCAATTTCCTCCGCTGCGCTTTGTACTCGTTGGACGGTCTTCGGGCGTACTGAAACGGTGCCACTTAGAATTCGATTCACGGTCGCCACCGAAACGCCTGCCGCAGTAGCGAGATCGTGGATTGTCGGTCGCCTCATGAGCTCCATCCCATCTATATCATCATGACTGATATTAAATGATACAAATGTCGCTTTGATACTATTTTCGCCTTCTAGAAATATCAAGCCTCCGATATGAATGCCACCCAATTGAGGGCCGATGTTTTGACGAGCCCAGTTGGGAATAGCTCCGCAGGGAGGCGCTGTTACGATGGATGACCTTCAGTATGGAACGCGCGATAAACGCGGTAACTGGGCTCCGCATCGCCGGGCCGAGCCGGCGCCGATGTGGCATCGTCCGTTCAATGCAAAGAAGGTGGTGGCGTGGATTCCTGAATTTCTTTGGCCGTGGAACGCCTTTCATATTGCCACGTCGATTATTTGGGTGAACTTCCTTATCCCAAGCTGGCAGAGCCTCGCGACCTTGTCAGTTCTCAACTACTTCTGGCTATACGGCCTAAACGCCGCCGGCATATTCTTCTTCTACGGCTTCTTCGAGCTGCGCTATTACTTCCAGCGCAAGCAACAGAACCGCTTCAAATATAATCCAAAATTCCCTTCGGACGCGCCGTCTGACGTGTTTTGGTTTCAAAGCCAGAACATCGACAATTTCACCCGCTCGTTTTTCGCCACGATACCACTATGGACAGTGGTCGAGATCGTGATGCTGTGGGTCTATGCAAACAGCTGGGCGGTCTGGCTGCCATGGACGACGAATTGGCTTTACCTCTCGTTCCTGGTGCTTATCGCGCCGGCCGTGCATGAGGTCTATTTCTTCTTCCTTCACCGGGCAATCCATTGGCCGCCGCTCTACAAATGGGTGCATTCGGTCCACCATAACTCGATCAATCCAAGTCCCTGGTCGTCGCTGTCGATGCACCCAGTCGAAGGCTTCCTCTATCATGCCGAAGCCTGGCTGCACCTGTTGATCCCATCCAACCCGGTCTGCGCCTACTTCACGCTGCACGGAGCGGGATTTGGGGCAGTGAACGGTCATCTCGGTTTCGAGACATTCGAAATCACCGACAAGTTTAAGCTCGATAGCCATTCCTACGTGCACTACCTGCACCACAAGTATTTCGAGGTGAATTACGGCGGCGATGGGCTGGTACCCCTCGATAAGCTGTTCGGAACTTGGCACGACGGCAGCAAGGAAGCCGACGAGGCCATGAAGGCCCGCTTCCGCAAGAAGAAGGAAAAAATGCGGAGCCAGCAGGAAGGCAGCAGCGATCCCGCATCTGGAATGCCGGCGGAATGATGAACCAATCGCTGTTTCGACTGTGCCCGTGAGGAGCGGGCCCGGGACAGCCAGAATTTTAGTTGAAAAGCCCCAAGGGGCAAATGGGAGGAAGACTATGAATCTTTTCAAGACGCTTGTGTCGACAGCGGTGCTAATCGGGTTCAGTACCGGCGCGACGCTCGCCGCCAATATCTTCGTCATCGGCGGCAAACCGGACGATCCGTTCTGGTCGATCGTCAAGCGAGGCGCCGAAGACGCTGGCAAAGTTGTCGAGGCCCAGGGTGGCAAGGTCACTTGGCTCGGGCCGCAGAACTATGACAATCTGGGCGTCGACGCCGCTGAGCTGATCCGCCAAGCCATCGACCAGAAAGCCGATGCCATTGTCGGTCCGGACTGGGTGCCAGAAGCAATGGATCCTGCGTTCAAGGCCGTCAAGGATGCCGGCATTCCCCTGGTCATCTACAATGCTGGCGGGTTGAAGGCGGCCGATCGCCTCGGCGCGCTGAACTACGTCGGCTCTGACGACTACAAGGGTGGCGTCGCGGGCGGCGAGTACCTGGCCAAAGCCGGCAGCAAGAAAGGTGTCTGCATTAACACCCTCCCGGGTGCCGCCAACATCGAAGCTTATTGTGGTGGCTTCAAAGAGGGAATGAAGAATGGCGGCGGCGAGGCCGACGTGTTGCCCTTGCCCGCCACGTCGTTCGGTTCAGCTACAGCTGTTGCGCAGGCTGTGAAGGCCTATTTGTTGCAGCACTCGGACGTGACCGCCGTGTTCACCATCGGTAACGTTGACGCCAACTCCGCCATGAACGGCCTCACCCAGGCCGGAAAAAGTGATAAGGTTCGTCTCTGCGGCATCAACTTCGACGAGACGATCCTGAACAACATCAAGGATGGCAAACAGGCCTGCGCGATTGATCAGCAGGGCTACCTGCAGGGCTACCTCGCCGTGGCGATCCTGAACGGCAATGTAAACTACGGCCTCACGGTGCCCACTCGTGAGATCCTGACTGGACCCGGCATCATCGACAAGGCTTCCGTAGATGCCACCATCGCTGGTGTGAAAGCCGGGACGCGATAGCCCCTTTGTTCAGTGCCGCCCTCGCATGGAGCGGGGGCGGCCATTCCATCTCCCTGCGGCGGCCTCATCGTGGCTGGCCGCCGGCTCGCGGATTACCCAATGGCACATCCCGTGACTTCCACATCGATCCAGGCGGCGGACCCCATGCGGTCCGGACTCGCCCTCGGCCGGCTGGCGCGTCGACCAGAGTCGGGCTCGTTCCTCGGCCTGGTCGCGGTTCTGCTTTTCTTTGGCCTGTTCGGCGGAAGCGGCTTCCTATCGGCAGCCGGTACGGCCAGCTGGTTGAACATCGCGTCCGAGATTGGGATCATCGCCATGCCGATAGGGTTGCTGATGATCGCCGGGGAACTCGACATCTCGGTCGGCGCCGTGATCCCCGCAGCGTCGCTTACCGCTGCCATCATCTCGGGTCACTATGGGCTGCCCGACTGGCTTGGCATAACGGCCGCGCTTGGCCTCGGCCTCGCTGTCGGCCTCCTCAACGGGCTCTTCGTGACGAGAACGACCATCCCGTCACTCATAATCACAATCGGCACCATGTTCCTCACGATGGGCCTGACGCTAGGTCTCACCGTCAAGATCGCCGGCAGCACCGGCGTGTCACTGGTGCCAGACCCGCTTACCAAGGCAATCTTCGGCGACTATCTCGGGGGCATGTTCCAAGTCACGATCCTGTGGTGGGTGCTGTTCGTGATTGGCCTGTTCTGGCTGTTGCACATCTCCCCCCTGGGCAACTGGATCTATGCACTCGGTGGCGACAAGGAAAGCGCGCGCAACGTTGGCATTCCGACCAAACGGCTGACCATCGGTCTGTTCATGCTATCCGGCTTCAGTGCCGCTTTCGTCGGGGTCAGCGAGGTGATGGTCTATCAGAGCGCGCAGGTTCTGGCTGGTCAGTCCTTTATCTTCAATTCCATCATGTGTGTGGTCATTGGGGGCGTTCTGCTCACGGGTGGCTTCGGCTCGATCATTGGCATCGTGTTTGGCACGATTACCTTCTCGATAGTGAACCAGGGCATCTACTTCACCAGCCTGGATCCCAACATCGGAAGCATCATAATCGGCGCGCTTCTTTTGATCGCGGTGCTGACAAACGACACCTTCCGGCAATTGGCACTCAGCTATTCTTCGAAGAGAGGAAAGCAGCCGTGATGGACGTGATCAAATCCGTGCTGCGCCGTCCCGAAGCCGGCTCGATCCTCAGTCTTATTGGCGTGGTGCTGTTCTTCGTTCTATTCGGCGGCGCCAATCTGGGTACGCTCGTTGGAGCGGCGAGTTGGGTCAATTTCGCGGCCAATCTCGGCATCGTCGCCATTCCCGTCGGGCTGCTGATGATCTCAGGTGAACTCGACATTTCCATCGGCGCTCTGATCCCAGTTGGTTCGATGACAACTGCCATACTCACCGGTTACTACGGACTGCCAATAGGGGTAGGGATAGCTGGAGCGCTGGCAGTCGGCGTGGCGGTAGGCCTGGTCAACGGTCTGCTGACGATCCGTACCTCCGTGCCCTCACTGATCATCACGCTGGCCACGCTGGTCGCTATGCAGGGGGTGGTGCTCAGTGCTTCGGTGCTTCTGACCGGCAATGCCAGCGTTGCCCTGACCGCGCCGGACTGGGCGAAATTCCTCTTTGGACAGTTGATCGGCGGCAGTCACCAGATCATCATAATCTGGTGGGTCGCCTTCGCTGCTATCACAGGCTTCGTTCTGCACAAGACCCGTTACGGCAACTGGCTATTTGCCATGGGCGGCGACCGCGTCAGCGCCCGCAATGCCGGCATTCCGACAGACCGCGTGACCATTGCGCTGTTTGTGTTGTCCGCAGTCAGCGCCACCTTTGTCGGCATCTGTCAGGCGATCCTGTTCAATTCCGCCCAGGTCTCCGGTGGCATGAGCTTTATCTTCAACGCCATCGTGTCCGTGGTCGTGGGCGGCGTGCTGCTGACCGGTGGTTTCGGGTCGGTCGTGGGTGTCTTCGTCGGCACCATCACCTTCGCCATCGTCAGCCAGGGCATCTACTTCACCCAGATTGACCGGAACTGGTCGAACCTGATCATCGGCGTGATGCTTCTGGTGGCGGTGATGATGAACCAGTCCTTCCGCGACCTGGCTCTGTATTTCAGGCCGCGGCGCGAGCGAAGCGTGCCGCGGGAGCCAGCAAACCCATGAAAAAAGATCTGCTACCGCAGCCAAGCAATGGGCTCGCATCGATCAACGAGCATCGACCGTCAATTTCCTCGCCTATCAACGGTGTCAGGCCAGCCGGATCGCAGATGGGAGATGAGCCCGCCATGAACGATAAACCTGCCATTCTCGAACTGAGAAACGTCAACAAGTCCTTCGGACCAATCGACGTCCTGCACGATATTTCGCTGACGGTGCGCGCTGGCGAAGTTCTTTGTCTGCTCGGTGACAACGGCGCCGGCAAGTCGACCCTCATCAAAACGCTCGCCGGTGTCCACAAACCCACCAGCGGCCAGATACTGATGGACGGTCAGCCGGTGACCTTCTCTGGACCTCGGGAGGCCCAGGCACAAGGAATCGCCACAGTGCACCAGTTCGGCGGCACCTTCCCGCTGATGAGCATCGGGCGGTCCTTCTTCGTCGGCGTAGAGCCGACCAAAGGCTGGGGACCGTTCAAGATCTACGACCGCAAGCTCGCCAACGAAATCGCGGTGAAAGCGGTACGCGATTTCGGAATCACCCGCATCGATGACGGTGACCGCCTGGTTGGGGGACTGTCCGGCGGCGAGCGCCAGTCGCTCGCCATTGCCCGTGCTGTGTATTTTGGAGCGCGCTTGCTGATCCTGGACGAACCGACCGCAGCGCTCGGCGTCAAGCAGGCCTCGCATGTGCTGCGTATCGTCAACGAGGCGAAGAGGCGCGGCCTGGCGGTGGTCTTCATCACCCATCAGGTCATGCACGCCATGGCCGTCGGCGATCATTTCGCGGTGCTGATCCGCGGCGCCATCGCCGCCGATTTCCGCAAAGGCCAAAGGTCCCGCGAGGAGATCACAGATCTGATGGCAGGCGGCGAGACCATGGCCGACCTCGAAGCCCAGGTCGAGGGTTACATGGCCGAGCATGAAGGCCATCCGCCGTCCCTCCAGGTGCTGGGGGGTCCAGCCGCTCGTTAGATTTCTTAAAGGCGCCAACCAGGCGTGGCTCCATGCCGCTGAGTTGGCCGTTGCCCGTAAATTCGGAAAAGCAAAGCAGGACAGAAATGACAATCCGCATTGCAGTGATCGGCGCCGGTTTGATGGGCGCGGATCATGCCAAGATAATTGCCGAGGAGCTGCCCGGCGCAACCCTTCAATTGGTCTGCGACATGGATGAGCAGCGCGCTCGTTCTGTTGCCGGCGCGTGTGGCGCCATCGATATTGCCACCGACCCCAAGGACGCCATCACGCGGCAAGACGTGGACGCCGTGATCATTGCGAGTCCCGATTTCACGCATGCGCCGCTCTCGATGGCCTGCATTGCCGCCGGCAAGCGCGTCCTATGCGAAAAACCCCTGTCACAAGCGTCGGCTGACTGCATCGCCGTGATGGAGGCCGAACAGAAAGCGGGGGCGAAATTCGTCCAGCTCGGCTTCATGCGGCGTTACGACCGCTCCTATCAGGAAATGAAGCAAGCGCTCGATAATGGTCATCTCGGCCGGGCGCTGATGATGCACAATTTTCACCGCAATGTTGAAACGCCTGCGGCCGACTTCACCGGCGCGATGGCTATCACCAATTCGGCCCCGCACGAATTCGATGTCGTGCGATATGTGCTCGGCACTGAATATGTCTCTATTTCCGCGTTCCAGCCGCGCCGCTCGGACGCGCGTGTCGCACCTGTCTTCATGGTGTTGGAAACCGTGGACGGGCAGCTCGTCAACATCGAGATCAACAACAACGCCGCCTATGGCTATGACGTCCGCGCCGAACTGATCGGCGAGCGCGGAGCGGTGGCAACCAACAACGTTGCCTACACCCGAACGGAGTCAGCGCTTACCCAAAGCACAAGCTACGACGCCGACTGGCGCACCCGCTATTACGATGCCTATCGCCGCCAGAACCGCGACTTCCTTCGCTTCGTCATGACTGGTGAGTTCCCCGCGACCGCCTCGGACTGTTGGGACGGCTACTGCGCCGCCGTCGTTGCCGAGGCCGGCGTGGTAGCGCTGAAGGAAGCCCGTCGTACGCCTGTGCAGATGATTGCAAAGCCGGAGTTCTACGCGTGAAGCTGGGTTTCGTTTCAGACAGTCTCGGCAATCTGCCGTTCGAGGCGGTGCTCAATCATGCCCAGCGCATGGGGGTGTCCGGCATCGAGGTGAACACTTGCGGCTGGTCGACCGCCCCGCATTTCCGGCTTTCGTCCATGCTGGGTAACAGGGAAGCGCAGAAGCGGTTTGCTGCAGCCTTCGAGGAACGCGGCCTGGAGATCATCAGCCTCAACGCAAACGGCAATCCGCTGCACCCGACCGATCCGGCCCAAGGCCAAGGATTGAAAGACACGATCCGCGTCGCCGGAGAGATGGGCATTCGCACCGTCTGCACCATGAGCGGTCTGCCGGCTGGCAGCGCTGGCGACAGCATGCCGAACTGGGTCGTCTCGTCTTGGCCGCCGGAAACGCAGACCATCCTTAGATATCAATGGGAAGATAAGCTGATACCCTTCTGGACCGAGATCGCGGCGCTGGCGAAGGAAAACGGTGTCGATCGCATCGCGCTCGAACTCCACGGCAATCAGTGCGTATACAACGTGCCCTCGCTCCTGAAACTGCGGGAAGCGGTCGGACCTGTCCTAGGCGCCAATCTCGACCCCTCGCACCTGTTCTGGATGGGCGCTGATCCTCTCGCTGCCGCCGACGCGCTAGGCGAGGCCGTCTATCACGTTCACGCCAAGGATACGATGCTCAACCGGCCGGTTCAGGCAACGACCTCGCTGCTTGAGAATGGGAGCCTGATGAACATTCCGGCACGGTCCTGGAGCTACATTACACTTGGGTTCGGGCACGGCGAGGAGTGGTGGCGGCAGTTCTGCTACCGACTCAAGATGGCTGGCTATGACGGCTGGCTTTCCATCGAGCACGAAGACGTCCTTCTGAATTCGCTGGAGGGACTCGAGAAGTCCGTCGCGCTGCTCCAGGGCGTGATGCCGTCCGCTCCCGCAGACTTCAAACCGCAAGATATCTGAGGAGAGAATCAATGCCCTGGGTTGACGCTTGTGCTGCTGATGAAATCGAAGCCGAGGAAGCTAAGCGCTTCGAGAATGGCGACCGTACCTTCGCAATCTTCCGCAACGACGCGGACGAATTCTATTGTACAGACGGGCTTTGCACGCATGAGAAGATCCACCTTGCCGACGGTCTTGTCATGGGGAATACGGTGGAGTGCCCCAAGCATGCTTCCGTTTTCGACTTCACGACCGGCGAAGTAGAGACGCCACCGGCGTGCGAGAACCTCAAGACTTACAAGACAAAGGTCGAGGACGGCCGCGTGTATATCGAGGTCTGACATGTCCGATACCTTTACGCTTGCGGCATGCGCCGAGATGCTCTGGCGCGACCGGCCGATGGAATGGCGCGTCAAGCGCCTCACCGAAATAGGCTTCCAGGTCGGCCTCTGGAACTGGCCCGATCACGACCTCGCAATGCTGGAGAAATCCGGCGCGATCTTCTCGATCATGAACGGCTATCTGCGCGGCAGGCTTGCCGACGACGAGGGTGCCGCCGAACTGTTGAAGACAGCAAAGGAGACGGCGGGGGTTGGCAAGCGCCTCGGCGTCGCGCGGCTCAATTTGCACGGCACTGGGCTCGGCGATGGCGGCATGCCGGTCACGCCTTGCGAAACGATAACCGGCGCGATGTGGCTGAAGGCGCGCGAGACGCTGAACCGTATCGCGGATCTAGCCGAGGCCGAGGGAGTGACCTTCACGCTGGAGAATCTGAACCTTCCGGTCGACCATCCCGGCGTGCCGTTTGGGCGCGCCGAAGACACACTTGCGCTGGTGTCGAGCGTCAACCGACCGGGCCTGCGCCTCAATCTCGATCTCTACCATGCGCAGATCGGCGAAGGGAATCTGATCGCGCTCTGTCGCGCCTGTCTGCCTTGGATCGGCGAGGTCCAGGTGGCCGACGTTCCCGGACGCATGGAGCCCGGCACCGGCGAGATCAATTACCGGGGCATCGCCCGCGCGCTTAAAGACATGGGCTACCGCGGGCCGGTTGGGATGGAGGCGTTTGCCTCCGGTGATCCCGAGGCGGCGCTACTAGCCTTCCGCGAAGCTTTCACCGTCTGAGGAACAAGAATGGTCACCAAGAACACCCGGCCCACCGTCGCAGACATTCGTGCCATGAAGGCGCGCGGCGAGAAGATCTCGATGCTTTATGTCACCACGGAAGAAGAGGCCGCGGCCGCGAACGCGGCGGGGATCCAGATGCTGTCGATCGAGGGGCGCTTTTTCAGTCGTCAAATGCGTGAGGCGGCTGGGCGCTGCTTCGTCCAGGTCGGTCTGCCGTATGGTGGCTGGGGAACCTTTGAGGGCCGACCTCTCGCAACTGCCGAGGATTATCTGCGAGCAGCTTTCCACTTCGCAGCGATGGGAGGTGACTGCTTCTATTGCGCTGCCTCCTATGACATCCAGAAGACATTATGCGATAATCACGTGCCAATCGTCGCACATGTCGGCCTCATTCCTTCCTACATCACCTGGACAGGCTTTCGGGCGGTGGGCAAGACCGGGCAGGAAGCCCTGAAAGTCTGGCAGCAGGTGAAGCAGCTTGAGGCCATCGGCTGCTTCGGCGCCGAGCTTGAAGTTGTCCCTGACAAAGTCGGTGCATTCATCTCGAAGAACACTTCGATGATCATGCTCGGCATGGGGGCCGGGCCGGGAGCCGATGCGCAATATCTGTTCGCCGAGGACGTGCTTGGCCATACCGATGGCCATAAGCCGCGCCATGCCAAGACCTATCGCAATTTCGCGGCCGAGTATGCGCGGCTCCAACAGGAGCGGATTGCGGCGTTCAAGGAATTCGTCGCCGACGTCGGTTCGGGAGCCTACCCGCAGCCGCAGCACAATGTTGCGATCGCGGAGGCGGAATACCGTCAATTCCTGGAGCAGGCGAAAGCCTAAACCAGATCCAGAGACATCCTTCAAATGGGGAGGGACGGGCTCGTCCTCCATCAGCGGGCAAGCGAGACCGGCCTGTTGCCTGGTCTGGCGGCCGTACTGGTGGGTGACGATCCGGCCAGCGCCGTCTATGTCTCCTCAAAGCATCGCCAGACTATTGCCGCGGGGATGGCTTCCTTCGAGCACCGGCTGCCCGTGCGGACCACCGAAGATGACCTCCTCGGGTTGATTGAGAAGCTGAACGGCGATCCCGCAGTGCACGGCATCCTCGTGCAACTCCCGTTGCCGCCGCAGATCGATGCAAGCGCTGTGCTCAATGCCATTGTGCCGAGCAAGGACGTTGATGGATTTCATATCCAAAATGCCGGCAGCTTGGCGACCGGCCAGGAGGCGCTGGTGCCGTGCACACCACTTGGTTGCCTGATGCTCCTGAAGGAAAGGCTCGGCGACCTGTCCGGACTGCATGCCATCATCATCGGCCGCAGCAACATCGTCGGCAAGCCGATGGCCCAGTTGCTGCTGTCCGAAACTGCACCGTCACCATCGCGCACTCGCATACCCGCGATCTGGCGAGCATTTGCCGGTCAGCCGACATCCTGGTGGCAGCAGTGGGAAGGGCAGAGATGATCCGAGGCGATTGGATCAAGCCAGGTGCGGTCGTGATCGATGTCGGCATCAACCGCGTGACGCGAGACGGTAAGCCGCAGCTCGTGGGCGATGTCGCATTCGCAGAGGCGGCCCACGCCGGCGCCATAACGCCGGTCCCTGGCGGCGTCGGCCCCATGACGATCGCCTGCCTGCTTTCCAATACGCTGACGGCGTTCCGCCGCAGCCTTCAGGCGTAAGTCCGCCCAGGAAGAGAGCCAATGTTGAACTTTGCACTTCGCGTCAAATGCCGCTCAACCAGGGGGATTGTCGCGGCGATCTCGACGTTCCTCGCCGACCAAACCTGCAACATTACTGACAGCGCGCAGTTCGACGACGCCGACACCGGCAACTTCTTCATGCGGGTGAGCTTCCGCTCCGAAGGCGGATGGGGGCTGGAAGAACTCCGTTCGGGCTTCAAAGCAATCGCCTCGCAGTTCGGCATGGAGTGGGAATTCTTCGACGAGAGCGTCAAGCGCAGGGTCATCATAATGGTCTCGCGGTTTGGCCATTGCCTCAACGACCTTCTGTATCGCTGGCGTATCGGAGCGCTTCCGATTGACATCGTCGGAGTGATCTCCAATCACATGGACTACCAGAAGGTCGTCGTGAACCACGACATCCCGTTTCACCTCATCAAGGTAACGAAAGAGAACAAGGCCGAGGCAGAGGCACATCAGATGCGCGTGGTCGAGGACGCGGGCGCCGAGTTGGTCGTCCTGGCGCGGTACATGCAGGTTCTCTCGGACGAGATGTGCCAGAAAATGTCTGGCCGGATCATCAACATCCACCATTCCTTCCTGCCCTCGTTCAAAGGCGCCAATCCGTACAAACAGGCCCACGACCGAGGTGTGAAGCTGATCGGGGCTACGTCGCATTACGTGACGGCTGACCTGGACGAAGGACCCATCATCGAGCAGGACACGATCCGCGTGACGCATGCGCAGTCCAGCGAGGACTATGTCAGCCTCGGCCGCGACGTCGAGGCACAGGTGCTCGCCCGGGCAATCCACGCCCATATCCATCGTCGGGTTTTCCTCAACGGGAACAAGACCGTCGTATTCCCCGCGTCGCCTGGATCGTTTGCTTCAGAGCGATTGGGCTGACGTGGCTCGTGAACGCCTTGCCGTCATGGGCTGGATTTCAGGGCTAGCTGGCTACCGATTCTTCGAAGGTCTGGAGGGTTTCGGATGAAATCGCCTGTACTTGCACACAGACCCAAATGTCTTGATGAGATCAAAACTGCGATCGCGAAGCGCGAGCTTCGATTGACCCCCGCTCTCGAGAAGGTAGCTCGGCAAGCACTTGAAAAGCCGGAGATCATTGCATTTGAAAGCGCGGCCGCGATTGCCCGCCGCTGTGGCGTGGGCACTACTGCGCCGACAAGGCTTGCCCGCTGTTTTGGATTCTCCGCTTTTCGCGAGATGAAGAAGTTCTTTCAGGATAGTATGCGCGTTCGGGGCGGGCGTCCTTTGCCGCCAAGCCACGAACGTGGTTGACCAGCCTGAAAATCTTCGACACGCGTGCAGAGCTAGCGTTGGTCGTCAGATTGCTATGCCGACTAATCAAATCGCATTGAGTAGCGCCGGCAGCATGATCGCGTTCCGCTTACGCCGCAGACCGGCTGGAACTCAATGCTAGAAAAGGTCAGGTGGTGACGACGTCCACCCCACCTACGGTCCGCTCTCTAAGGTCACGAGAGCTGCCATTCCGCGTCCAGCCCCAATGAAGTCATTCCGGAACATGCCTCCGAACGGCCGCCATTGGCGCTAACTTCTCGTTCCGGCAGCGGGCAACTCCCCTTCCATCCTGACCACTTGGGTAGCCAGCTACTTGAGTTTTGACCCAGACTCCCCGGAAGGATTGAGGGCCCGCCGACCTTGCGTCGGCGCACCCCCAATGGCCTGTCAGACGGCGTGAGGTTTCAGCCATGGCTGCCCTTCGGCTTCGGCGCTATCGACGACTGCATCGACGAATGCCACACCCTTCAGCCCGTCATAAGCGGTCGGCACGTTCAACCCTATTGCCGCTGCCTTGCGCCCCTCGCGACGGGCGTGGATGGCTTCGGCAAAGCCGCGATAGAGATTGGCGAAGGCCTCCAGATAGCCCTCGGGATGGCCGGGCGGTGTGCGGGTTCGCACCTTCGCTGCCTCACTCAGATCGTCAGCACCCCGCTTGATGGTCTCGGTGCGACCGAACAGCGGTGAGAAAATCAGCTCGTTCGGTTGCTCCTGGAACCAGGTTAACCCGCCCTTTTCGCCGAAGACACGCAGCCGGATCCCGTTCGAGCAGCCGAGTGCGACCTGTGACGACCAAAGCAGCCCTCGCGCGCCCCCTTCGTAGCGCAGCAGCACATGGGCGTTGTCGTCAAGCACGCGTCCCTCGACGAAGGAAGCGAGGTCTGCTGTCAGGGACTCCAGCTTCAGCCCGGTCACGAAGCCAGCCAGATGATAGGCGTGCGTGCCGATGTCGCCGATCGAGCCGCCACGCCCCGATCGCTTCGGGTCGGTGCGCCAGGCGGCCTGGACATTGCCGGCGGTCTCGATGGCCGTCGCCATCCATTCCAGGGGATACTCCACCTGCACGATGCGGATCGCGCCAAGCTTGCCTGCTGCCACGATCTCGCGCGCCTCATGCACCATCGGATACCCCGAATAGGTATAGGTCACGCCCATGAAGCGTCCGGTCTCGCGCACCAGCTGCTCGAGCGCGATCGCGTCTTCGAGTGTGTTAGTCAGCGGCTTTTCGCAGATCACCTCGTAGCCGGCCTCGAGAAAAGCCTTGGCGATCGGAAAATGGGTGTGGTTTGGCGTGCAGATCGCCACCACGTCGATGCGATCCTCGCGATCGTTTTCCGCGGCGATCATGGCCTTGAAGTCGTCATAGGATCGGGCGGGATCGATACCTTGCGTTGCCGCGAAGCGGTGGCCGCGCGCTGCATCCGCGTCGAACGCGCCGGCTACAAGCTGGAAGGCGCCATCGAACCGGGCGGAGATGCGATGGATGTTGCCGATATAGGCGCCTTCGCCGCCGCCGACCATGCCGAGCCGAAGCGGTCGCTGAAAATCAGCAGTCACGAGCGTGCCCCCTGTCGATACCTAAAATGGCATCGTTGATCGTGCGGTCCGCACTGGCCTTGACGAAGTCGTCGAAGGCGCGTTCGGAAACGCGGATGATGTGATCGGCGATGAAGCGGGCTCCCTCGGCCGCGCCGTCCTCTGAATTCTTGAGGCAGCATTCCCACTCGAGCACCGCCCAGCCGTCGAAGTGGTAGCCGGAGAGTTTCGAGAAAATCGCCTTGAAGTCGATCTGTCCGTCGCCTGGGGAGCGGAAGCGGCCGGCGCGCCGGATCCAGGGCTGGAAGCCGCCATAGGCGCCGGTCTTACCGTCCGGCCGGAACTCGGCATCCTTGACGTGGAACATTTTGATGCGCTCGTGATAGTGGTCGATGTAGGCGAGATAATCGATCGCCTGCAGCACGAGATGGCTGGGGTCGTACATGATGTTGCAGCGCGGATGGTTGCCGACGCGCTCCAGGAACATCTCGAAGGTCAGCCCGTCATGCAGGTCTTCGGCAGGATGGATTTCGTAGCACAGGTCCACGCCACTCTCGTCGAAGGCATCAAGGATTGGCCGCCAGCGCCGAGCCTGCTCATCGAAACCGTCGTCGATCAGCCCATCCGTCCATTGCGGATAGGGATAGAGGAACGGCCACAGCAGCGAACCTGAGAAGGTGACATGGCGGTCTATGCCGAAACGCCTCGACGCCTTGGCGGCGAGATGAAGCTGCTCGACTGCCCACGCCTGCCGTGCGGCCGGATTGCCCCGCACCTCGGGTGCGGCGAAGGAATCCGCCGGATGATCGTAGGCGGGATGCAGGGCCACAAGCTGACCTTGCAGATGCGACGCCAGTTCGGTGACAACCAGGCCGTGTTCGGCGAGCTTGCCGGCATAGTCATCGCAATAGGTCTGGCTTTCAGCCGCTTGCTTCAAATCGATGACGCGCTTGTCCCAGGTCGGTATCTGCACGCCCTTGAAGCCCTTGGCCGAGGCCCAGCCGGCCAATCCCTCGATGCTGTTGAACGGTGCTTCGTCGCCCGCGAATTGAGCCAGAAACACAGCTGGCCCCTTAATGGTCCGCATCTTGCTCTCCTTCTGGCGGCAGGGCCGCCGGTTCATCCGTTATCGGAGCCGCCCAGAAGAGTGATGTGGGTCCTCACAGGGCAGCTGCTTTCTTTTCCGTCTCCGCTTCGACGGTTCCAATGGCTTCAGAGCGCCATCGCCTTCTCAGGCACGGCCATGGGACCGGGTGCGGCGCCAAGCACGGTCTGGTCGTAATCCACCACCGCACCCGTCATGAGACCCGCATCGTCCGAAACGAGAAAGTTGACCGCTCGTGCCGCCTCGCGGGGGTCGATCAGGCGTCCGAAGGGCAGGTGTGCAACGGCTTTCGCTTCCCAGTCGGGATCGCCCTTCTCGCTCGCCTGCAATTCCCGCTCGTGGTCGGACGCCATCCAGCCGATATCCAGCTGGTTGACGCGGATGCGGTTCTTCATGACGGAAAATGCCGTGTTGCGGGTCAGTGTCGCCAGTGCCGCCTTGGTGGCGCAGTAGACGTTGATGAAGGGCTGGCCGGCCTGCTGCGAAATCGAGCCGATGTTGCAGATCGCACCCTCGATGCCATGGCCGATCATGTGCCGGATGGCTTCCTGCATGAGGAAATAAGGTCCGCGTACATTCACGGCGAACAGGGCGTCGAACAATTCTGGCGACGTGTCGAGGATCGTGCCTCGGTCCGTCCGCGCGCCTGCATTGACCAGCACGTCGATTCTTCCGAAAACGCGCTCCGCTTCCGCGATCACGCGGCGGCAATCCTCGACATTGCCAAGATCGGCGTTGACATAGTGCACGGGCACGCCCGTGGCGTGCGAAATGTCTGCGGCCACCGCGCGGCCCTTGGTTTCGTTACGACCAAGTGTGACGAGGCCAGCGGCTCCGGCTCGGGCGAGCTGGCGAGCGATAGCCGCGCCCAGTCCTTGCGTCGATCCGGTGACGACGCAGATCTTACCATCCATCCGGTTCATGCCTTGTCCTCCACTGTGTAGCCAGCCGCGGCCATGACGCGCAGCAATTCCTTGTGACCTATTTTCGCCATTTCGAGCGGCGGGCTTTTGACGGGATCCTGCTCGGCTTCAACGACGAACCAGCCTTCGTAGCCGTGGCTCGCCAAGCGCTTGATGATCGCCTCGAAGTCGAGCGAGCCGTCGCCGGGCACGGTGAAGGCTCCCTTGACCACCGCGTCGAGAAAACTTTCCCGGGTGCGGTCGAGCCCGTCCACGACTGCCTGGCGGATATCCTTGGTGTGTACATGCGAAATGCGGGCGTGGTGCTTGTCGACCACCCGCAGCACGTCGCCGCCGGCAAAGGCCATGTGGCCGGCGTCGTAAAGCAGGGCCAGACCCTCGCCGGAATGTTTCATCAGGAAGTCGAGCTCTTCCTCGGTCTCGATCGGCGCGGCCATGTGGTGGTGGTAGGAAATCGGCATGCCCTCGTCCGAACACCATTCGGCGAAGGCAGTCATCTTGCGACCATAGATTCTGATCTCGTCTTCCGAGAGCCGCCGCTTGGTGGAAAGCGGCGCGGAGCGATCACCCTGTATGGTGCCTGCAGTCTCGCCGTAGACGATGCAGGGGGCATCGACGGCCTGGAAGAGCTGCATCTGCTGGGCGATGCGGTCTTTCTCCGCTTCGATATCGCCGTCAAGCAGCAGACCGGAGAACCAGCCGCCGCAGACGCTCATGCCGTGCTGCCTCAGAATGGGCTCGAGAACCGCCGCGTCCATCGGGAAGCGGCGGCCGGTCTCCATGCCGGCGAAGCCGGCCTCACGGGCCTGCCGCAGACACTCCTCCAGCGAAACGTCGTCGCTCAATTCGGCGAGGTCATCGTTCCACCAGGCGATCGGCGCGATGCCGAGCTTGGCTCTCATCTTGATCTCCATCATCATTCCAGCTGCCGCCGCCCACTTTTGGCGCCGCGAAAAAACTGCCGGAACAATGCTCAGGGAGTGTGGCATCGTTCCGGCAGAGGACGCCCCAGGGGGCGTCCGAAAAACCTAGACTCCGATGCGCTGCCGTTTGCGGCCTTCGGCTTGAATCGAATGGGCCTCGCGCACCTCGGCCCGCTCGCTGACCTGCGGCACGCCGACATCCCACCAGGCGTCGCCGGGTGTCCAGGTGTAGCCATCGGAGACGATGGTGATCACGGTGGTGCGATCCGTCCCTTTGGCCCACTCCACAGCCTGGCCGAGATCCGCAAGGCTCTCTACCCGCCGCGTGAGGGCGCCCATGGCCTCGGCGTGCTTGGCGAAGTCGACCGAAAACGGCTCCTTGACCCGGCAATCCTTGATCATGTTGTTGAACGACGCGCCGCCCTTGGCATTCTGCAGCCGGTTGATCACCGCATAACCGCCATTGTCACAGACGATCAGGATCATCTTGTGGCCGGCGAGGACCGATGAGTAGACGTCGGAATTCATCATCATGTAGGTGCCGTCGCCGATCATCACGATTGGCGTGCGGCTCGGATCCGCCATCGCCGCACCCCATCCGGCTGAGATCTCATAGCCCATGCAGGAAAATCCGAACTCGCAGTCGAAGGTGTTCGGCTCTTTCACGCGCCAGTTCTTCATGACTTCCCCGGGAAGCCCGCCTGCCGCGGTGATCAGCAGATCCCGCTCGCCGGCCTTCGCGTTGACCACGCCGACGACCTGCGCGTAAGTCGGAACCGGGTCATTCGTGGGTTTTTGGAATCCGTCGAGCGCGGTGTTCCACTTGGCAAACTCGACCTTGCCTTTTTCGGTCCAGCCGCTTTCGGCTTTCCAGTCACCGAGCGCGGCCTCGACCTCGTTGATGGTTTCCAGCGCATCGCCGACCACGGCGAGAGCCCGGTGCTTCGTGGCATCCCACCGCGCGGCGTTGATCGAGACGAATTTGGCGTCGGGGCTGAACGCACTCCACGATCCCGTCGTGAAGTCCATGAGCCGCGTGCCGACGGCCAGGATCACATCGGCCTCACCCGCAAGCGCGTTCGCCGATGTCGAGCCGACGATGCCAATGGGCCCGACATGGGCAGGATGGTCGTGCGTCACCGTGCCCCTACCGGCGATGGTTTCGGCAAGCGGAATACCGCGCGCCTCGGCGAATTTCGCAACAGCGGCCTCCGCACCGGAGTAACGCACGCCGCCGCCTGAAATGATCAGCGGACGCTTTGCCGCCTTGAGAAGACGCACCGCCTCTTCGAGACGCGCGCGATCCGGCCGGGGGCGCGGAATCGCATGGACCGTGGGTTCGAAGAAGGACTCGGGATAATCCCAGACGACCTCCTGCACGTCTTGGGGAAGGGCGATGAAAGCCGGCCCGCAGTCGGCCGGATCAAGCAGAACCGCGACCGCCTGGGGCAGCGAGGAGATGATCTGTTCGGGATGGACAATACGGTCCCAGTAGCGAGTCACCGCCTTGAACGCGTCGTTGACGTTTACTGTAGGATCGCCGAAGTGCTCGACCTGCTGCATCACCGGATCCGGCCGGCGGCTGACAAAGGTGTCGCCGGCAAGCATCAGTACCGGAAGCCGATTTGAATGGGCGACGCCTGCGGCGGTCACCATGTTCAGAGCGCCCGGGCCGATAGAGGTAGCGGCGATCATGATCTGGCGCCGGCGCTTCGCTTTCGCGAACCCGATCGCAGCCAGTGCCATCGACTGCTCGTTCTGGCCGCGCCATGTTGGCAGGACGTCCTGCGCGGCCTCCAAGGCCTCGGACAGGCAGGTGACATTGCCGTGACCGAAAATGGCGAACACGCCCGCAAACAGCGGAGCCTTGCTGCCGTCGATAACGGTGAATTGATTGCTTAAATAGCGCACGAGCGCCTGCGTCATGGTCAGACGAATGGTCTTCGTCATCGCTTCCTCCCTGGCGAATT
The DNA here is from genome assembly GCF_040322175.1 of Mesorhizobium sp. M0185. Classification (NCBI taxonomy): domain Bacteria; kingdom Pseudomonadati; phylum Pseudomonadota; class Alphaproteobacteria; order Hyphomicrobiales; family Phyllobacteriaceae; genus Mesorhizobium; species Mesorhizobium sp. M0185. The sequence continues at coordinate 15,577 of NZ_JAMYSY010000001.1, read as the reverse complement.
TCCGTTGTGCAGACTATTACGAAATAGTCATTGACAAATCAACCTCTTTGCAACGATCATTGCAAAAATATTGTTGCGGAGGAATGCAATGCTGAGAATTGGCGTGCTCGGTTGCGGGCGCATCGGGCGCATGCATGCGGCCAATATCGCTGCACACCCACGAACGAAACTGGCGGCGGTGTATGACGTCAATCGCGCCGCCGCCGACGAAGTGTCAGCCATGCTCGGCCTTCCCGCGTTGGACTCGGCCGACGCCATGTTTGACACGGACGATGTGGACGCCGTGTTGATCGCGACGGCCACCGATACCCATGTCGACTACATTGAGCGGGCAGTGGCGGCCGGAAAGCCAGTGTTGTGCGAGAAGCCCATCGACCTTGACCTGATGCGTGTCGATCGCTGTGCCGCGAACATCCGTGGAAGCAAGCTGCCCATCATGATTGGCTTCGTCCGCCGCTTCGATCCCGGGCATGCTGCGGTGCGGGCGGCTATCCAGAGTGGCGAGCTCGGCGAGCTCCACCAGGTGATCATCACGTCGCGGGATCCTGGCATGGCGCCAGCTGCCTACATACGCGTGTCCGGCGGCATATTTCGCGACATGACAATCCACGATTTTGACATGGCTCGCTTCATGCTCGGTGAAGAGCCCGTTGAGGTCTTTGCGACCGGCAGCCGGCTGGTCGACCCGGACCTGATGGCCGAGACGAATGACTGGGATACGGTGACCGTGGTTTTGCGCACCGCCAGCGGCAAGCAGTGCATCATCAACAACTCACGACGCGCGGTCTATGGATACGATCAGCGCGTCGAGGCTTTCGGATCGGCCGGCATGGCGATTTCCGAGAACCGACGCGCGCATGAGGCCCGTATCTATGCCGATGGGCTGAGCGATCGGGCGCAGCCATACCTTCACTTCTTTATCGAGCGATACAGGGAAGCGTTCAACGCTGAAATCGACGACTTCGTCGACGCCATCGAAAATGGACGCCAGCCGTCGGTCTTATTCGAGGACGGACGCCTTGCGCTGGTCCTCGCCGAAGCAGCGATCAAATCTGTCGCAGAGCGTCGGGTGGTCAGCACCAGCGAGATCGGTGACGGCAATGTATGACAAATACGGACTTTTCATCGACGGTGAATGGCGCGCCGCTTCCGACCGAAGCACGGCGACCGTAGCCAGTCCCGTCACCGAACGCTCACTGGGCGACACTCCAACCGCGACGCTGGACGATACACAATCTGCCTTGGCGGCCGCCGAACGTGGCCTTTCTGCCTGGCGAGCAAAGAGCGCGTTCGAGCGCGCCGACGCGCTTCACGCTATCGCCGACGAAATGGGCCGGCGCAAGGACGAAGCCGCCCGCATGATTACGCTGGAGACGGGCAAGCCCATTGCCCAATCCGAACGCGAGTGGGTTCTGGCGACGGATCAGTTCCGGTGGTACGCCGAGGAGGCTCGGCGTGTTTATGGCCGTATCATCGAGAGCCGTGTCCCCGGAGGTCGCTTCGAAGTGCTGCATGAGCCGATCGGCGTCGTGGCGGCCTTTACGGCATGGAATTTTCCGGCCGCGCTCGTCGCCCGCAAGGTCGCCCCGGCGCTTGCCGCCGGTTGTTCGGCCATCCTTCGGCCTTCGAGCCAGACGCCAGGGGTCGCGATGGTGATGATCGACTGCCTGCGTGCGGGCAGGCTCCCCCCAGGCACGGTCGGTCTTCTCGTCGGGTCCACGGCCACAACCTACGTGCCGCTGATGGCGTCGGCGCTTGTGCGCAAGGTTTCGCTGACCGGGTCTACACGGGTCGGGCAGCAAATGCTGCGCGACGCAGCCGATACGGTGAAGAAGGTGTCGATGGAGCTTGGCGGTAACGCGCCTCTCATCGTCTTCGACGACGCGGATATCGAAAGGGCGCTCAACGTGTCCGTGCCCACGAAGTTCGCCAATGCCGGGCAGGTTTGCGTCACGCCAGACCGCTTTTTCATTCACGAAAAGGTCCATGATGCTTTCGTCGACGGGTTCGTCACGCGGGCGAAGGCCCTGAAGCTGGGTGATGGTCTCGATCCGACGGTGCAGATGGGCCCCTTGATCAATGCCAGGAGGACCGACGAAATCGAACAAATCGTTACCGACGCGGAAAAGGCCGGTGCCAGGATTGCCGCAGGCGGCCGCCGCTCGCCGGCGTTCAACGCCGGTCATTTCTTTGAGCCGACGGTCCTTACCGATGTTGCTGACGACATGACCGTGTTTGCCGAGGAGAATTTTGGTCCGATCGCGGCCATCACCCGTTTCTCGTCCGAAGAGGAGGTCCTGGGTCGGGCAAACGCCTCGAAGATGGGGCTTTCTGCCTATGCCTTCACCCGGGATGCGGGGCGCGCCCGCAGAGTTGTCGCGACGCTCAAGGCCGGAATGGTCGGCATCAACAGCTTTGCGCTAGCGGCTTCCGAGGCGCCGTTCGGCGGGACCAACCATTCCGGCATGGGCCGGGAAGGCGGCGCGGAAGGTATCCGGGACTATCTCGATACCAAGCTGGCTCAAATCGTATTCTAAGGAGCGTTTTTCATGATCAAGAACAGGCTCAAGCAGCTTTGGGCCGATGGGAAGCCGACCATCAATGGCTGGCTTTCGATCGGCAACAGTTTCACCGCCGAGATCATGGCGGCGCAAGGTTACGACTGCATCGGCGTCGACCTCCAACATGGAGCGCTCGATTACAGCGGCCTGCTGCCAATGCTCCAGGCGATGCGTGCCTCCGCTACGGTGCCGCTCGTCAGGGTGCCTTGGCTGGAGCCAGGCATCATCATGAAAGTGCTCGACGCAGGTGCTTACGGCGTCATCTGTCCGATGGTGAATACCGCCGAACAGGCGGCCGAGTTTGTCAGCTACGTGCGCTATCCGCCACTCGGCAGCCGAAGCTTTGGTCCGACACGTGTGAATTTCGCGGCCGGTGCCAATTACGCTTCTGAATCCAATGGCGAGATACTTGCCTTTGCCATGGTTGAGACGGCCGAGGCGATGGACAATCTCGACGCGATCGCTTCGACCCCTGGACTGGACGGGATCTACGTTGGTCCGGCCGACCTGACCCTCGGCATGACCCAGGGCCGCTTGCCGCCTGCCTTCGACCGCGAAGAACCGGAGATGATCGAGGCCATCCAGCATATCGTGGCGGCCTGCAAAAAAGCCGGCATAGCCGCGGCATTGCACTGTGGAACTCCGGCTTACGCGGCGCGTGCGATCGGGTGGGGCTACAACATGACCACCGTCTCCAACGACGTGCGCATGCTGGCCGGTGCGGCGGAAGCGAACGTCAAAAAGTTCAGGGAACTCACGGGCGGATCAAGCGTCAGCGCCGGTTCCAAGGGAGGGTACTGATGCCGCATGTTCTAGTTGCCGGGAAACTCCATCCGGCTGGAATTTCCTTGCTCGAACAGGCCGCCGGCATCACCTACGATTACGTGGAGGAAGTCTCCGAGCCAAGTTATGCCCCGCTGATCGACAAGGCCGACGGGCTGGTGATCCGCACACAGCCTCTCTCGGCGGCGACCGTTGAGATGGGGCACAGGCTCCGGATCGTGTCCCGCCACGGTGTCGGCTACGACTCTGTCGATTTGCCGTCCCTCAACAAGCGTGGGATCACGCTCGCCGTCGTCGGAGACGTCAATTCCATATCTGTCGCCGAGCACGCGATGATGATGCTCCTTGCCTGCGCCAAGCATGCTGTGCGCGGCGACCGGTCAGTTCGCGAGGGTGTGTGGAATTGGCGCAACCGGCTGGAAGCTTCGGAACTGGCCGGCAAGCGCCTGCTGATTCTTGGCTACGGCCGCATCGGCCGGCATCTCGCGAAGATGGCGGCTGCCTTTTCCATGGAAGTCGCCGCCTACGATCCGTATCTCGAAAAAATCGGATGGCCGGAAGGCCCTGCTAAAGCCGTCTCCGATCTGGCGTCGGCCCTTCAATGGGCGGATGCGATTTCCGTCCATGCTCCCAAGGGCGATGCTCCTGTGATCGGCGAGCGCGAGTTCGCCCTTCTGAAGCCGGGAGCCTGGCTCGTGAACACCGCGCGCGGCGGCGTCGTCGACGAAAAGGCACTTCTTGCAGCCCTTGCGTCTGGCAAGGTGGCGGCCGCTGGCCTCGACGTGTTCGACGAGGAACCCCCCGCCGCCGACAATCCGCTTCTGTCCTGCGATCAGGTGATCCTGTCGCCGCATATTGCCGGCCTCACCGCCGAATGCGGTGAACGGATGGCCGTGTCAGCTGTGCGCAATGTGCTCGATTTCTTCGAGAGCAGGATCGACCCGATGCTCGTGGTCAACGGCAAGGAGCTGAACGGCCATTGATAGCATCGCAGCCGCTAAGCAACCACCGGAAGCCGCTACCCAAGGTCTGTCAGTCCGGTGCAACAGGAAACCGTTGCAACAAAGCAGATGCCGCATTTGGGCAATCGCTTGAAAGCGATTCGGCATGAAGTCGCGCAAAAACATATCATATTAAAAACAGTTAGTTAATTGACATCGAAAATATTTGTTGCAAATTATAAAACTCTGCAATAAGCATTGTTGCACAAGAACTTCATATGCAATTTCCGTTGCAAAATGAGGCGAGGCGAGACTCCAAGAGCCGCCGGTCCATGGGAGGATGAACCACGTGTCTTTGCTTGAAGTGCAGGGCGTCGGCAAAAGCTTCGGAGCAATCCGCGCGCTGTCCGACGTCAGCTTTTCGATCGAACCCGGTGAAGTGGCCGGCCTGATGGGGGACAACGGCGCCGGCAAGTCGACAATGGTCAAACTGATTTCGGGAAATTTTCCCCCGACCGAAGGGCAGATCAGAGTCGGCGGCAAGGCCTGCCACTTCCATAAGCCGCTCGATGCTCGCGCCGAGGGGATCGAGGTCGTGTATCAGGATCTCGCGCTGGCGGACAATCTAACCGCCGCGCAGAACGTGTTTCTAGGCCGAGAACTCAAAAAGGGCATCTGGCCTTTCCGAATACTCGATAAGCAGGCGATGATCGATCGCTCCGCGGAGCTGTTCGGCGAACTGAAGTCAGAAACGCGGCCACGCGATCTCGTAAAAAAAATGTCGGGCGGTCAGCGCCAGGCAATTGCGATTTCACGGACCCGTTTGTCCAACGCCAGACTCGTCATTATGGACGAACCGACCGCTGCGATTTCCGTGCGCCAAGTTGCTGAGGTCCTGGAATTGATCCGGCGCATGAAAGCGCGCGGTGTCGCGGTGATCCTGATTAGCCACCGCATGCCAGACGTTTTTGCCGTGTGCGATCGCATCGTCGTTCTACGGCGCGGAACGAAGGTTGCCGACAAACCCACCCTTCAGACATCTCCGGAAGAAATCACCGGACTAATCACGGGAGCGATCCGTGCAGCCTAGTCAACCCGAAGCGATCCAGGAAAGCCACGCCTCGATTGCCGACGTCGTCGGCATCATGGAACAAACTGCGCTTCAGAAGTTGAGAAGTAGCCAGGCCTTCTGGGTCTCGGTCGCGCTCTTCGTCCTTGTCGCGTTTATGGCAGTGTTGGAACCGAGCTTCGGCACAGCCGAAAACGCAACCAACATCACCCGGAATTTCGCGCTGATCGCCATCATGGGCCTGGGCATGACCGTGGTGTTGATTACGGGCGGGATCGATCTTTCCGTTGGGTCAGTCATGGGCCTCGTGGCCATCGTGGCCGGTCTTCTACTGACCTGGCATTATCCTTGGTACGTGGCGTTCGCCTCCGGCCTTCTCGCTGGAGTTGCCTGCGGCGCGTTCAACGGCTTTTTCGTCGCCTATATCGGCATGCCGTCCTTCGTGGTCACACTCGGCATGTTGTCGATCGCTCGTTCACTTGCCGTGGTGCTGTCAGGCAACCAGATGCTCTACCAGTTCGGACCTGACGCGCCGATCGTGAAAGCGATCGGCCAAGCGAAGTGGCCGGTGCACTCGCTGGAGGGATGGGCTCCTTACTGGATACCGCAGTTCTCGTCCCATTTCTGGGTGATGGTGATCATGGCGCTAGCCCTCGGCTGGGTATTCATCTTCACCGCGTGGGCCCGCCATCTGTTCGCGATCGGCGGTAACGAGAATGCGGCACGCATGACGGGCGTGCCCGTCGATCGGATCAAGTTCCAGGCGTATGTTTTCTCGTCCTTCTGCGCCTCGATCGCATCCCTGCTGCTGCTTGGCTATAGCGGTTCGGCGATCAACGCCGTCGGCACCGGGTATGAATTGCGCGTCATCGCCGGCACAGTTATCGGCGGCGCAAACCTGATGGGGGGCTACGGCACAGCCTTCGGCGCGGTCATCGGGTCGGCCTTCCTCGAGGTCATCCGCAACGCCCTATTGATGGCAGGCATCGATTCCAACTGGCAGGGTGCCTTTGTCGGCATCTTCATAATTCTCGCTGTGCTTCTGGGTCTGGGTACTTCCGGCAAATCGCTGAAGTCCTTCTTCACCATCAAGCGTGGCTAGAGCTCTGCCGGCTTATGCCGGTGGAATATCCTGAGGTGAACACAGCAAACGGAGGAACATCGATGAAGAAATATCTTTTGGCGGCGGCGGTTGCCGCGTCCGCCCTGACGGCGGGGCAGGCCTACGCCCAGCAGAAACTCGTATTCGCGCTGGTGCCGAAGAACATGAACAACCCATATTTCGACCAGGCTCGTGATGGCTGCAAGAAAGCAGAGGCCGAGTCCAACGGCGCATTCGAGTGCATGTACATCGGACCCGGCGAGCACGGTGGCGGTGAGGAACAGGTTCAGATCGTGCAGGATCTGGTTGCCAAGAAGGTCGATGGCATCGCCGTTGCACCGGCGAACGCGGCAGCCATGGCCGTCGCTCTGCAAGCCGCGAAGGAAGCTGGTATTCCTGTTCTGACCTGGGACGCGGACGTGCTGCCCGAGAACAAGGACCTGCGCGCCGCCTATGTCGGAACGCACAACTACGAGATTGGCGTGAACCTCGCCAAGATCGTGCAGACGATCAAGCCGAAAGGCGGCACCATCTGCATCCAGTCGGGTGGCGCAGCTGCAGCAAACCATAACGAGCGCATGCAGGGCATCCGCGACACGCTCTCCGGGACCAAGTCAGCCGCTTCGCCCGGCGATCCCTTGACCGGTCAGAACGGCTGGACCGAGGCGCCAGGCTGCCCGCTCTATACAAACGACGACTTTCCGCTTTCGGTACAGCAGTTCCAGGACTACATGGCGAAGATGCCGAACCTTGACGCATTCGTGCCGACCGGCGGCTTCCCGCAATTTGTCCCGGACGCGAACCGTGCTGCGGTCGATCCCTACAAGGACAAGATCGCCAAGAAGGAACTGGCCCTTGTCGTTGCCGATACCTTGCCCACGCAGATTGACCAGATGAAGGAAGGATACTCCCTCGGCCAGGTCGGTCAGCGTCCGTTCGAAATGGGCTACAAGACGATGTTTGCGCTCAAGGACATGAAGGACGGCAAGCCTGCTCCGACCGATCCGACCTACACCGGCCTCGACGTCTGCACGCCGGAGACGGTCGCCACCTGCATCGCGAAGTAATAAAAAAGGGGGCGGGAGACATCCCGCCTTCTATTTCATGGCCGACCTACGGCCGATCCGCAAACGGCCGTCGCTGTCATGCCGGCCCTTCCAGCGCGACCCGCCGTCGTCACGACGAAAACAGATGCCGGAAGGGCCGCCATCGCTTGACGGAACTCCAACGACGTCTCCGGTGCAGCCGCGGCGCTCATGGGCCAACCAAAGGCCGGTTTGGTCTCATCGAACGCCCGCTCGCTCCATGCCGGGGTATTCGGGCGGGAATTCCGAACGGCCCTTGAGGACAACCTAAGTGGTAATGTGAGGCTGTTTTAGCAGAAGCGAGGCGAACGCCTGGGTCGGCTAGACAGAGCGGTTCGGGCACAATCACTGGATCATGAAGCGCGAGCTGAACGGTAGGCTCGCCGCTCCCACGGCCTTCGGGCTGATGGTGACCCGCGCCGGCAACGCTTCGATGGTGACGAATTCGCGGTTGATGTCGGCGCACAACGCCTTGGCGATTTTCCGCGGCGCATAGCTGGACAGGACGACCGTCCTGAACTCAACAAACTGGGTCAGCGCCGAAATCGACGCTTTCAGGCGATTGGAGCATTCCCCCAGCCATTCGCTGTAGGCCTCTCCGAGATCAGGCCACTCCGGGTTGCTGCTCCAGATGATTTGGGACGGGCGCCCGCGCTCGGTCAGTTCGCTCTCCAGGCGCACAAGGCCATGATCGAAGCTTGCGCTGGAGTTTCCCTTGTAGATCTGGTGATTGAGGATAAGCCTGCTTTGTAGTCTCGCGCCGAGATAGAAGAACAAATAGTCGTTCAGCGGCTTTGCGACGCCGAACATGCTCTCGCCGCCGGCTGCCGCGGTGATGTCGTTCTGCACGAAAACCGGCAGCTTGCTCTGCTCTTCGATCTCGCCTTGCAGAGCCTTCAAGGAGGTGCTCGATCCGTTGCGGATTGCAGCCATGGCGTCGACTTCGTCGGGAACAGCCAGCCCGATGCCGGCGACCCGGCCGCGCGCCTCGATCGGCAGGCTCGTCATGGCCTGCCCGATCGCTCCCAGCAAATCGCTGCTTTGCGGAAAGGGATTGGCTTCATCCGCCGGCAGCTGCTTGTGGAAGCGCACGGTGCCGATGAAGTCGATGAGCGCGATGTCGATCCTGCGCCGGCTGAAGCCGACGCCGACCGCATAGGCGCCCTCCGGATTGAGCGAAAGCGGGATGGTGGGCGGCCCGACGCGGCCGCGCTGCGCCTCGCCCTGCGAGACCAGGCCTTCCTGCTCGAGCGAGCGGACGATGACCGAGGCCGTCTGCGCCGACAGGCCGGTCTTCTCGCCGATTTCCATCCGCGAAATGCCTTCGTTCTGAAGCAGCAACGATAGCACCAGCCGCTCATTGTAGCTGCGGACGCTCAACGCATTCAGCCCGCTCGCACGATCCGCGATGCGCAAGGGATTGGGTGGTGCGAATCTCATGTCAGGCAAGGGTCGCCCCGTCGGTAAGAGCGCGTTGCCTGGCAGCGATTTGGTTGCTCATGTCGAGCGGCTCCAGCCGATGGCGTCGACCGCGCGGGCCAGCTCCGTGCCCAGCAATCTGTGGGCTTCGGCATCGATGTGAAACCCGTCCGCTTCGCTGCAGGATACCACCGAGCCGGCATCGAAAAAGTGCAGTTCGAGCGAGTCCGCCAGAACCTCGAACTCGAGCGCCAGCAGGCGCGATTTCTCCGGCGCGCCGGCGAAGATGGACTTCCATTCCTTGACGTCGTCCTGCATCGGCGGCGGCGCCACGATCATGATTTCGGGCGTGGTGCCGCCCGGACCTGGCGCCAGCTCCTTGATGTCGTAAACGAGGCAGCCGATCCCCATCGCCACTTCCGACGGCGGCTTGTTGAAGCGGATCTTCAGGTCGTTAGTGCCGAGCATGATGATGACGAGGTCGAGCGTCGCATGGCTCTGCAGGCAAGGGCGAAGATAGGTTCGGCCGTTCTTGTGTGCTCCCTCGATCGGATCGTCATGGACGGTGGTGCGACCGCTCAATCCTTCCTCGATGACATACCAATCGGCCCCCAGCTGTGCACGCAGTATCCCCGGCCAACGCTCATCGGGACCATAGCGCTCGAGCGGCCCCCTGCCGGGGATCTGGCCGTGCGTGTTGGAGTCGCCGTAGCACAATACTGATCGCATGTTTTTCCCGCCGGGACTGACAGCGCGCCGAAGCCGGCGAGCGCCATTCATGATGGATAGAGGAGCGGTGAAAGGCAAGCAAGGGAATAGTCATTCAACATGACTAACTATTGACAGGCCGAATCCGCTGTGCTTCTAAAGTGCCCGGAGGAGTTCTCAACCGTCATCATCGTCCAGCCCAGGTTGGACCTCGACACGCATGTGTTCGGGGGCGGGAGAATTGCGTGCATCGGTCGGTTTGCGACGACGAGCGTGCATTGGGAGAGCGTCTCGCGGCCGTACGCATTCGTACGGCCGGGGCAACCACAAGGAGGAGAATTCAATGTTAGGATTGCTGAAAACCGTCAGTCTGGGAGTGCTCGTTGTATCAGCGCTTGCCGTAACATCCCTGGCGCATGCGGAAGATGTCAAGCTGATGGACGGCGTCGCGCCGCGCCCCGACGACACGCGCATGACCGCGGCCGGTGCGTTCAAGAAGGACCCGCCCTGGGTCATCGGAATGAGCGACTTCGGCGTCAACGCAAACACCTGGACCGTGCAGGTGGCGCACGAGGCGGAAAATGCCGCAGCAAAGGACAAGCGCATCTCGAAGTTCATCCTGCTCGATGCCGGCTTCGACCAGAAGAAGCAGGTGGCCGATATCGAGGATCTGATCGCGCAACATGTCGACGCGATCATCGTTCAGCCGGTGACCAGCACATCGGCCAACGCCAGCATCGCCAAGGCGGTCGCCGCCGGCATCCCCGTCATTCTTCATACCGGCCGCATCGATTCCGATGCCTACACCACCGAAATCCAGGGCGGCGCCGAACATTTCGGCAAGGTGATGGGCGACTGGCTGGTGAAGACCGTCGGCGACAACGGCAAGATCTGGGTCCTGCGTGGCCTGGCCGGCCATCCGGAAGACACTAACCGCTACAACGGCCTCTTGGAATCGCTCAAGGGCACGCATGTGCAGATCACCGCCGAGGAGCATGGCGACTGGCAGTACGACAAGGCCAAGAAGCTGTGCGAGACACTCTATCTGAACAATCCGCAGGTCGACGGCATCTGGTCGTCCGGCGCCGACATGACACGCGCCTGCGTCGACGTCTTCAAGCAGTTCGGCACGCCCATTCCACCGATTTCGGGCGAGGGCAACAATGGCTATTTCGGCCAGTGGATCACGGACGGATTCAAGTCGATCTCTCCCGAATACAGCCCCGCCCAGGGCGCCGCCGGCGTGCGCGCCGCTGTTGCGCTGCTTGAGGGTCAGCAGCTCTACAAGCGCTATGTCTACAACCCCGACGGCTGGGACAAGGACAAGGCTGCCAAATACTATCGCGACGATTTGACGGCCAATGTCTGGTGGCCGAGCGAACTGCCGGTGGACAAGCTCAAGGAATATTACGGCAAGAAGTGACGGCGCCGTGGCTGGCGGGGAGTGGACAAGCATTCCCCGCAGGCCGTTCCATCTGTCGAATCCGGTTCGTTCGAGGGTTTCGTGACCAATCTTATCGAGATGTCCCACATTTCGAAGGCGTTCGGAGGGAGCAAGGCGCTCCACTCCGTTTCCCTCGATCTGAAGGCGGGCAGCGTCCACGCCCTGATGGGGGAGAACGGCGCCGGGAAATCGACGCTCATGAAGATCCTGGCGGGCGTGCATCAGCCCGATTCCGGCGAAATCTTCATGAACGGGGAAAAGCTCGATCTGAAGTCGCCGCGCGACGCGCTGGATGCCGGCATTTCGACCGTTTTCCAGGAGCACTCGCTGCTGCCCAATCTGTCGATCGCAGAGAACATGTTTCTCGGCCGGGAGCCGACGACCCGGTTCGGCTCGATCGACTATCCCGAGATGAGCAGCCAGACCGCCAAGGCGCTTGGCGAACTCGGCCTCACCCTCGACCCATCACAACTCGTCTCCAACCTGACGATCGCCGAGCGGCAATTCGTCGAGATCGCGCATTGCATCCAGGCGGACGCCAGCGTGCTCATCCTGGACGAGCCGACGGCGGCGCTGAACGCGGCCGACGTCGATGTGCTCAACCGCAACATCCGCCGGCTGCGCGATAAGGGAAAGGCTGTTGTCTACATCTCGCATCGCATGGAGGAGATCTTCGAGCTGTGCGACACGGTCACGGTGCTGAAGGACGGCGCGCTGGTCGGCACCAGGGTGGTATCCGAGATCACCACCGACGAACTCATCGCCATGATGGTCGGACGCGAACTCCAGGACCTTTTTCCCGATCGCACGGGCGACAAGGGCGACGAGATCCTGCGCGTCGAAAACCTCAGGATCACCGAGACATCGCAGCCGCTGTCGCTGACTTTGCACAAGGGTGAGATCGTCGCTTTGGCAGGGCTGGAGGGGCAGGGCCAGCAGCGCTTCCTGAGATCGCTGATCGGCCGCTACCATCCCTTTGCGGGGACGATTTCCATCAACGGCAAAGCGCTCAAGATGCCGCTCTCGACATCATCAGGCGTTCGCCATTTGCAGCAGCTGAAGGTCGGTTTCGTTCCCGAAGACCGCAAGGAAGAGGGGCTCTTTCTCGCCCTGCCGATCGCCCACAACATTGCCATCGGATTGCATTCGAGGCGATCCGAACTTGCGTCGGCGCGATCCTATCGAAGCGTTATCGCCCGCTTGATGGAGGTCATGAACATAAAGGCGGTAGGTCCATCCGCTCCGGTCGCCTCCCTATCGGGCGGCAACCAGCAAAAGGTTCTGCTCGGCCGCTACCTCGCCGCGGATCTCGATCTTCTGCTGGTGGAGGAGCCGACCCGCGGCGTCGACATCGGCGCCAAGTCGGAGATCTACCACCTGCTGCGCGACTTCACCCGCAAGGGCGGCGCGGTGCTGGTGTTGTCGCGCGAGACGATCGAGTTGATTGGGCTCTGCGACCGCATCTACGTCGTCCACCACGACACCATCGTTGCCGAAATGCCGGCGGCGCAGGCGACGGAACACAAGATCCTCGACGCGGCCCTGATGGGCGGCTCCACGCGCCAGCATTAGGGGCTTCCATGTATCATTCGCTGTTCAACATCCTGAGTGGCCGGAACACACGACAGGGCCTGTGGGGCCTGCCGCTGCTGGTCGCCTTGCTCATTTCGCTGTGGCTGACCGTCGAGACGACACAGTTCGCCACGGCCGAAAACCTTTTCAACCTGGTTGCCCAGGCGATGCCGCTGATCATCGCGGCGCTCGGACAGCTCATCGTCGTGCTGATCGGCGGGCTCGACCTGTCCGTCGGCTCGGTCATCAGCTTCACGACGGCGGTGCTGGCGCTGGACCAGCCGGCGATCGTGCTGATCCCGGCGGTCTTTCTGCTGGCCGCGTTCATCGGGTTGATCAACGGCCTGGCGATCACCCGCTTCAACGTCCATCCGATCATCGCGACGCTGTCGACGCAGTATATCGTGCTTGGCATCACGCGCATCTTACGTCCCGTCTCCGGCGGCACCGTGCCGGAAATCGTCATCGCTGCCGTTTCCGGCAGTTTCCTCGGCATTCCCTATCCGGTTTTCTGGGGGATCGTCGTGATCCTGGTGGGCTGGAAACTGCTCTACGGATCGCGGTACGGGCTGCATCTGTTCGCGATCGGTGGCGGCATCGCTTCCGGTGCCGAGAGTGCGGCCCGCAACTTCGGCGTCTCCGACCGTCGCAACATCATCCTCGCCTATGTGGTCTGCTCCTGTTTCGCGGCCGTTGCCGGTGTCTTCCTGGCCGGGCGCATCGTGTCGGGCGATCCGAATGTCGGGCTTCTTTTCGAGCTCGACACCGTCACCGCCGTAGCCCTTGGAGGCACTCAGCTTTCCGGCGGCATCGGCAGCCTGCACGGCACGGTGATCGGCGCGCTGGTGATGGCGCTGCTGGCCAACGGCATGAACCTTGCCAACGTCTCGCCCTTTGTCCAGACCGCGATCAAGGGCGGCATCCTGCTGGCGGTGGTCGGGCTGCAATCCCGCAAGAAAATGGGGCTCTGAGCGATGGCTGCCGTTCTTGCAAGTCCGATCGCCCGGCGCCTGCTGCGCATCCCGCCGTCCTATTTTGTTTTCATCGTGCTTTTGGCCACACTGTGGATCGCGCGGCCGAACATGCTCAACCTCAACATCATGGGCATCTTCATCCGGCAGATCGTTCCGCTTGGCATCCTGGTGCTGGGGCAACTCGTCGTCATGCGGGTGAAGTCGATCGACCTCTCCGGCGGCGGCATCATCCTCTTGATCAACTATTTCATCTCGTCGGGCAGCTTCCCCGGCGCGTCGCTGCCATTCTTCGTCGTGTTGGCGCTCGCCACCGGCCTCGTCATCGGCCTGTTCAACGGCTTCATGATCGGCAACCGGCGGGTATCAGCGGTGATCGTCACGCTGGCGGTCAGCATCATCCTGGTCGGGCTGGTGCAGTTCCTGTCGAGCGGCAATCCACCCGGCGACGTGCCGAAGCTGTTCAACGACCTCTACAACACGAAATTCCTGTCGGTTCCGACGCCGGTTCTGTTCTGGATCCTGCTGACCGCCGCAGTGTCGCTGCTGCTGTCGCAGACGGTGTTTGGCCGCTATGTGGCCTCGGTCGGGGAGAATGCCGAAGCCGCCCATTTTTCCGGCGTGCCGGTTCAGCGCACCGTCATCTTGGCGCATGCGCTCGCCGGCCTGATCGCGGCGATCGCGGCTCTGGTGCAGACCGGTTCGATTGCCGTTGGGAGCGTCCGCGTGGGCCTCGATCTGCCGATCCTGGCCGTCGCGGCAACGATCCTTGGCGGCGTCGTCTTCGGCCGCGGCGACGGCGGCGTCTGGGGGCCATTCTTCGGTGCGCTGTGTTTTGCGCTGCTGTTCGTGGTGATGACGGTGCTCGGCATCGACGAGCCCGGCAAGCTCATCGCCCAGGGCGTCATCATCCTCGGCGCGGCGATCTTCTACGGAGTGCGCGTGCGAACCCCATGACTTGAGACAGCGAAAGGCAACACCGCCCGGCGCTGGCCGAGACCGACAAACCGCGCGTTCAGACAATTGTAAACAGATGGAGAGACATAGATGTCACCGCCAAAAAACATCATGTGCTATGGCGACTCGCTGACCTGGGGCTGGGTTCCGGTCAAGGAGGGGTCACCGACCTACCGCTACCCCTATGACCAGCGCTGGACGGGCGTGATGGCGGCGGCGCTCGGCGAAGGCTATCACATTATCGAAGAAGGCTTGAGCGCGCGCACGACCTGCCTCGACGACCCCAATGACCCGCGCCTGAACGGGGCCAGCTACCTGCCCTCGGCCATCGCCAGCCATCTGCCGCTGGATCTGGTCATCGTGATGCTCGGCACCAACGACACCAAGTCTTATTTCCGCCGGACGCCTTACGAGATCGCCAATGGAATGGCGAAACTGGTCGGGCAGATCCTGACAAGTGCCGGCGGTGTCGGCACGCCCTATCCGGCTCCGAAGGCGCTGGTAATTGCGCCGCCGCCGCTCACCCCGATGCCCGACCCATGGTTCGAGGGCATGTTCGGCGGCGGTCACGAAAAGTCGAGGGATCTGGCCAGGCAGTACAAGGCGATGGCCGATTTCATGAAGATCGACTTCCTCAACGCCGGCGATTTCGTCACCACGGACGGTGTCGACGGCATTCACTTCACCGCCGAAAACAACGCCGATCTCGGGCGCGCGGTCGCCGACAAGGTCAGATCGATTCTTGGGCCAAGCCGCGTCAGCACCGCCGCCTGAAGCTGCAACCCCGCCGGCTTGCGGCACACAGGCCGACGGAGTGTGTCGCACCTTCTCCCGTGATGCACAAAATACGGGGCCGGACGATGAGTTCGACCCCGTATTTAGTTGTGTGCGTCAAGTTCTGCAAAATGGCGTGGCATTGCGGTGACGTCGGCGTGTCCGCCGCGCAGCCCCCGTGTTTAGCGGAG